>NZ_JBEXHW010000040.1:0-54512 GCF_040608235.1 Streptomyces sp. NPDC005202 | reverse complement strand
TCGAACGCACCATGTCCTGGCTCGCCGGCTGCCGCCGCCTGCACCGCCGCTACGAACGCAAGGCCGAACACTTCCTGGCCTTCACCGCCATCACCCGCACCCTCATCTGCTACCGCAGACTCACCAAATGAGACGGCGTCTAACTCATGACCATTGCTCCAAGGCCCTGGCCGCCAGCGTCGTGATCGGCTCTGCGTCCTCGTCCACGAACTCGCCCACCTCCACCATCCCCACCATCCTCCCGGGTTCTGGCGCACCGTCGGCCGGGCGATGACCGACTACGAACACCTCCGCGACGAACTCGATGAGTGGGGCGCCGACGTCTGGCTGCCTAAGGCGATGCTCGGCCGCCTGTTGGTGCCCTTTGACCTGGGCTGGTGATCAAGAATTGGATGTGCGCGGGCTTGCCCCCGGAGCGCGGTCGGGTGAGGGCGGCCGCGATGACGGTGGCGAGACTGGTCATACCACCTCGAAATTCGCCATCATCGCCATGTCCTCGTGCTCAAGGTTGTGGCAGTGCAGCATGAAGCGGCCGTGATAGCCGTCGAAGCGGGCAAGGATCTCCACCACCTCGTACGGGCGAACGTCGACGGTGTCCTTCCAGCCCGCGTCGCTGGCCTCCGGGGGTGGGCCGCCGCGCGAGAGGACCTGGAAGTGGGCCATGTGCAGATGGACGGGGTGGTGGAAGTCGCTGCTCAGGCGCCAGCGTTCGACGGTGCCGAGGCGCGGGCGGGCCAGGGTCTCGGCGGCGTTGAAGGGACGGCCGTTGATCGTCCACAGGTCGGTGCCCTTCTTGATGAACCCGGTATCGTCGATGATCAGGACGCCATCTGGCTGCCCGAGCTTTTCGGCGACGTATTCCTGAAGGTCGTCGCGGACGGCGTCCGCGTCCCAGCGGCACCAGGACAGCAGCCGTTGCAGTCCATCCGGGGTGGGGTGGCCTGCGTATTCGGCGAGTTGCCAGCCGTTCTTGCGGCCCACCGGACCCAGCAGCCCGCGGACGTAGTCCCGCATCCTGCGGCGCGGTTCGATGCGGCCGAACCGGTGAGCCACCCGCTGGAAAAGATCCTCAAGTTCCGCTTCCCATACACCTGCTGCAAGATCCCCGATCACATAGGCAGGCTCCCCAGCAGATCACGCCTCCAGCGGCGGATATACACGATCGAGGGGCGGTCCCACCGAGACCGCCCCTGACACGCCGTCATTCGGATACGCTCAAAACCCTGCCCCTGACCAGCAGAAATACCAAAGTCCTGCTAGAGTACTAAGCCGTCAACGGCACGATCTTCCGGTGGGTCACGGGGGTACAACGAGGAGCGGCTCCACTCCGCCCTCGACTACGTGCCACCTGCCGAGTACGAACGCGACTACTGGCGGAGCCAGGCTCAAGCCGCGCAGTCTGCCTGAAACAAGATCACCGGACTCTACGAAACTTGGTGCAGTTGGTTCAGCCCCCAGCGGCTCGCCCGCGTGTTGCGCCTCTGGCTGATGTGCCGGAGGCCACTGTTCTGGTGGCGGGCCGACAATAGGCTCGTCGGCATGACCGATGACCATCTCACCCGCGTTCTGGAACGGCTCGACGCATGGCTCGAAGCGAACGCGCCGGCCGACCACGCGGCACTGAACTCCCCAGCCGCGCAAGGTGACATCAGCAAGATCGGCGAGTATTTGATCGAGCTGCACCCCGACGTCGTCACCTGGCTGAAACGGCACGACGGAGTCACAGCCACGACAGGCTCCTCCCCTGCCGGGTTCCTACTACCGGGCGGCTACGCCCCGAACACCGCCGACGAGATGAACGCTGGCCAGCGCGACATGGAACGAAGGGTTGCGTGGAGCCTCGACGAGGAAGACGAGGACGAGATTCTGTGGTTCACCGTCGAGGACGGGCACGAACTCGACATCATCGGTGACGGAACGACTGTCTACTCGACCGAGGACCTGGGACTCGTACCGGCTCCCACCACCTGCCACATCCGCTGGGTCCCGTTCGCATCCTCGACGGAATCCGGACACGACTTGATTGTCGACCACCGGCAAGGGCCGACGCACGGGGCTGTCCGCAGGATCGAACCGGACGCTGTGGACCCGAGCACTGTGGTCTGGCCCAGCGTGACCGCCATGTTCACCTCCGTGGTCGAAGCGCTGGAGACGGCCCGGCCGATCACGGTGGGAACGGTGGCATACGTGCCGAGAGTCCTTGACGGCGCTCTCGGCTGGGAGATCGTCCGCTAGGCGCGGACAGGCAGAAGGGGCCGACGAGTCGGACATCCTCGCCGGCCCCTTCTCGCTCCGCCGTATCAGCTACGGGCGGACCTCACACACCTCACCGATGGTGCACCCCTCCAGTCCTGGCGCTTCGATGTAGAAGGCGTCGTTGTCGGCGACCCGCGCCTTCGTGTAGAAGTTCCCCAGTCGGCCGCCGAGGCCCTGGTTCTGCTTGGCCGACATGGATGCGCGACCGCACAACTCCTTCCACGTGGGGTCGGGATAACGCTCGTCGTAGTACAGGCGCCACTTGCCGTCGTTGTTCTTCTGGGCATACAGCTGGACGCATTCATCGCCGCTCTGAACGAACTGGCCGCCGCTTTCCTTGGTGGCGGCGAACGGAAACTCGTCGCAGTCCACGCCCGACGTGCCCGGCTTGGTGATCTCCGGTGTGGCCTTGCTGTTCGTCTGCCACGACGTGGGACAGATCGTGTTCCGGTTCGCCTGGCGCACGGAGTCGTCGATCTCCCGGTGCAGCGGCTTCTTCTCCTTCTCGCTGCTCGGATGAGAGGGCAGCTGTTCCCGCAGCAGCCAGTAGTAGGCGGCCGCGACCGGGTACTTCGCGGTGTTGAGGGTGAACTTCGGGATGTGCTTCTTGAACACACAACCCGTCGAGTTGTTGACGTACACCGAGTTGTCGCACCTGACCTGGCTGAAGTAGGTGACGGTCGGCTGGGTGATCTTCAGCGACCCGGTCGCGGCGGACGGCTTGAAGTCCAGCCAGAACTTCCGGTCGAAGGTCTGCTCCGTTCCCTCGTCCGGCTTCGTCCACGTGGTCGTCTTGCCCGCCGCCGCCCAGTGGTGGTCGGACAGCCCTGTCCACATCGTGGAGCCATCCCAGGAGGACGAGTATTCGACCTTGCAGTTCGGTGCGCAGTCCGAATTCCAGGACTCCAGCGATACGGTTCCCAGCGTGGAATCGATCGTCAGGGCACTGACGGCGAGGATCTCGCGCATCGTGTTTTTGTAGCTGTTGGCCAGCTTCGTCTCATGGCGGACGAGGAACGTCGCATCGCCGATGTGCGTGACCTTGCCGTTGTCGACCCGGTCGACGCTGATCAGCACGGCGAACATCAGGCAGGCCTCACGCCGTTCGAGCGTGTAGCCGCTGACGGAGGGATCGGTGCCGCACCAGGTGACCAGGGTCCCGTTCGGTCCGGCGGCCCTGGGAGCGAGCCGAGGAGCGCGGGCGAACAGGGAAGGGTCGACTGTGGTCGTGTTGGTGACGCATTCCCGCAGGCCGTCCTTCGTCACGCAGTGCTGTGCCTTGCCCGCTTCGGCGCTCCGTATCAGGCCGGGCAGGGGTGTGGTGATGACGCCGTCGGGGTTGGGCTGCTTCTCCTTGTCGTCGTCGATGAAGTCGACGTCCGGTGCGTTGTTGTCGGCGTCCGGGAGGACGAGGCCACCCACCCCGGCGTCGGGTATGCCGTAGTCGCCGGGTACGAAGGCGGCCGCGTCCCAGGCGATGTCCTTGTCCGCGGTGCCAGAGCCGGTGGTGTTGGAGAGCCTGACCTCGGGTGTCTTGTCGTTGAAGCGGTAGGCGCCCAGGGACACCCACGAGTTGGACTTGTTGGCGCTCTGGTCGACCGTCTTCTTCACGATGCCTTCGGCGGTGTCGATCTCGTACACGGCCTGCTTCGTCTGTGCCCCGGTGTCCGGGATGTGCACGTAGACCTTGGCCTGCTTCTCGGCCACGGGCTTGTTCAGCTTCCAGGTGCCGAGGACGGTCAAGGGGCCTGCTGGCCCGCCCAGATGGTCCTTGTCGCGTTCGTGGGCGTACCAGAAGTGGCCCTGGTAGCCGCCGCCGATCTGGAACAGGTCTCCCTTGGCCTCGTACTGGCCGTCGGAGTCGGGGCGGAAGGTGAACTCGAAACTGCCGTCCGTCTTGGTCTTGCCGCAGTCGCTCCAGGTGTCGGTGCCCGCCGGATCGGACTCCACGACCAGGGATCCCGACGGTGCCCCGGAGCAGACGGGGGTGCCGTACTGGAGCCGGTATCCCCGTCCCGGCTCGGCCCGGAGCGTGGCGTACTTGATGTCCTCGTGGCCGCAGGTGGTGGCGCAGTCCTTCTTCCACGTCACATTGGAGCCGTTCCACCAGTACTGCTGGTAGCACTCGGCGTTGGGGCAGTCCGGCGGGCTGGAGACGTTGCAGTGGTTGGCCGTGTTGCAGAACGCGTCCAGCGGAGGCTTGATCTTGCTGCGCTGCCCCGCGTCGACCCACCAGGAGGGACGGAAACCGGCGGAGGAGAACCCGGACTCGCCGGGCCAGTCCTGCCGTCCGTCGGTGGAGTAGGAGTGGCCGGTGTCGATGGACCAGGCGGACCAGCCCATCACCTTCTCCTCATACGGCCAGTCCTGCGGATGGGCGGCGTCACGGCTGGCGTTCGGGTCCACGGAGGTGTCCATGAACGGCAGCCGGGACGGCGGGTAGAAGGGATTGGCGGGGTTGTTGTACCAGCCCAGACCCCAGTGCCCGTTGTTCTTCGACGCTTCCGACACCGGGTTGAAGCCGAGGTTGTAGTCCCACAGCGCGGCGAACCAGTTCTCCGGCCTGGACGGGTCGTCGTTGTTGACCGTGATGGTCTGCCCGCTGGTGTGGAGCTCGTTCCACTTGTCGGCCAGGATGTACATGGACGCGGCGACGTTCACCGTGTAGTCCAGCGCGACGGCCTTCTGCGTGGCCGGAGGCAGGCTGGTCTCGCCGGGCTTCTCGTGCCCGGCCAGGCGCATGCCGTCGGTGACCTGCCCGACGCCGTAGCCGCAGTCCGACTTGTCCCAGTGAATCTTCCAGTAATCGGCCGGGTCGCTGCCCTTGTGGCCGTAGAAACCGGCGGTGGCGGCGAGCGGGCTGCCCATCTGGCCGGGGATCACACCGGGTTCGGCCTCCCACATGTTCGACTCCTGGGCGAGGACGCCGAGCATCACCTGGGCGGGGATGCGTCCGCCGCCCTTCAGCGTGGGCGGTGGGAACATCCCTTGGGGGTCGATGGTGCCCAGGCCGGTCTGGGAGCGCCATCCGCCCTGGTTGACCCACTTGGCGCGCAGTTCACCGCGGACGGCCAGGTCGACCGCCCACTCGACCTCGTTCGGGGTCGGCTGAAGTGCCTGCGCTTTGACATCGTTGCGGGGGACGGAGCACCAGCGGTCGGTGTCGACCGGGTTGTGGGAGACGCCGGAACGCCGGTGTAGTCGAAGTCCCAGCGGCTGGTGTGGAAGGAGTGCCCGGCGAACGTCTCCAGGCCCGGCAGCCCGGGGAGTTTGGGGCGGTGCATCAGACCGATCGACATGGCCACGTACCGGGCCCGGATCAGATCCCCGCGGTCGGTGCTCACCAGCCACTTCCCGGCGGCCTCGTCCCAGCGCAGCTCGGTGACGGTGGTCTGGAAGAGGGCGTCGCGGTAGAGGTCGTACTGGTGGGCGATTTTCTGGAGGTGGGCGAAGATCTCGGGCCCGGTGGAGTACTTCTCGGTGGGTATCGTGCCGATCTCTTCGAGCAGCGGCATGTAGATGTAACTCTCGACGTCGCACCGGACGCCGGGGAAGCGGTTCCAGTACCAGGTGCCGCCGACGTCGCCGGCCTCGTCGATCAGCCGGATGCGCTCCAGGCCGGTCTCCTTGCGCAGATGGGCGCCGGTCAGCAGGCCGCCGATGCCGGCGCCGACGACGGCGACGTCCACCTCGTCGGTGAGCGGCTCGCGCTCCTGTCGCTCGGTGTAGGGGTCTCGCGCGTAGCGGCTGAAGTCACCGCGCGCGAACTGGTAGGTGCGACCGACGCTGCGCTTGTCGCGTTCCTGCCGGTATTTCTCCCTCACCGCTTCCAGGTCGATGGTCAGTGTTTCATCGCTACGGTCGTCGCTTTCGGCGCGGGCCACAGCTCCTCCTCTGGGGAAGGGGGCGGAAGGGAAACATGACGCCATACGTCGTCGAACTGATCGCGCAGCCGCAGCGGGGCGTCGGAGTTGCTGAAGAGATAGAAGCGGTCGGAGCCGAGGGCCTCCCACACGAGTCCGGCGACGTCCTCGGCGCTCACCGAGGTGTCGCCGCCCGCGCCGCGCGGGGCCGTCAGGCCTTTGACCATGGGGGTGTCGACCCGGCCGGGACACAGCACCGACACCCGGACCCCGGTGCCCCGCAGATCGGCGCGCAGACTGCGGGCGACCGCGAGGTCGGCGTGCTTGGAGGCGGCGTAGGCGGCGCTGCCGGCGCCGACGACGAAGGCGGACATCGAGGCGGTGTGGATCAGATGGGCGGGCCGACCGCGCTCCAGCAGCCGGGGGACGAAGGCGCGGGCGACCAGGACGTGCGCCCAGTGGTTCACCTCGAAGACCTGCCGCATCCGCTCCAGCGGCACCTCCCACAGGGGCTGTCCCACGGGGCCGAGGACCCCGGCGTTGTTGCACACCACGTCGATGTCGCCGAGCAGGTCGAACGCCGTGTCCGCGAGCCGTTCGACGGTGTCCGGGTCGGTCAGGTCGGCGGTCACGGCGGTGACCTGAGCGCCCTGTGCGGTGAGTTCGGCGGCCCGGCGGTGCAGTGCGTCGCCTTCGATGTCCGCCATGACCACGCCGGCGCCGGCCCGTGCGAAGCGGGCGCTGAGGGCGAGGCCGATGCCGCTGGCCGCGCCGGTCACCACGGCTGTCCTTGTCTGTAAGTGCACTTGGCTGTCTCCGCTTCTGCGCGCGGGTACGCCGAAGGACGGCGCGCCGTTGCCAACGAGAAGGTCTGGATCAGATCGCGCAGTTCGAGGGGCGCGGGTGTCAGCTGGGGTCGGGGAGCTTCAGGCTGATCACGAGAACAGTCGCCGAGAAACACGCCAACAGGGCGAGAACGAGCACGGCCGCCGACGCCGTCGACAGCGAACCGGCCAGGGAGACATAGAGGGTTCCGCCGACGGTCGCGCCCAGCGCGGTCGCCATCTGCTGGCTGGTCACCAGCACACCGCTGCCCATGCCGGCCTGCGCGGGGGGTACGTCGGCGAGGATCATCCGGAACAGCGTCGGGCCGATCAGCGCCGCGCCTACGCCGAAGAGGGCGATCCCGACGAGCACGAGCGCCAGGGAGGGATGCGGCCAGCCCAGCCGGATCACCAGCGCCAGCAGCAGCAGGCCCGTGCCCTGGACGAGGGCGCCCAGGGTGACGATCCGGCGGCCCAGGGCCGCCGCGATCCTCGGGGTGAACCGCGCCACCACGAAGAACGCCACGGCGAACGGCGCCAGCACCCCGCCGGAGGCGAGCCCGTCGAAGCCGAAGTGACCCTGCGCGATCAGCGCGTAGACGAACAGGAAGGCGCCGAAGCCGGCCGAGAACGGCACCATCGCCGCCAGCCCTCTGCGCATCCCCGGATGGGACAGCACCGACGGGGACAGCAGCGGTGAGCCGCCCCGCGCCTCCAGTCCGCGTTCGGCCCGCACCAGCGCCAGCGCCCCCACCGCGGCGACCGCGAGCAGCGACCACAGCCACAGCGGCCAGCCCAGGTCGGGGCCCGCCACGACCAAGGCCAGGACACAGACCATGGCGACACCGAACAGCACGGTGCCCAGCGGGTCGAAGCCCGGCTTCGCGTCGGCCCTGGTCGCGGGGACGCGTCGGACGGCCAGCAGCGCGGCCACTCCGATCGGCACATTGATCGCGAAGACCGACCGCCAGCCGATCCCGGCGACGTCCAGCGAGACCAGCAGCCCGCCCAGGATCTGCCCGGTGACCATGCCGAGGGCCGCGGTCGCGCCGTACATGCCGATGGCACGGGCGCGCGCCTGGCCCTCGGTGGCCGCCTGGATCGTCGCCAGCACCTGCGGTACGAGCATGGCGGCGGCGGCGCCCTGCAGCAGCCGGGCCGCGACGAGGAACTCGATGGTCGGGGCGAGTCCGCACAGCGCCGAGGTGACGGTGAACGCCGCGAGCCCGTAGGCGTACAGGCGCCGTCTGCCGAAGGCGTCGCCCAGCCGTCCGCCCAGCACCAGGCCGAGGGCGTAGGTGAGGCCGTAGCCGGACACCACCAGCTCCAGTGCGGCGGGGCCGCCGTGGAGGTCCTCACTGATCGAGGTCAGCGCCACATTGACGATGGAGGCGTCCACGATGGACAGGGCGTATCCGGTGAGCACCACCACGAGGGCGATGCCACTGAGCCCCGCGGCGGCCGGTTCCGTGCCGGCCGAGGGCTCCGGTGTCGCGTTGGGCCCCTTCAGAGGGGGGAGGCCCTCGTGTTTCGTCATGCGCTGCCTACCCAGGCGTTTGTGGGGGACGGTTGAGGCGGGTGCGGGGGCAACAACGTCACTCGGTGGTGGTGGGGGTGCCGGTGATCTTCGACATGATTCCCTTGGAGGCGTCCTTCGCGGACTCCGCCCAGGGGGTCAGGGCGTTGAACCCGCGGTGCGAGGAGGCGGGCTGGATGCGGGTGTCCATCGACATCCGCATGCCGGCCGGGTTCACCGAGACGTTCGGGATGGACTTGTGACACATGAAGGCGTGGAAGATGATCACGTCGCCCGGTTCCATGGGCGAGAACAGCAGCTGCTCGTCCGCGCCGAACTCCTCCGCCGGGATACCGCGCACGGCGTGGCCGAAGCGGCGGAAGTTCTCGGTGACGACGTGCTCGCGCGGGCCCTTCTTGTGGCTGCCGTCGGCGACGGCGACGCCGCCTATGTCGCGGGTCGTCGGGAGCAGCGGCATCCAGGCGGTGCGGAAGTCCTTGTTCGGGCCGATGTAGAAGCCGTCCTGGTGCAGCGGCGTCAGGAAGCTCGGCTCCGCGGAGCCCGCGGCGGAGGGGTAGTAGCGGATCGTCGTCGACTTGAAGACGAAGACGGGCTCGCCGAAGACCTTCTCCCAGACCTTGAGGGTCGAGGGGTGGTTCCACAGGTCGTCGTACTTGACGTAGTCGTGCATCGCCACCTCGTCGACCGCCTCGAAGGACTCGATGGTGAGGGTGTCGAGCGTGGTGCCGGGGGCGGCGTGGCCGAGTGCGATCAGGCCCTCGAGCATCTGCTCGGCGGCGGTCCGCACGAGTTCACGGTCCAGAGCGCCGCGCAGATAGAGGTAGCCGTGCTCGTCGTAGAACCGGTCGAGGGCCTCACGGTCGTCGAGAAGGGGCGTGCAGTCGACGTAGTCGCTGAAAGTGTCCGTCATGGTTCCTTGTCCTCGTGACTGTGCGTGGGGGGAGGAGCGTCAAACATCCGGGCGGGACGACGGCTTCGATCTTGCGGCATATGCCACCTATGACCATGAACGGTGGACGGCTGTGTTTCGCTCGTGCAATGCCACTCAGAAGGTAACGGGGAGTTCGTCGAACCCGCCGGTGATCCGGTGCTCCTGCCAGCGCAGCGACTCCTCGGGTACCGCGAGCCGCAGGTTGGGCAGTCTGCGGAACAGCCGCTCGAACACCGCGGTTAGCTCGATCCGGGCCAGCGTGCGGCCGATGCAGTGCCGGGCGCCGTGCCCGAACGCCAGGTGCGACTTGGGCTTGTCCCGGGCCAGGTCGAACAGGTCGCCGTCGGGGAACGCCCGGCCGTCGTAGTTGGCCGCGCCGATGGCCAGCATCACCGCGTCTCCGGTCCGGATCACTGTCTCGCCGACGGTGATGTCGCTGTGCGCGTAGCGGGGTATCAGCGCGTTGGATCCCCTGCCGCCAACGCCCAGGCGCAGGATCTCCTCGACCGCGGCCGGCGCGAGTTCGGGATTCTCGGCCAGCAGGGCACGCTGGGCCGGATTGCGCAGCAGCAGCAGGGTGCCCAGGTCGATGCGCACGATGGTGGTCTCGTAGCCGAACAACAGCACGGCGTTACCCAAGTGGGCAATGTCCGCATCGGACAGTGCGCCGTCTTTCTCGGCGATCAGCTCGGACAGGATGTCGTCGCCCGGTTCGGTTCGCTTGCGCGCCACCAGTTCCGTTGTGTAGTCGACAACCTGTTGAAAGGTGTTCGCCGAGCGCTGGTTGTCGCTCTGGTCGAATGTGCCTCTCGCCCACTGCCCGAACCGCTCCCGGTCGGCCAACGGCACGCCGAGCAGATCGCAGATCACCATGGTCGGCAACGGAAACGACAGCGCGCGGTGCAGGTCGGCCGGCGGGGTGCCGGCGGCCAACTGGTCGAGCAGGTCGTCCACGTGGTGCTCGATCCGGGTCTTCATGAGGCGCATCCGGCGCGTGGAGAACCGGGGCACAAGCAGCGCGCGCATCTGCGCATGCCTGGTGGCCTCGTTGTCGCAGTCGTCCCCGGCCATCAGCGCGATCATGAAGCCCCTGGCCGCGCTCTTGGCCGACTGCTCCGGGTTGGGATTGCTGAGACCGAGTCGGCGGTCGGCGAGTAGTGCCCTCACCTCGTCGTAGCGGGTGACCAGCCAGGCATCTTCACCGGCGGTCCGCACCCTGGTGATCGGCCCCTCCTGCTGCAGTGCGCGCATCTGGGGCGCTATGCCGAGCACGGCTGGGTTGTCGAACGGTAACCTCGGAAGTTTCCTTCATTTCGTCTGTCCTCGTGGCGTCGTGCGTGTCGGGCATCCGGGCACGCCGACGGCATCGGTGGCGTCGGGTGCGCTGCGCGCCGGTTTACGGGCGCGCCGAAGCGACGGCCGCCGCTTCGGCGGACGACCGTTGCTGACGTGCGGGTGGTACAGACGCCGGGTCGGCGAGAAACTACAAAGACGACCCGATGAGGAGTGCCAGGTCGACAAGGCGGTTTGAGTAGCCCCACTCGTTGTCGTACCAGCCGACGACCTTGACCTGCGGGCCGGACACCCGGGTGAGCCCGGCGTCGAAGACACAGGAGGCTGGGTCGCCCACGATGTCGGTGCTGACCAACGGCGCGTCCACGCAGGACAGCAAGCCCTTGTACGGTCCCGAGGCCGCCGCTGTGTACGCCTCCTTCACCTCGTCCACAGTGGTGCCGCGGCGGGTGGTGACCGTGAGGTCGGTGACCGAGCCGGTGGGGACGGGCACCCGCAGGGCGAAGGCGTCCAGCCGGCCGGCGAGTTCTGGCAGGACGAGGCCGATGGCCTTGGCGGCGCCGCTGGAGGTGGGCACGATGTTCAGGGCCGCGGCCCGGGCCCGGCGCAGGTCCTTGTGCGGGGCGTCCTGGAGGTTCTGGTCCTGCGTGTAGGCGTGGACCGTGGTCATCATGCCGGTGTCGATGCCGACGGCGTCGTGCAGCACCTTGGCCAGTACGCCGAGACAGTTGGTGGTGCAGGAGGCATTGGAGATGATGGTGTGGCGCTCGGGATCGTAGGCACCGTCGTTGACGCCCAACACCACCGTGATGTCCTCGCCGCTGGCCGGAGCGGCAATGATGACCTTCTTCGCTCCGCCTTCGACATGTGAGCGCGCCTTCGCGGCGTCGGTGAAGATGCCGGTGGACTCGATCACGATGTCCACTCCCAGGTCGCCCCAGGGCAGGGCGCCGGGGTCGCGCTCGGCGAGGACCTTGATCGTCCGGTCACCCACGCGGATCGCGCCCGGCTCGGCGGTGATCTCCTCGGGGAAGCGCCCCAGAATCGAGTCATAAGCGAGCAGGTGGGCCATCGTGGGCACGTCGCCCAGGTCGTTGACGGCGACGATCTCCAGCTCCGAAGTCCGCGCGGCCGCCGCACGGAAGACGTTGCGACCGATGCGCCCGAAGCCGTTGATGCCGATTCGCACAGTCATTGGTGTGTTCCTCACCTAGCGCTCTACAAGTCCATTGACGCGCCGTTGCGCCGAGGTGCAATGCAAACCGTGCGCCTGGACGAGGCGCCGGGCGCGCAATCGATCAGGAGCTTATATAAGTCTGCGATATATTTCCAGGGTGACTTCTACTCAGTGTGCCGACAACAGAGCCGACTTGGATGTCGGAGACTTCGCCAGGGCGATCGAGAACTTCAACCGCTACTACATCCGGCTTCCCGCGGTGCAGAAGCTGTCGTTCACGACACTGTCCGTGCTGGACACACTGGCCTTCAGCGGCCCGAAGCGGCTGACCGAACTGGTCAGGACCGAGCAGATCAGCCAGCCAGGGCTCACTCAGCTGGTCACCCGGCTCGAGCGCGACGGTCTCGTGGAACGCCGCCCCGACCCGGTGGATGGACGCGCCGTCCTCGTCCACATCACCGACAGCGGCCGAAAGATCGGCCAGGCCCGGCACGAGGACCGGGAGCGTCACCTGATCCCGCTGATCGCCCAGCTGACGCCCGCGGAACGACAGGCGATCGCCGCGGCTCTGCCTGCCCTGACCCGCCTAGCGGAACTCGGGGCCGAAGCCGGACGGTAGGGCCCGTCCATTCCTCGAACGTGTCGGCCACGCCCACGGATCGACGACGAGGGGCTACGGTCCCATGCGCCCAGGCGCTTGCCGCCGGGCAGTGAGGAGGCGGGCGGATCAGGCGGGGCCGCGCCGCGGTCGGTGGCGCAGCCCGCCTGATCCGGGCGAACTGCAGCCGCTCCAGAGGCGGGCCGCGAACTTGAGGGGGGAGCGCCACCGTCAGGTGACGCTGCCGCGGGTCGTCGGTCGTGTCCGGGGCGGCGGTGCAGCCGACCTCGGCCTCGCCGCAGCCCTGTGCTGCTACAAACGACTCGTCCGCCTCACCACATAGGACACGTCTACTGACCTTGGCGTTATAGCGTCTGAGCCTTCGTCGGACCTGGTGACAGGGTCCGTCTTGGCTGGTAGCCCGGAAGTATGCGGTATCCGGATGGGGGCGGGCTGACCGCCGAGCAGCGCAAGCGCCGGGAAGAGGTACGCATGCGGGCCGCTGACCTCTTCGAGGAGGACGTGAAAGTCCCGTGCATAGCCCGGGAGTTACGGGTGAGTAAGAAGTCGGTCTACCAGTGGCGCAGTGCCTGGGCGTCGGACGGGCGGGAAGCGCTGCGGTCCCAGGGGCCCCCGGGCTACGAGATCACAGCGGGGTGGGTGACCGCTGCCTGCCAGGCTTCGAGGCGACGCAGGTGGGCGCGGACCGAGACGTCCGGCTCCAGCTCGGGATGGATGAGCCGGCGGAAGTGGGCACAGCTGCGGTGGAGTTCCTTGATGTACGCCTCGATCTCAGCCTCGTCCGCATCGGTCTTTTCGAAGCGGTGCTGCTGGGCCGCGTAAAGATCCTGTCGGCGCACCCGGTCGTCCCCGTCCAGTACGAGCTGCAGCCACATGAGCTGTTCGAGCTCGTCGTTGGTGAGATTGTCCTGCAGAGGGAGCCAGTACGTCTCGTAAACGTGCTCGCCTCGGGTGGGCAGTCGCATGAACAGGTAGTTGCGCAGAAGGTCCGCCTGACTGAGCTTGAAGCCCGTGTTGTTGAGCGACTCGAAGATGCGATGCACGTTGTCCCCGCGCTCCGCGGTGACGGCGACGAGCGTGAGCCTGGAGGTGATGGCCTACCTGCCGTCGCCGCTCGACGTGCCGCCCGTGCGTGGCACTCACGACGGTACGGAGCAGGAGCGGGCCGCCGACCCGGCGGCGCCGTTCGACGCCCTCGCGTTCAAGGTGAACGCCACCGCCACCGGGCGGCTGACCTACCTGCGGGTGTACTCGGGCACGATCGAGAAGGGAGACACGGTGTGGGACGCGGGTGCGCGGCGCGCCGAGCGGATCGGGCGGATTCTGCGCGTCCAGGCCGACCGGCACGCCCAGCTGGAGCGCGCGGTCGCCGGGGACATCGTCGCGGTGGTCGGGCTGAAGGCCGCCCGCGCCGGCTCGACCCTGTGCGCGCCGGGCGCCCCGCTCGTCCTGGAACCGCCGGGCGTCGTTGAGCCGGTCGTCTCCGTGGCGGTCGAGGCCCGCAGGGGCACCGACACCGACCGGCTGACCTCCGCGCTTGCACGGCTGACCGAAGAGGACCCCTCGCTGGTCGTGCGGACCGACCCCGAGACCGGGCACGTCAAACAGGAGGGCGGGGCAGGGCAGTTCGCCCATGTCGTCCTCGACGTGGAGCCACTCCAGGCCGCAGAGGGGGCCACCGGCTTCGAATTCCGCTCGACCGTCGTCGGCGGGCGCGTGCCGCAGGAGTACGTCCGGGCCGTCGAGGCCGGCTGCCGGGACGCCCTCGCCGAAGGGCCGCTCGGCGGCCATCCCGTGACGGGCCTGCGCGTCACGCTCACCGACGGGGCGACGCATGTGAAGGACTCCTCGGAGACGGCCTTCCGCACTGCCGGCCGGCTCGGTCTGCGCGAGGCCCTGCGCGCCTGCGCGATGGTGCTGCTGGAACCGGTCGTCGAGGTCACCGTCACCGTGCCCGAGGACGCGGTGGGGTCGGTGCTGGGTGATCTGGCGGCGCGGCGCGGCCGGGTGACCGGCTCGACCACCCGCGCCGGCGCGGCGGTCGTCACCGCAACCGTGCCGCTGGCCGAGCTGTTCGGCTACGCGACCCGGCTGCGCAGCCGGACCCAGGGTCGCGGCACTTTCACCACCCGGCCCGCTGGCTACGCCCCGGCGCCGGTCCCGGCACCCTCGCGGTAGCACCGACGGCGGCCCTTCCCGTAGCCGGGTGGGGCCGCCACGGCCACCAGTGAGCGGCCCTTCCCGTACCCGGGCGGGGCCGCCGCCGTTACCGGCACCGCCACCGGTGCCGCCACCGGTGCCGGCCCCGGTGGTCAGGGATACGACACCACCGTCGACGGCGTCGTCGACGTCCCCGACGTCGGCGCCCCCGTCTCGTTGATGACGTGCTCGTACTGCCCGTTGCCGCCGAGCGAGACCACCAGCAGGTCGTGGAATGTCACCCCCGGCCGGTTCGGGGCGGCGAAGCCGTGGTGCTGCACGATCGTCGGGTCGACGTTGTAGTAGCAGTAGCTGCCCAGGCCCCAGCCCTCGTGCGCGGTGACGTTGTCGCCGACCTTGTAGGCGGCGTAGCCCTTGATGGATCCGTTCTGGACGGCGGCCTGGTTCGGGGCGTCGTAGGCCTTCTCGTTCTGGAAGAAGATGGTGCGTCCGCGCTGGCCGTACCACTGCACGTCGTACTTGTTGAAGTGCTCCACGAACAGGCCCGTGGCCAGCACGTCGTCGCCGTTGACGACGACGCCGTAGTCCGCCCGGTTGGTCTCCCAGCCGACGCCCGTGCCGTGGTCGGCGCGCCACACCCAGGTGTGGTCGACGATCGTGTGCCGGCTGTTGATCACCATGCTGGTGGTGGCCTTGCCGGCGCCGGCGCCGCCGATCCGCACGAACACGTCCTGCACGGTGGTCGGGTTGGCCGAGTGGTCCTGCGACGCACCCTGCGGGCCGACCTCCAGCAGCGTCGCGGAGTTGACCGGCCCGGCGTCGATGAGGAAACCGGCCAGCCGTACGCCGTCGACGTCGGCGACCTGCAGCGCCGTCACGCCGTTGTCCGGGACGACGGTCGCGTAACCCAGGCCCAGCACCACGGTGTTGGGCCGGTCCACCTGGATTGGCTGGTCCACGTGGTAGATCCCCGGGGTCAGCAACAGGTGAAGCCCTTGTGTCAGCGCCTGGTTGAGCGTTGCCGCGGTCACGCCCGGCCTGGCGACGTAGAACTGCGTGAGCGGCAGGGACGTACCCCTCGGCGTGCCGTTGCCCCAGGTGACCCCGCGGGCGTTCGTCCGTTTCTCCGGCAGGAAGACGCAAAACTCGCTGCCGCTGACGTACAGGAAGGGCTTCTCGCGGGAGACGGGGGTGGTGTCGAGCGTGGTGTACGGCGGGTTCGCGAAGCTCTGCGCGGGGGCTCCCTCGACGCCGGAGAACACCATGTTCCACACGCCGTTGAGCCAGCTGCCGATCGCGCTGTCGCGGGTGTACCACTGCTGCTGCGAGTACGGACCGACCTGGCCCTCGATGCGGCTGTCGGCGATGTAGCCGCCGCTGGCCCAACCGTAGCCGGTGGGTGCGAGGTTGAGGCCGCCGCGGACGTGCATGCGGCGGAAGGGCGCGGCCTGGGCGACGGCCCAGCGGTTGGTGCCGTTGGCGGGGACGAGGGCGAGGTTTTCCGCCGAGCGCCAGAAGTTCTGCGTGGCGTTGCCGTTGAACCAGCCCGCGTCGACCGTGACGTCCCCGTTGATGGTCGTGTCGTCGGGGGACAGGCCGAGGCCGGCGATGGAGGTGTAGAAGCCGAGCTGGGCGTTGAGGCCGTGGTAGGTGCCGGGTTTGAACAGCAGGGCGTAGCGGCCGGTGCCGAACTGCGCCGACTCCTGTCGGCTGAAGACCTCGTCGAGTCCGGCCTGGATGTCCGGCGTGGACGGGTCGAAGACGAGGACGTTGGGGCCGAGGTCGCCACCGCCGGGGAGGGCGCGCGGCTTCCTGCGGGACGGGGTGAGTTTCTCGGGTGGCCTGGCCTTCTGCGCGGCCGACGCCGGCGATGCGGACAGCCCCGCCAGGACGGGAGCGGCCGCGGCGGCGGCGCCGAGGACGGTTCTGCGGCCGACGGATGGCCGCAGGGCAGGGGAATCGGGGGAGACAGGGGGCATGGGGCGGCTCTCCTGGTTCAGGAAGTGAACGATGTGGGGTTCGGGGAGCGCTCTCTCGCCGATGAATGCTTCATCCGGGTGAACGATGCGTCAAGAGTTGTGACCGGAGTTCCGTCAGCGGTCGTTGATCGGCCGTCAACTCGCCGACGCCGCTCAGGAGATGCCTTGGCCGTCCGCGGCGTGGTCGGCCGGGGTGTCGAGACCCAACCGTTGCAGTACGCCCGCACCGCCCTCCCGTCGCAGGCCGTCGCAGGTCAAGCGCCCAGTGGCGGCGGTATACCGCCGACTGCGCCGGGTCCGCCGCGACCGCCCGTCGATTTCAGCCTTGCCGGATCCCTTGACGAGCGTTTCCCGTGAGGTTTAACTCACGTCCTAAATTAAGACGTGAGGAGCTTCGGGAGTCGAACGGGGTGTCGTCGTCTCCGGAGCCTTCTCGCGGTTCTCGACTCCCGGAAAGGGACACCAGGAGCCATGCGCAGCATCCGAGCCGCGGCCGTAGGCGCCGTCACCCTGTCTTTCGCCCTTGCCGCCTCGGCCTGCGGAGGCGGTTCGTCGACGGGCGGCGGGTCCAACGACTCGCCCAAGACGCTCACGTACTGGGCCTCCAACCAGGGCGCGAGCATCGAGATCGACAAGAAGGTCCTCCAGCCCGAGCTCGACAAGTTCCAGAAGCAGACCGGCATCAAGGTGAAGCTCGAGGTCGTCCCCTGGTCGGACCTGCTGAACCGGATCCTGACCGCGACCACCTCCGGCCAGGGCCCCGACGTCCTCAACATCGGCAACACCTGGAGCGCCTCCCTGCAGGCCACCGGCGCACTGCTGCCGTGGGACGCAAAGAACTTCGACAAGATCGGCGGCAAGGACCGCTTCGTCGACTCCGCGCTCGGCTCGACCGGCGCCGAGGGCAAGGGCCCGTCCGCGGTGCCGCTGTACTCGATGGCCTACGCGCTCTACTACAACAAGAAGATCTTCGCCGACGCCGGGATAGCCAAGCCCCCGGCCACCTGGGACGAACTGGTTGCCGACGGCAGGAAGATCCAGCAGAAGGGCAAGCAGGTCCTCGGCGCCGAGGGCTCCAACGTCTCGGAGAACATCCACCACGTCTTCGTCTTCGCCAAGCAGCACGGCGCCGACTTCTTCACCGCCGACGGCAAGCCCGACTTCACCAACGACGGCGCGGTCGCCGCGGTCAAGCAGTACGTCGGCCTGATGGCGAAGGACAAGTCCATCCCGCAGGGCAACGCCGAGTACGCGCAGAACCAGTCGGTGAGCGACTTCGCCAAGGGCAGGACGGCGATGCTGCTGTGGCAGTCCGCCTCCGCCAACCTCAAGTCGCAGGGCATGGGCGAGGACCAGTACGGCGTCGCCCCGGTACCCGTGCAGTCCGGCACCCCGGGGACCGGCACGCAGGTCAACTCGATGGTCGCGGGCATCAACATCGCCGTGTTCAGGAACAGCCACAACCTCGACGGCGCCGCGAAGTTCGTGAAGTTCATGACCAGCGACGCCGAGCAGAAGATCCTCAACAAGGCCTACAGCTCCATCCCGCCGGTCAAGTCCGCCCAGGAGGACCCCGCCTTCAACACCCCGGCGAACGCCGTCCTGAAGGACACCCTCGCCAAGAGCGCCGCCGCGCTGCCGCAGGTCGCCGCCGAGTCGCAGTTCGAGACGACGGTCGGTACGGCCGTCAAGGAACTGTTCGCCGACGCCGCGGCCGGACGCGCGGTGACCACCGCGTCGGTGAAGGCCAAGCTTCAGAAGGCCCAGCAGCAGATGCCGGCGAAGTGAGCGCGGACACCGTCATGACGACCACTGTCCCTACGGAGACGGGGGCACCGACCGTGCACAAGAGCTCCCCCGGTGCGGCGCGCGGCCCGCGCCGCACCGGGCGGATCCGGCGCGTCGGACTGCCGTACCTGCTGCTCCTGCCCGCCCTGCTCCTCGAACTCCTGGTCCACCTGGTGCCGATGGTGATCGGCATCGTGATGAGCTTCAAGGAGCTCACCCAGTTCTACATCCGCGACTGGGGCACCGCCCCCTGGTCCGGCCTCGACAACTACCGGATGTCGGTGGACTTCAACGCGCCCGTCGGTGAGGCGCTGCTCCACTCCTTCCTCGTCACCGTCGGCTTCACCCTGCTGTCGGTCGGCCTGTGCTGGCTGATCGGCACGGTGGCCGCGATCTACATGCAGGACACCTTCCGCGGCCGCGGCCTGCTGCGCGCCCTGTTCCTGGTGCCGTACGCGCTCCCGGTGTACGCGGCCGTCATCACCTGGGTGTTCATGTTCCAGCACGACAACGGCCTGGTGAACCACGTCCTGCACGACCAGCTGCACCTCACCGACAAGCCGTCCTTCTGGCTCATCGGCAGCAACAGCTTCTACGCGCTGCTGACGGTGTCGGTGTGGAAGGGCTGGCCGTTCGCCTTCCTCATCGTCATGGCCGGCCTGCAGAACATCCCCAAGGAGCTGTACGAGGCGGCCGCGCTCGACGGCGCCGGCATGTGGCAGCAGATCCGCCGCATCACCCTGCCGTCGCTGCGCCCGGTCAACCAGGTGCTGATCCTGGTGCTGTTCCTGTGGACGTTCAACGACTTCAACACGCCGTACGTCCTGTTCGGCAAGGCCGCCCCGGAGGCCGCGGACCTCATCTCGGTCCACATCTACCAGGCATCCTTCGTCACCTGGAACTTCGGCACCGGCTCCGCCATGTCCGTCCTGCTGCTGCTGTTCCTGCTCGTCGTGACGGGCGTCTACCTGCTGCTGACCTCCCGAGGAAGGAAGACGGCCGATGTCTAGCACCTCGCACGCGCCCCGGGTGCCGACGACGTCGGCCCCCGTCCGCTCGCCGATGGCACCGCCGCGGTCCTTCCTCTGGTCCCGGCGGATCTTCCTCACGCTGCTCACCGGCTTCGTCCTGGTGCCGGTGTACGTCATGGTCTCCAGCTCCCTGAAGCCGCTCGCCGACGTCACGGGCAAGTTCCGCTGGCTGCCGAGCGGCCTGACGATCCGCCCGTACATCGACATCTGGTCGACCGTCCCGCTGGCGAAGTACTTCGTGAACTCGCTGATCGTGGCGGGCGCGGCGACCGTCTGCTCGGTGGTCATCGCGGTCTTCTCCGCGTACGCCGTCAGCCGCTACACCTTCCGCGGCAAGCGCGTCTTCACGGTCACCGTGCTGTCCACGCAGATGTTCCCCGGCATCCTCTTCCTGCTGCCGCTGTTCCTCCTCTACGTCAACATCGGCAACGCCACCGGCATCGCCCTGTTCGGCTCGCGCGGCGGGCTGATCCTGACGTATCTGACCTTCTCGCTGCCGTTCTCGATCTGGATGCTGATCGGGTACTTCGACTCGGTGCCGCGCGACCTGGACGAGGCGGCGCTGGTCGACGGCTGCGGCCCGCTCGGCGCGCTGTTCCGCGTCGTCGTGCCGGCCGCGATCCCCGGCATCGTCGCCGTCGCCGTCTACGCCTTCATGACCGCCTGGGGAGAGGTCCTCTTCGCCTCCGTCATGACCAACGACACCACCCGCACCCTCGCCGTGGGCCTGCAGGGCTACTCCACGCAGAACGACGTGTACTGGAACCAGATCATGGCCGCCTCGCTCGTCGTCAGCGTGCCCGTGGTCGCCGGCTTCCTGCTGCTGCAGCGCTATCTCGTGGCCGGGCTCACCGCCGGTGCGGTGAAGTGACCGAACCCCCTACCTCCGAAGGGACTTCTGTGTCCGACGCCATCGACCTCGCCGCGCTCCCGCACGACTTCCTGTGGGGCACGGCCACATCGGCGTACCAGATCGAGGGAGCCGTCACCGAGGACGGCCGCTCGCCATCGATCTGGGACACCTTCTCCCACACCCCCGGAAAGATCGACAACGACGACCACGGCGACGTCGCCTGCGACCACTACCACCGCTGGCGCGAGGACATCGGCCTGATGCGGCAACTCGGCACCAACGCCTACCGGTTGTCGATCGCCTGGCCGCGCGTCGTGCCGGGCGGCGACGGTCCGGCGAACCCCAAGGGCCTCGCGTTCTACGACGAGTTGATCGACGGCCTGCTGGAGGCGGGGATCACCCCCTCGGTCACGCTCTACCACTGGGACCTGCCGCAGGCGCTCCAGGACCGCGGCGGCTGGCCCGAGCGGGCGACCGCCGAGCACTTCGCCGCGTACGCGTCGGTCGTCGCCGAACGCCTCGGCGACCGCGTCACCCACTGGGCCACCCTCAACGAGCCGTCGTGCTCGGCCTGGATCGGCCACCTGGAGGGCAAGATGGCCCCCGGTCTGACCGACCTGACCGCCGCGGTCCGCGCCTCCTACCACCTGCTCCTCGGCCACGGCCTCGCCGCGCAGGCGATCCGCGCCGCCGCGCCGAACGCCGAGGTCGGCATCGTCAACAACCTCTCCACCGTCTTCGCCGCCACCGACCGCCCCGAGGACGTGGCGGCCGCCCGCCGCCACGACGGCCACGTCAACCGCTGGTGGCTGGACCCCGTCCACGGCCGCGGCTTCCCCACGGACATGCGGGAGGTGTACGGCGTCGAACTCCCCGAGCAGCCGGGCGACCTGGAGACGATCGCCGCCCCGCTGGACTGGCTGGGCCTGAACTACTACTTCCCGGCCACAGTCGCCGACGACCCCACGGGCCCCGCTCCTCACGTCCGCTCCGTGCCCCGCCCCGGCGTGCCGCGCACCGGCATGGACTGGGAGATCGACGCGAGCGGCATCGAGACGCTGCTGCTGCGCCTCACCCACGAGTACGGCGCCCGCAGGATCTACGTCACCGAGAACGGCTCCGCCTTCCCCGACGTCGTCCGCACCGACGGCACGGTCGACGACCCCGAGCGCCAGGACTACCTGGTGAAGCACCTGGCCGCCTGCGCCTCCGCCGCCCGCAAGGGCGCCCCGCTGGCCGGCTACTTCGCCTGGTCGCTGCTGGACAACTTCGAGTGGGCGTACGGCTACGACAAGCGCTTCGGCCTCGTCCACGTGGACTACCGGACCCAGGTCCGCACCATCAAGGGCAGCGGACACCGGTACGCGGAGATCGTGCGCGCGCATTGGGAGCGGCACCGGAAGGCCGCCTGAGGCGCGTTGCTCGCGGTGCGGTGGGTGCAGTGGGTGCGGGTGCGGGAGCCCGCACCCACCGCGGCACCCTGCACCGGGCCGGTAGGTGGTTGCGCAGTACGGCCTCGATCTCCGCGGCGTCGCCTGTCGCCGCTAGGGGCCAGGGGGTCTCGTCGCCGTTTTCCATGACCAAGCTGCTCAGGAAACGCACGCCGGCCGGTGAGGGCACGTACGAGTCGCGGAGCCACTGGGCGAACAGGGCCGCCGCGTCCGCGGTCACGTCGATGATGCTGACATGGGCGTAGTCCGGGGCGGGCATGGCAGCCGTCCCCGTGACGAAGACGTCCGGCGCCACCTCGATCTCGAAGTCCAGGACAGGCACATCGCGGAGGGAGGAAGTGTTCGTCTCCAGGAAGGCGTCAGGAAAGGCCCGCGCCAGCGCATTCCTGAACGTCTCCAGGCTCGCCTGCCACGCGGCTGGACTGTCCTCGGGCGGAGCGAAGACGAAGTTCGACCGCAGGTTGTACTCTGCCACCACAGAAGTCCTTCACTCTCAGGGCACATACCGTGCGGAACCGGTGACACCGTTCATGGCCATCATCGACTCTCCGCCGACTTGTACACCTTCGCGAACGCCCGCCCCGCGTCGTCGTCCCCGGCCATGCCATGCTGACGGTCCAGCTCGTGGAAGAGCGCGATGGTGGTGTCGCGGGTGCCGACCATGACCGTGCCCACCATTCCCATGGACGCCTTGATCATGCCCTCGGCGATGACCTTCAGGTCCGGTGGCAGCCCCACACTCATCTCCTTACGACGAACAGGCCGATTACGCAGGCCAGTTGGCCTGCCTTTCCATCGCACAAGGATTCTGGCAGCACAGGGGCCACGGGCCGCGCGTCTCTGCCGGCCGCCGGTCCGTGAGCGCGCGCCAGCCCGGCCACCGGGCGCGGAGGCAGGTCCGGCCGGGCGTCGGCGACCGGAAGGCCCCGAAGTTCTCAAGGAGACCACGGCCCTCTGACGCGGCGACGGCGATCAACGGGGGTTTTCTCCTCAACGCCCTCTCATGGAGCAGACGTCGAGTTCCGCCCAGACGGTCTTGCCGCCCGGCGGATACGGCTCCGTGCCCCAGCGGTCGGCCAGGGCGGTGACCAGGAGGAGACCGCGGCCCGACTCGGCGTCCGGCGGCGTCTCGAAGTCCTCCGACAGGGACGGCAGTTGGTCGCCGCGAGCGTCGGTGACGGTGATGCGGAGAAGGCCGGCGGCCGGGTCGAGGGTGAGCGCGAGGCGGAAGTCGCGGCCCTGGAGGCGGCCGTGGAGGGCGGCGTTGGCGGCGAATTCGGCGACGATCTGCTCGGCCCGCTCGGTGACGCCGGGTGACACCTGCCAGATGCGCAGTTCCTCGGTCGCGAGCAGGCGGGCGAGACGGGCTCCGCGGCGGGTGGAGGACAGCTGTTGGGCGAACGTCCTGATGGCGGTGGACAGGTGAGGCGTGGTCGCGTTCATGGGACCACGGTGACGGGCGCGCGGGGGCGCGCACCAGGAGTGCGGACCGTACGGTGCGTCAGCGTACGGGCACATTCCGTGGACTGTACGCGGAGCTTGCCGTCACTCTGGGTGCTGTCGATCGCAGCACGACACTCAGCGTGCGTAAGGATTTGGAGGTGGCCGCGTATGACGGACGGCGTGGGGGAGAGCGGTGAGGCGGCGACCTGCGAGCTGGAACGGGAGCCCGACCCCTCGGACAGTCTGCGGACCTTCGGGGCCGTAGTCCAGGCCCTGCGTGAGAACGCGGGGTTCAGCAGGGCCGAGTTCGGGGAGCTGGTCCGGTTCTCCAAGCACACCGTGGAGTCGGTGGAGCTGGGGCGGCGGATGCCGGACGAGTCGTTCGTCGAGCGGGCGGAGGAGGTGCTGGGCAACACGGGGGCGCTGCGGAGGTCGGCCCGGTTTCTGACGCGGGGGGAGGCGGGGCTGGCGGCCTGGTTTCGGCGGTGGGCTCGGCTGGAGCGGGTGGCGGTGAGTCTGTGTACGTATGAGTGCCGGTTGGTGCCGGGGTTGTTGCAGTCGGAGGGTTATGTGCGGGCCCTCTGCGAGAACGACATCCCGCCTCTGTCGGACGATGCTTTGGAGGCGACGGTGCACGCCCGGATGGAGCGTCAGCAACTGCTCCGAGAGAGGCCCAACACCACGTTCGACTTCATCGTCGAGGAAGCCGTCTTCATGCGCTGTCTGGGCGGGGCTCAGGTGACCTCCGAGCTGCTCGACCATGTCCTCAAGCTCAGTTCGCTGCGTAACGTGACGCTTCAAATCATGCCCTCGAACAGCGAGCAGCACGCGTGTCTCGCCGGGCCGGTACGGCTGCTGGAGACTCCGGATGGTCATTGGCGCGCGTACTCCGAGGGCCAGGAGAACGGCCGCTTGATTGCTGACCAGAAAGCGGTGAGCAGGATCCACATGCGCTATGCGAGACTGCGCTCGCAGGCACTCTCTCCGAAGGACTCCACGAGCCTGCTGGTGCGGATAAGAGGAGCGCTATGAACACGCCCGAACTCGACTGGTTCAAGTCCAGCTACAGCAGTGCACAGGGCGATGACTGCGTGGAAGTCGCCGTCACCAATCACACCATCCACGTACGGGACTCCAAGGACGTGACGCGTCCCCACTTCGCGGTCGGCCGGGACGGCTGGGCGCGGTTCGTCCACTACGCCGCGCAGGGCTGACGCCCAACCGGCCCGGGTCTCCGCGTGGTCAGCTCGGCTTTCCCGCTGGCGCGTCCTTGCCCGCGCGGAGAGGGGCGCCTCCCAGTAGAAGCAGTACCGATACGACGGATGCGGCCCAGGGGCCCCGCCGCCGTAGGATTTCGGGTCCGCGAACATACCGGTTGTGGCCAGTGCGAGTAGGGTGCCCGTGCAGAGCAGACCGGTCCCGGCGGGCATGGGCCCCGCGGTGCGCCAGCGTCTGCGGGGGACCCACAGGCGTAACAGTCGTCATCCCCGACTGACGCGTCCGTCGATCCCACCTCGGCCGCGCTGCGCATGACGTACTACGCACTGGCCACCCGGGCGCGCCGCGAACTGCATCTCGCCTACGAGGGAAGCGAGGAGCCGCCCCTGCTCGCCACCGTGGGATCACATGATCTGCTGCGCGGCTGAGGCACCGAAGCGGCGTTCCAGGCTGCCCGGATCGCGTCGTCGACGAGGCGCCGCAGGATGACCGAACCGGACATCGGCGTCACCCGTACACCTGGTCCGTGGGAGGATGCCTCACCATGAGCGCGTCGCCGGCGGTTCGGGGTCTGCGCGCCGCGGTGTTCGCCGCGGTGTGCGTGCTCCTTGCTGCCGCCGGGCACGGGCTCGCCATGGGCGACATGCCGCCACTGTGGGCGGACGGCGCGGGATTCATCGGCGTCTTCGTCACCGGGTGGCTGCTCGGCGGCCGGGAGCGTTCTCTGCCCGGGATCGGCGCGGCGATGCTCGCCACCCAGGCGGGGCTGCACCTCGCCTTCCACGCCGCGCGGCCCCGTACGGGCACGCCCGGGATGCAGACCATGCCGTCCATGCCCTCCATGGCGTCGATGTCCGCTCACGGCATGCCCATGACCTCCGCCCATGCCATGGCCTCCATGCACGCCCACGCCATGGTCGCCCCGCACGGCCACGCCACGGCCGCCCTCACGCATCCGCACGCTCTGACCCCGTACGCCGTGGCCGCCCACGTCCTCGCCGCGCTCGTCGCGTCCTGGTGGCTGCGGCGCGGGGAGGCGGCACTGTGGTCGCTGCTGCGCTGGGCGGTCGCCTTCGTGCCCGGACTCGCGGCCTGGTGGCGGGCCGCGCCCGCCCCCCTGCCCGCACCGGCCGGTCGCCGCCACCGCGCCTCGGCCGAGTCGCCGACGTTGCGCCAGCTCCTGCTACGGCACGCGGTGAGCCGGCGCGGTCCGCCGGCCCGGATCCCGTACCCGATCTGACCCCAACACGCCCTTCCGTACGGAGATCCACTCACCCATGTCCACCACACGCACCACCGCGCGCCGCACCACCGCGCGCCGCGCCGGCATCGTCACCGCTCTCGCCGCCGCCGGAGTCCTCACCGCCGCGGGCGTCGCCTCCGCGCACGTCACCGTCCACCCCGACAGCTACGCCAAGGGCGCCACGGACGGCGTGCTGACCTTCCGCGTCCCCAACGAGGAGGACACCGCGAGCACCACCAAGGTGCAGGTCTACCTGCCCACCGATCATCCGGTCCTCGGCGTGCTCGTCACCCCGCAGGACGGCTGGACCGCGAAGGTGACGACCAGCAAGCTCAAGACGCCGGTGAAGACCGACGACGGGACGATCACCGACGCCGTCTCCGAGATCACCTGGACCGGCGGCAAGATCGGTCCCGGCCAGTACCACGACTTCAACGCCGCCTTCGGCCAGCTGCCCGACGACACCGACCAGCTGACCTTCAAGACGCTGCAGACCTACTCCGACGGCAAGGTCGTCCGCTGGATCGAGCAGGCCCAGGGCGGCCAGGAGCCGGAGAACCCCGCGCCCGTGCTCAAGCTCACCGCCCGGGGCAGCGAGGAGACGCCCGCCGCCTCGACGGGTTCCGGGAACGCCAAGAGCTCCACGTCGGCCGCCTCGGCCTCGTCCTCCAGTGACTCGACCGCCCGCGGCCTGGGCATCGCCGGGCTGGTCGTGGGCGTCCTCGGCCTCGCCGCCGCCGTCTTCGCCGTCGTACGGACGCGGTCCACGCGGTCGTAGAGCGGCGTCGAGGCAGCGGAAAGGACCCGGATCATCTCCCGTGATCCGGGTCCTTCCCGTGTGATGCGTGTGCTGCGTGTTGTGATGCGTGTGCTGCGGACATCACGCGGCCGGCACGGCCTCCCACGCCTCTTCAGTGGCCGGTGCGGCCTCCCAGACCTCTTCAGCGGCCGGCGCGGCCTCCCAGACCTCTTCAGCGGCCGGCGCGGCCTCCCACGCCTCTTCAGCGGGCGCCTCCAGCGCCTCCACAGTGGCCTCCAGCGTCTCCTCGGCCGGCGCCCCCTGCACCCGCGACGTCCGCCACAGCCACAGCACGTCCCGCCCGAACGACCACACCAGCAGCGCCAGGGCCGACAGCACCACACCCAGGTTGGCCACGTACGGCAGCAGGTCCGCGCCCGCCACCAGCAGGCAGATGCCCTGCAGCGCGGCCACCGTCTTGCGGGCGGTGCTCGGGGGCAGCGGGGCGTTCAGCCAGGGCAGGACGCGGGCGGCGGCGACGAAGGCGTAGCGCATGCCGCCGATCAGCAGCACCCACGGGCCGAGCTGCATGGCGTCGTAGACACTGAGCACCAGGATCAGGAACGCGTCGACCTCCATGTCGAAGCGGGCCCCCAGCGCGGTGGAGGTGCCGGTGCGGCGGGCGACCTTGCCGTCGACCCCGTCCAGGATCAGGGCCACGGCCGTCAGGCCCACCAGCAGCGACACCGGCGGAGAGCTCTCGAAGGAGTCCGCGACCAGCGCCGTCACACCGCCGACGAGAGTGGCCCGGCCCAGGGTGACCCGGTTGGCGGCGCCGAAGGAGCGCAACCGCGACCGGTGCAGTGCCCGGGAGAGCACCGCCCAGGTGGCGATCGCGAAGGCCAGGCCGGTCAGCCAGCCCGCCGGCCCCATGCCGATCGCCGTGCCGAGCAGGGCCAGCAACAGGATCTGTACGCCCGCTCCCACAGCGGTCTCCTGCTGGACCAGCCTCGCGTCGTAAGTGTTGTTCAGGGCCACCGCACACCCTCCGGCCGAGTGACAGAGTCGATCAACGCCGCGTACCTTGTGCGCGGCCTGTGCACATCTCGGTACGTGAACAACTTCCCAATCGTTCAGGAGGACGACGATGAACCGCTCAGCCCGCGCGTTCTGGCTCCGCTCGCCGGGCCACGGCGAGATACGCGACGTCACTCTTCCCGACCCGGCCGAGGGCGAGGTGCTGGTGCGCACGCTGTGGTCCGGGGTGAGCCGCGGCACGGAGACGCTCGTGTTCCGCGGCGGGGTCCCGGAGAGCCAGCGCTCCGCCATGCGCGCACCGTTCCAGGAGGGCGACTTCCCGGGTCCGGTGAAGTACGGCTACCTCAACGTCGGCGTCGTCGAGGATGGACCGCAGGAGCTGGCCGGGCGTACGGTCTTCTGCCTCTACCCGCACCAGACGCGCTACGTCGTCCCCGCGAGCGCCGTGACGCCGGTGCCGCAGGCCGTGCCCGCCGAGCGGGCCGTTCTCGCGGGCACCGTCGAGACCGCCGTGAACGCCCTGTGGGACGCGGCTCCCCTGGTCGGCGACCGTATCGCCGTGGTCGGCGGTGGCATGGTCGGCTGCTCGGTGGCCGCCCTGCTGGCCCGGTTCCCGGGGGTGCGGATCCAGCTGGTGGACGCCGATCCCGCGCGGGCGAAGGTCGCCGAGGCCCTCGGCGTCGACTTCGCCGCGCCCGAGGACGCCCTGGGCGCATGCGACCTGGTCGTGCACGCCAGCGCCACCGAGCAGGGCCTGGCCCGTTCCCTGGAGCTGCTCACCGCCGAAGGCACCGTCCTCGAACTGAGCTGGTACGGCGACCGGGGCGTCGCCCTCCCGCTCGGTGAGGCCTTCCACTCCCGCCGGCTCGTCATCCGTAGCAGCCAGGTCGGCACCGTCTCCCCGGCCCGCCGCTCCAGCCGTACGTATGCCGACCGGCTCGCCCTCGCCCTCGACCTGCTCGCCGACCCGGCGCTGGACGCGCTCGTCACCGGGGAAAGCGCGTTCGAGGAGCTGCCGGAGGTCATGCCGAAGCTCGCATCCGGGGAGATTCCGGCCCTGTGCCACCGGGTCAGGTACGCCGACTCCGAGGCCCCGGCCTGACGGAGCCGTTCAATCCGGAACGACAAGAGTGCCTGACCTGAGAAAAGAGTGAGAGTCGACTGAACAACGGGAAGCGAAGAGCCGTACTACACGGCATCCCCCGGCAGGGATCAGCGGGGGGACCAGACGCGCCGCACCTGGAGGGTCGTCCGTTGTTCAGCATCACCGTCCGCGATCACATCATGATCGCCCACAGCTTCCGCGGCGAGGTGTTCGGGCCCGCGCAGCGGCTGCACGGAGCCACGTTCCTCGTGGACGCCACGTTCCGCCGCGAACAGCTGGACGACGACAACATCGTCGTCGACATCGGACTGGCCACGCAGGAACTGGGCGCGGTCGTGAGCGAGCTGAACTACCGCAACCTCGACAACGAGCCCGACTTCGCCGGCATCAACACCTCCACGGAGTTTTTGGCCAAGGTCATCGCCGACCGGCTCGCCGAGCGGATCCACAAGGGCGCCATGGGCGAGGGCGCCAAGGGACTCGCGGGCATCACCGTCACCCTCCACGAGTCGCACGTCGCCTGGGCGAGTTACGAGCGTGCCCTGTGACCGACACGACCATCGACCGGGCGTCGTCCCTGAGGTACGTGCCCGCCCAGCGCGCGGGCCTCGAGAACGTCGGGATCATCCCCATGTCCCTGCGCACCGTGCACTTCGTCCTGCCGGGCGGCGTCGACGACCCGGCCACGCCGAGCGGCGGCAACGCCTACGACCGGCGCGTCAGCCTGGACCTGCCCGGCTTCGGCTGGCAGGTCCAGGGGCACCCGGTGGGCGGCAGCTGGCCCCGGCCGGGAGCGGCCGCCCGCACGGAACTCGCGTGCACGCTGCGGGAGTTGCCGGACAGCGCCGTCGTCCTCCTCGACGGGCTCGTCGCCTGCGGCGTGCCCGAGATCGTCGTCCCGGAGGCCGAACGGCTGCGCATGGCCGTTCTCGTCCACCTCCCGCTCGGCGACGAGACCGGGCTCGAGCCCGCCGTGGCCGCGGAGCTGGACGCACGCGAACGTACGGTCCTGCGGGCCGTACCCGCCGTGATCGCCACCAGCGACTGGGCGGTCCGCCGCCTGGTCTCCCACCACGGCCTGGCCCCGGACCGGGTCCATGTCGCCGCCCCCGGCGCCGACATCGCGCCGCTGGCCCCCGGCACCGACGGCGTCTCGCGGCTGCTGTGCGTCGCCGCGGTGACCCCGCGCAAGGGGCAGCACCGCCTGGTGGAGGCGCTGGCCGCGGTGACCGACCTGCCGTGGAGCTGCGTCTGCGTCGGCGGGCTGACCCAGGACCCCGATTACGTAGCCCATCTGCGCGGCCTGATCGGGAAGTACGGCCTTCAGGATCGCCTCCGTCTCGCCGGACCGCAGGCCGGCGCCGAGCTCGACGCCAGCTACGCGGCGGCCGACCTGATGGTCCTCACCTCGTACGCGGAGACGTACGGCATGGCGATCACCGAGGCGCTCGCACGCGGCATCCCGGTGCTGGCGACGGACGTCGGCGGCGTCCCCGAGGCGGTTGGCCGCGCCCCCGACGGCGGTGTGCCCGGCATCCTCGTTCCGCCGGAGGACCCCGCGGCCCTCGCCGCGGAACTGCGCGGCTGGTTCGGCGAGCCCGACGTACGACGCCGGCTGAAGACGGCCGCCCGGAGCCGGCGCGCCGCCCTCGACGGATGGGCGACGACCGCCCGCAGCCTGGCCGGCGTCCTGGGCCGGCTGCCGAACGAACCCCGGAGGGCGGCATGAGGAAGACGACGACTTCGACCGGCGCCGCCCAGCGGGGCGGAGGGATCCCGGCCCAGCCGGGACCGCGCGACACCACGGACGCGGTCCTCGCCGCCGACTCCGAGCCGCAGGCCGTCATCCCCGGTGCCGGCCCCGCCGCGCGCCCCGGCGAGCGCGCCACCGTCCGGCTGCGTGAGGACGGGCCCGAGGAGGCGCCCCGTTACGCGCCCGAGTGGCTGCAACTGCGCGAGCCGGCCGACGCGGCCGCGCGGGCGCAGGAGTTGCTGGACCCGCTGCGGATCCGGCTCGCCAACCTGCCGGGGCGGCACGGCGGGCTCGTCGTGCACGACCTGGGCTGCGGCACCGGCTCGATGGGCCGCTGGCTCGCCCCCCGGCTGGACGGCCCCCAGCACTGGATCCTCCACGACCGCGACCCCTACCTGCTGCACTTCGCCGCCGTCGCCTCCCCGCGCGCGGCCGCCGACGGCAGCCGGGTCACCGTGGAGACGCGGCGCGGCGACGTGGCCCGGCTGACCCCGGACGCCCTGCTCGGCGCGTCGCTGGTGACCGCGTCGGCCCTGCTGGACGTCCTCACCCGCGAGGAGATCGACACCCTCGCCGCCGCGTGCACCGGAGCCGGCTGCCCGGCGCTGCTCACGCTGTCGGTGGTCGGCCGTGTCGACCTCACCCCGGCCGACGCGCTGGACGCCGAGATCACCGAGGCGTTCAACGCGCACCAGCGCCGCACCGGCCTGCTCGGCCCCGACGCGCTCACCGTGGCCGCCGAGGCCTTCGCCGAGCACGGCGCCACCGTGCGGGTGCACCCGAGCCACTGGCGGCTCGGCCCCGACCAGCGCGAACTGACCGCCCAGTGGCTGCGCGGCTGGGTCGGCGCCGCCGTCGAACAGCGCCCCGAACTCCAGCCGCACGCCGACCGCTACCTCCAGGAGCGCCTCGAAGCCTGCGCGGCCGGGGAGCTGGAGGTCGTCGTCCACCACAGCGACCTGCTGGCGCTGTCCCGGCCGGCGGGCGGTGCCTCATGAGCGTGCAGACGGTGGACGTCCGGCTGGTACGGGCGGACGCGCGCCCGGACGTGAGGGAACCCGACGCGGCACTCGGACCGGCCGCCTCCCGTACCCCCCTCTCCCGCCCCGGCTTCCGCGCCCTGCGCACCCACCTCGGCACCGTCGCCGGCGTCGCCATCCTCGCCGTCCTGCTGTGGCGCCTGGGCACCGGCGTCTTCCTGGACGGGCTGCGCCGGATCGACGCCCCGTCGCTGACCGCGGCGCTCGGGATCGGGCTGGTCACCACCGTGTTCAGCGCCTGGCGCTGGCAACTGGTGGCCCGGGGCCTGCGGATCCGGCTGCCGCTCGGCCCGGCCGTGGCCGACTACTACCGCGCGCTGTTCCTGAACGCGGCCCTGCCCGGCGGTGTCCTCGGCGACGTCCACCGGGCGGTGCGGCACGGGCAGAGCGCCGGGGACATCGGCCGCGGCGTGCGGGCCGTGGTCCTCGAACGCGTCGCCGGGCAGATCGCCCTCGCCGTCACCGGTGCCACGGTCCTGCTCACCGTGCCGTCCCCGGTGCGGGGGCAGACCCGGCACCTCGCGCCGCTGGCCGCCCTCGCCGCCGTGGGCGCGCTCGCCGTCGCCCTCGCCCTGCGCATGAACCGGGCGCCCTCCCGCCGGGGGCGGGCCCTGCGCCGGACCCTGGGCGAGGCGCGCGAGGGCCTGCTGTCCCGCCGCAACGGGCCGGGCGTGGCTCTCTCCTCCGCCGTCGTCCTTGCGGGGCACGTCGCGATGTTCGTCGTCGCCGCCCGGGTCGCCGGCTCCGCCGCTTCCGTGGTCGCCCTGCTGCCGCTGGCGGTCCTCGCCCTGGTCGCCATGGGGCTGCCGCTGAACGTCGGCGGCTTCGGCCCCCGGGAGGGCGTCACCGCCTGGGCGTTCGGCGCCGCCGGACTCGGCGCGAACACCGGACTGGCCGTCGCCGTCGTCTACGGGGTGCTGAGCTTCGTGGCGAGCCTGCCGGGCGCGCTCGTCCTCGTCGCCCGCCGGTACACCGGCCTGCGCGCCGGGTCCGGCACCGCCGTACCGGACCCGGACCCCGACCGCGCGACCGACGGCGACTACCCGCGCTCGCTTCCCGCATCCCGTGCAAAGTTCCCGGACGCGTCGGCCGACGTGAGCAGCGAGAAATACGGGCCGAAGGAACCGGCGAGGCTCGCGAGCAGTTCCTTCCCCTTTTCCGCGGACCCCAGGGACGGACGGCCGATGACGCCCGATTCGGTATAGGCGGACATTCCGGCGGTGAGCAGATGACGCCGGTCGTCGGCGGTGAAATCGACGGACTCGTAACCGGCCCGGACCATTTCGGGATGAGCGTGCAGAAGAATGGAGGTCTCGATTTCCCCCGCATGCATGTCGGTGAGCAGCGAGGTGCGCACCCCGGCCCGCTCCCGGGCGGTTTCCCAGTCCTCCATGGCCGGGAAGAGTGCCATCAACTCGCCGCGTGCGGAGGACTCCTGAACCACATTGCCCAGCACGTAGTTCCCGCCGTGCCCGTTGACCAGCACCAACGCGTCGACGCCCGACCGGCGGAGCGACGCCGCGATGTCCCGTACCACCGCATGAAGGGTCACTGAGGAGATGCTGACGGTCCCCGGCCAGGCCGCGTGCTCGTGCGAGCAGGAGATCGTCACCGGAGGAAGGAGGTGCACCGGGTACGCGCCGGCGATCTCCCGGGCGATGGCACAGGCGACCAGCGTGTCGGTCGCCAACGGAAGGTACGGACCGTGTTGTTCGAAGCTACCGACGGGGAGGACCGCGACCTGCGTCGAGAGGTTTTCCCCCCGCGTCCGTACGTCGTCCGTGGTGTCCGCCGGCAACAGACCATATGCCGACGGCCGCGTTCCCGAACCACTCATTGTTTTCCGGCCTTTCGTCTCTGCTTAGGATCCAGATCATGACAGAAAACCTCGGCGTACTCGGCAAGAAGTCCCCACGGCGCACGGGCGTGGAACGCGTCGTAAATGCCCCCCTGCCCACCGTGTACGGGAAATTCCAGGCGGTCGGCTACCTCGACCACGACCGCGGCGACGAACAAGTGGTGCTGGTCTACGGCGACATCGGCACCGACGGCGTCCTGACCCGGCTGCATTCGGAGTGCCTGACCGGAGACGCCTTCGGCTCCCAGCACTGCGAGTGCGGCGACCAGCTCGCCTCCGCCCTGCGCGCCGTCGCCGCCGAAGGCAGCGGCATCGTCGTCTACTTGAGAGGGCACGAGGGCCGGGGCATTGGACTGCTCGCCAAGCTGCGGGCGATGGCCCTCCAGGCGGAGGGTCTGGACACCGTCGAGGCCAACCTCGCCCTCGGTCTGCCGGTGGACGCCCGCGACTACGGTGTCGCCGCGGAGATCCTGCGCGATCTGGGGGTGCGCTCGGTGCGGTTGATGTCCAACAACCCGCGCAAGCGCGAGGCGCTGCTGCGGCACGGCATCCAGGTCGCCGAGCAGGTGCCGCTGTTGATCCCGCCGTGCGAGAACAACATCACCTACCTGCGCACCAAGCGGGAGCGGCTGGACCACCACCTGCCCCACCTGGACGCGGTGGCACACCTGTCCTGATTACCGGCCCGGAGATCCGGACAGGAAGAGGGAGTGACCTTTGATGTCCTCTTCCTCTCCGGGGCCCGGGCGGCCCACTGCCCGGGAGGTGCGAGATGACCATGCGGGCCGGTGTCGTCGTCATCGGCGGCGGGGTGATGGGCACCAGCATCGCCTACCACCTGGCGCGGGCCGGCGTTCGGGACGTCGTGCTCGTCGAGCGGGACGAGCTCGCCGCCGGCTCCACCTCGAAGGCCGCGGGCGGGGTGCGGGCCCAGTTCTCCGACGAGCTCAACATCCAGCTGGGCGCGCGCAGCCTGGAGGCCTTCGGCCGCTTCGCGGAGGAGATCGGGTACGACATCGGGCTGCACCGAGTCGGCTACCTCTTCCTGCTGTCGACACCCGACGAGGTGGCCTCCTTCGATGCGAGCGTGGCGCTGCAGAACTCCCTCGGCGTGCCCAGCCGCCTGATCGACCCGGCGGAGGCCCGGCGGCTCTCCCCGCTGATCAGCACGGACGGGCTGCTCGCGGCCGCGTCCCCTTCATCGACCAGTACGACCTGCCCGCCGCCTGGAAGCCGCAGACCTTCGTCCGTGGCACGCTCCGCCTGGAGGGCTGGCTGCGCGCCTGGGGGCCGGTCTTCGAGGTGCTGAGGACGGGCGACGACGTCCGCATCGCCGCCCTCGCCCGGGAGCTGGCGGCCACCTACCCGACCACGGACGCCGACCGCGACCGCGTCGTCCTCGCCGTGTCGTTGGCCGTACGCGCCGACTCGGGGCGGACGTGGTCCGGTACCTGTCTCCTGGACCGCGTCGGCGACCGGGAGGAGAGCGCCATGGCCCACTGCGTCTCCCGCCCCCTCGCCCTCGGCGTCCGCCACATCCTCGACGGCAGCCTGCCGGCGGGGCTGAGCCGGGCGGCGGAGACGGCGGCCCGCTCGCAGCAGTGGCTGGACGAACTCGCGTGAGAGGGGCTGGAGTTCACCCTGCGGGCCGATCAGTAGACGACCACGACCACGACCACGACCACGACCGCGAACCGCGACCACGACCGCGAACCGCGACCACGACCGCGAACCACGACCACGACCGCGAACCACGACCGCGAACCACGACCACGACCGCGACCACGTGCGTCTCAGTCCACGACCGCGACCACGTGCGTCTCAGTCCAGGACCGCCTCGTGCACCAGCCGCTTCAGCTCCGGGAAGATCTTCAGGGAGCTCTTGGGGCGGACCTGGGTCATGAACTGGAACGTCAGGTCGCGGCTCGGGTCGACCCAGAAGGTCGTCGTCGCCACGCCGCTCCAGCCGTACATGCCGAGGCCCGACGGGGCCTGGGTACGCTCGGGGTCGATGACGACGGAGACGCCGAGTCCGAAGCCGACGCCGTCGTTGCCGGGGTCGTCGTGGGCGGGGCTGCCGAAGGAGCGCAGGTCGGCGCCGCCGGGAAGGTGGTTCCTCGTCATCAGGTCCACGGTCCCGGGGGCCAGGAGACGGGTGCCGTCGAGCTCCCCGCGGCGGCGCAGCAGCTCCATGAAGCGGTGGACGTCGTGCGCGGTGGCCACCAGACCGCCACTGCCGGACAGGAAGCGGGGGCGGCCGCGCAGGGGCAGGCCGGGGATCGGCTCGATGCCGCCGTCGTCGGTCTCGCCGTACAACTCGGCCAGCCTGCCCGCCTGTTCGTCCGTGACGCAGAACCCTGCGTCCGTCATGCCGAGCGGCCGGAAGATCCGCTCGGCGAAGAACGCGTCGAGCGGCTGCCCGGACACCACCTCGACGACCCGGCCCAGGACGTTGCTGGCGACCGAGTAGTTCCACTGCGTGCCCGGATCGAACTGCAGCGGCAGGCTTGCGTACACGTCCATCGTCTCGGCCAGATCCGCGCCCGGCGGCACGGACGACTCCAGGCCGGCTGCGCGGTAGAGGGCGTCGACGGGGTGGGAGTAGTAGAAGCCGAAGGTCAGGCCCGCGGTGTGGGTGAGCAGGTGACGGATGAGGATCGGCCCGGAGGCGGGGCGGGTCCTGACCTCGTCACCGGAACCACCGACGTACACCCGGGGGTTGGCGAAGACCGGGAGATGCATCTCCAGAGGGTCGTCCAGCGACAGCCTGCCCTCCTCGACCAGCATCAGCGCGGCGACCGTGGTGACCGGTTTGGTCATGGAATAGATCCGCCACAGCGTGTCGGTCTCCACCGGCAGCCCGGCGGCCACGTCCCGGCGGCCGTGCGCGGTGAGATGGGCGATGCGGCCGCCCCGCGCGACGGACACGAGGAAGCCGGGCAGGCGTCCTTCGTCGACGAAGCGGGCGACATACTGGTCCAGGCGGTCCAGCGCCTTCGCATCCAGCCCGGCCTCGCTCGGGTCGACCTCTCGTCGCGGCTGTGCCATCGCTCTCCTCCGTTCGCGTCGCACGAGGATCACTCCGGCATACCCCGGCCTGGACGTCCTCAGACCTCATGGTCGCGCAGGAACACGTGAACGGTCCCGAGGATCACGATGATCGACGACCGCGGTGCCGGAACGTGCGGGCAGTGCGCGGCCCGCCATCGCCCCCCGCCGCGGCCACCCCCGCGAGGACCACCAGCGGCAGCCCGGCACCCGCGCCGTGCCCGCGCAGCGTGGTCGCCGCGGCCACGCCCAGCGCCGGGCCGACGTTCATCGCGGTCTGCTGCAGCCCGCCCGCCACTCCGGCGGACTCGACGGCCGCCTCCCGGACGACGGCCTGCGTCGCCGCCACCATCACGGTGCCGAACCCGGCCCCGAGCAGCGCGAAGCCGCCGCACAGGGCGAGGGTCCCCGACGCCCGACCCAGGACCAGGACGCCCAGCGCGAGCACGGCCATCGCCACCACGGTCGTACGACGGGCCCCGACCCGGCGCAGCACCACCGGGCACACGGCCGCGGCGACCACCATGAGCACCGCCAACGGCAGGCTGCGCAGGGCGCTTTGGAAGGGGTCGAGACCCAGCGCGCCCTGCAGGACATAGGCGCCGACGAACAGCGTGCCGGACAGGGCCGCCGACGCGGCCACCAGGATCCCGAGCGCCGAGCCGACGGCCGCCGATCCGATGACGTCCGGGGACAGCAGCGGGGTCGCCGTGCGGCGCTCGTGCCGGACGAAGGCGACCGCGGCGACTGCGGCCACGACCGGCGCCACCCGGCCCGGATCCGGCAGCGCGGCCAGCGTGTGCACCGCGCAGCCGAGGGCCGCGGCGAGCAGCGCGGCACCGGGCACGTCGAGCCGGATGCCACAGGGGCGGTTCCGGTCCGGAGACGGTCATCGCCGGCACCCCGAAGACCAACGCGGGTACGACGTTGACGAAGAAGACGGCCCGCCGGCCCAGCTCCGTCACCAGCGCCCCGCCGATCACCGGACCGGCGGCGGCCGCCACCCCGATGGCACTCGTCCGCACGGCGATGGGCATGCCCAGCCGGTCGGGCGGGAACGCGGCCCGCAGCATACCCAGCGTGGCCGGCTGCAACAGCGCGCCGCACACTCCCTGCGCGACCCGCAGCGCGATCACCCAGCCGATGCCGGGCGCCAGGCCGATGCCCGCCGACGCGGCCCCGAAGCCGAGCATCCCGGCCGCGAAGACCCGCCGGTGCCCGTACCGGTCGCCGAGCCGCCCGGCGAACACCAACAGGCTCGCCACCGCGACGAGATACCCGGTACTCGTCCACTGCACGCGAGGGACGCGTCCATGTCCCGTTGCAGCGTGGGCTGTGCGACGGTGAGGACGGTACCGTCCAGGGCGACGACCATCGGTGCGGCCACACTGCTCGCGAGCGTCGTCGCCCGGTGGAGGTTCACCGGCCGTCCTCCGGGCCGAGGTGCGCCTCCAGGGCCGTACGCAGCAGTGGTGCGAAGTCGTCGGCGCCGGTGGCCAGTTGGAGGCTGCCCCAGCCCCAGAGCTGGGCGATGCCGTGCAGGTTCGCCCACAGGGAGGCTGCGACCGCGCGGGCGTCGGCGCCGGGGCGGGCCCGGCCGACCAGGTCCACCAGGACGCCGAAGAGCGGAAGGCTGGTGTCCCGCAGCCCCAGGTGGCCGCTCTCCAGCAGGTCGTGACGGTACATCAGCTCGTACATGCCGCGGTTGCCGAGCGCGAACTCCAGGTAGACCCGGCCCAGAGCGGTCAGCCGGGCGCGTGGGCCAGCCGCGCCGTCGCCGGTCGCCGCCGCGGCTCTCTCGGCCAGCTCGGCGAAGCCGCGGCGCGCGATGGCGGACAGCAGCTCCAGGTGGGTGGGGAAGTAGCGGCGCGGCGCCCCGTGCGAGACGCCCGCCCGGCGGGCGATTTCCCGCAGGGTCAGCGCCTGCGCGCCCTCCGTGGCCACCAGCTCCACCCCGACGTCGACCAGCCGGTCCCGCAGACTTCTCTCGGACTCACTCATAGACAGTGTCTACCAGACTGCGTAGACACTGTCTACTGGGGAATGCGAGCCTCGGTCGGGCGAGTTGACCGAGGTATGACTCAGGATGCGACGCACGACGACCCCACGCAGGACGCACTGCTCCGGCTGCTCTCCGAGGGGCACGGCGGGGTGCTGGTCACCCTCAAGCGCGACGGCAGGCCCCAGCTGTCGAACGTCAGCCACGCCTACGACCCGGACGAGCGCATCATCCGGGTCTCGATCACCGACGACCGCGCCAAGACCCGCAACCTGCGCCGGGACCCGCGGGCCTCCTACCACGTCACGAGCCCGGACCGCCGCGCCTACACGGTCGCCGAGGGTACGGCCGACCTCTCGCCCGTCGCCCGGGACCCGCACGACGAGACCGTCGAGGAGCTGATCCGCCTCTACCGCGACATCCTCGGCGAACACCCCGACTGGGACGACTACCGCGCCGCGATGGTCCGCGACCGCCGCCTCGTGCTGCGGCTGAAGGTGCAGCGGGCGTACGGGATTCCCCAGGGCGCCAACAACGGTTAGCCCTGCAGGTCGGTGCCGGTGCCGACGCCGGTGCCGACGCCGGTGGGGCTGGTGCCGGCGCCAGTCGGGCGGTGTCGGTGCCGGTGCGCGCCTCGATCGTCTGCAGGGCCGCCACCATGTCCTCACCGCCGTGCCCGAGCGACACCGTCTCCTCGAACAGGGCGTGGCACACGTCGAGCAGCGGGGAGGCGATGCCGGTCTTGCGGGCGGCCTCGGCGATGAGCCGGTTGTTCTTCAGGCCGGGGTCCCGGCGGGGACCGCGCGAGCGGATGGTCTTCAGCGCGGCTCAGCTCATCCGGAGCGACGGGGTCGGCGCGACGGGCATGCGGGACGTCGCCGCCCACGCGGACGCGCCGCGCGGATCGCTCCAGCACTACTTCCCGGGCGGCAAGGAACAGCTGGTCAACGAGGCGGTGGCCTGGGCCGGCCCGGTACGCGGGCAGGCGCGTCGCCCGTTTCATGGCGAGCATGGCCGAGCCGACGCCGAGCGGGCTGTTCGCCGATGGTGCGGCAGCGGACCGACGAGTACGAGACGGCCGGCTTCGCCTCCGGCTGCCCGGTCGCGGCCGCGACGGTGGACTGCGCCTCGTCCGGCACCTCCACCCGGGAGGCGGCGGCCGCCGCCTTCACGGCCTGGCGGGGGCCGGTCGCCGAGGCCCTGACGGAGATGGGCGTGCCGGCAGACCGGGCCGAGCCGCTCGCCACGCTGATGATCAGCGCGCTGGAGGGCGCGATCCTCATGGCCCGGGCCGAGCGGGACGTACGTCCCCTGACGACCGTGGCCCGCGAGCTCGGCCGCTCCTGGACGCGGCCGTGTCCCCGTCCTGATCGCGGGCCGCCGGATCACCGAGCGATCCCACCGGGTCGTCGTCGGTGCTAGGGCCCGGGGCGCAGGACGGATGGCCGATGGCCCGGAGATCACGGCCCTCCTAGGCTGCCGAGCGCGCCACCGCCACCGTCGCCGAAAGCGCCCGACCACGACACGAGGAGAGCCGCGCCATGCCCGTCAACGGCCGCAGCCACATCCGCATCGCCCGTCCCTCCCGGGACCTGGCCGCGGCCGAGCGCTTCTGGGTCGGCGGACTCGCACTGAACGTGCTGTGGCGGGCCGAGGGTGGCCCCGCACCCGGCGAGCACGACCTACTGATAGTCGGCTGGCCGGACGCCGGCTGGCATCTGGAACTCGTCCACGAACCCGCCCGTCCGGTCGAGCCCCGCCCCACCGAGGAGGACCTCCTGGTGGTCTACGTTGACGGCCCGGTGCCCGACGACCTGGTCACCCGGCTTCAGGAGCACGGCGGCAGGCGGGTGGCGTCCCCCAACCCGTACTGGAACGAGTGGGGCGTCACGATCGAGGACCCGGACGGCTACCGGCTGGTGCTGTGTCGGCGGTCCTGGTCCAACGCGTAGCCGCCGGTGCTTGCCACGCGCCTCGCGTCGCCCTAGCCTCCGCACGTGATCAATGGGGCACACGTGGTGATCCACAGCCGCGACGCGGAAGCCGACCGCGCCTTCCTGCGGGACGTACTGGGCTGGCCGCACGTCGACGCGGGCCACGGCTGGCTGATCTTCGCGGCGCCGCCCGCCGAGGTCGCCTGCCATCCGACCGAGGGCGAGCCGGCGCACGAGCTGATGCTGATGTGCGACGACCTCGATACGACGACCGCCGAACTCACCGCGCAGGGCGTCGAGTTCACCCGGCCGGTGCAGGACGTGCGCTGGGGCCGGGTGACGGCCTTCCGGCTGCCCGGCGGAGGCGAGGTCGGCCTGTACCAGCCGCGGCACCCGCGGCCCTAGTTCCGGCGCACTCGGCCGCTGCCCACCTCCTTCGCCCAGGTCTCCAGCCATCCCGCTTCGCCCGGGTGTCCAGCCATCCCGCTTCGCCCGGGTGTCCAGCGACCCGCCAAGTGACCCGCCCGCTCCGGCCGGTTGAGGCCGGCGAGGGCCGCCTCCCACCCCCGCCGGCCACGGCGAGCCGCAGCTTTGGGCCGGTGCTCCGCCGCCGTACTGCTTCCGCGGTCGCCGCCGGATCCTCGTAGGGCACGAGGAGTCCGCAGCAGGCGATGGCGGATGCCATCGCCTGCTGCGCGAACCGAGGGGTGGGGGCCGACCCGGGGGCAGGTGGGGGAGGGTTTCTCGCCGGAGCGGGTGGCGCGGGCCCCGGACGGAGCTGCTGGTGGCCGGGGCAGGGAGTCAGGCCGACACCGTCTCCGGCCGTGACGCCGTCTGCCGGGCCCGTTCGCCGAGCTGCTCCGTCGGGACCCTGTGGGTCTCGCGGGCCGAGAGGGCGGCGATCACCGGCGGGACGCACAGGGCCGCCGTGAACAGGGCCACCGCCGACCAGTCGGTGCCGTCCGGACCGGCGATCCCGGCGGCGAAGGTGACCGCGAACCCGGCCACCGCGAAGCCGATCTGCGTGCCGATCGCCATGCCCGACAGCCGGACCCGGGTGGTGAACATCTCGCCGTAGAAGGAGGGCCACACGCCGTTCGCGGCGCTGTAGACGACACCGAAGGCGACGATCCCGAGCACCAGCGTCAGCGGGTAGGAGCCCGTGGAGATCGCCCACAGGTAGAGGAACATCGTCACCGCGCTGCCGACCGCGCCGATCAGGTACACCGGGCGCCGGCCGATGCGGTCCGACAGCGTGGCCCACAGCGGAATGGCGGCCAGCGCGACGAGGTTGGCGAGCGCGCCCACCCACAGCATCGACGAGCGGGACATGCCGACCGAGTCGCTGGTCGCGTACGCCAGCGCCCACACCGTGAAGATCGTGGAGACCGAGGCGATGAGCGCGCCCGCGATCACCCGGAGCACGTCCGCCCAGTGCTCGCGCAGCAGCACCGCGAGCGGCAGCCTGGCCACGCCCTCGGTGGCGGCCTGCTGGGCGAACGCCGGCGTCTCCGTCAGCCTGCGGCGGATGACGTAGCCGACGACGGCGACCGCGACGCTCAGCCAGAACGGCACCCGCCAGCCCCAGGACAGCAACTGGTCCTTGGGGAGCGCGGCGACCGGGATGAACACGAGGGTGGCGATGAGCTGGCCGCCCTGGGTGCCGCTGAGGGTGAAGCTGGTGAAGAAGCCGCGCCGGTGCTCCGGCGCGTGTTCCAGGCTCATGGAGCTGGCGCTGGCCTGCTCGCCCGCGGCCGAGACACCCTGCAGCACGCGGCACACCACCAGCAGGACGGGGGCGAGGGAGCCGGCCTGGGCGCGGGTGGGCAGACAGCCGATGAGGAACGTCGACAGGCCCATCAGGATCAGTGTGAAGACCATGATCTTCTTGCGGCCGAGACGGTCGCCGAAGTGCCCGAGGAACAGCGCTCCGACCGGGCGGGCGGCGTAGGCGACGCCGAAGGTGGCCAGCGACAGCAGGGTCGCGGTGGCCGGGTCGGAGGCGTCGAAGAAGACCTTCGGGAAGATCAGCGCGGCCGCGCTGCCGTAGATGAAGAAGTCGTAGTACTCGAGCGCACTGCCGATCCAGGCGGCCGCCGCGGCCTTCTTCGGCTGACCGGGCGGGGCGGCGGCGTCGTGGGGTACGGCGGGGACAGACACGGCGGGCTCCTTCGGGGGGACTCCAACGTAGGTGGAGTGAGCGGAAGCGGAGAAGTGCCGGATCCCTGGGGGTGACGGGTCGGCCGCGCCGGGTGCGCTGCCCGGCTAATTAACCCACTGGATAGTTAGTAGTGGTTGGGAAGGGATGTTGCGCCCACGTTTCCCGGGTGTCAAGGGGGCGTGCCGCAGGGTTCGTACGAGTACGGGGAGCAGCACCAGCTCTACGACGGCGGTCAGTCCGCGGCGCGCTCTGCCGTCAGGTAGGCGATCACCATGTCGCCGAGCATCCTGCGGTAGTGCTCGCGCCGGGCCGGGTCGACGAGGTCGCGGCCGAACAGGGCGCCGAAGGTGTGGCGGTTGGCGACCCGGAAGAAGCAGAACGAGCTGATCATCGCGTGCAGGTCGACGGCGTCCACGTCGGCCGTGAACAGGCCCGACTCCCGGCCGGACTGAAGGATCCGGCGGATCACGTCCAGCGCGGGTGAGCCGATCCTGCCGAGCTTGTCCGAGGCGGCGATGTGCTCCGCCTCGTGGATGTTCTCGATGCTCACCAGGCGGATGAAGTCGGGATGTTGCTCATGGTGGTCGAAGGTCAGCTCGGCCAGGCGCCGGATGGCTGCCACCGGGTCGAGGTGCTCGACGTCCAGCTGCTGCTCGGCCTCGCGGATCACGCCGTACGCCCGCTCCAGCACGGCCGTGAACAGCTGCTCCTTGCCGCCGAAGTAGTAATAGATCATCCGCTTGGTGGTGCGGGTGCGGGCGGCGATCTCGTCGACGCGGGCCCCGTCGTAGCCGGCCCGGGCGAACTCCTGCGTGGCGACGTCGAGGATCTCGGCCTTGGTGCGGGCGGCGTCACGGATGCGCCCGTTCGGTCGTGCCGGTTCGTCGACGCTGGTCATCGGGTTCCTTCGGGCGTAGGGCCAGTGCCGGTGATTCTAGAAGCAGGGGCGGGCGTTTCCGCCGGGGTCTTCCCGGGAGCCCGCGAGGCTGATATAGCTAACGTACTAGTTCGTACATTAGCGCTTTGTTGTGAGAGCTCGCCCGCTCAGGAGGTCCGCGGTGGCCAAGGACTCGTATCTCGTCGGACTGATCGGTTCCGGCATCGGCCCGTCGTTCAGCCCGGCGCTGCACGAGCGGGAGGCCGGCCGTCAGGGCCTGCGCCTGCTGTACCGGCTCATCGACATCGACACCCTCGGCGTGCCGCCCGAGGCGGTGGGCGACCTGGTGCGCTCGGCCCGCGACCTGGGCTTCGACGGGCTCAACATCACCCACCCCTGCAAGCAGCTCGTCATCGAGCACCTGGACGCCCTCGCCCCGCAGGCCGAGGCGCTGGGCGCGGTCAACACCGTGGTCTTCGAGGACGGCCGCGCGACCGGCCACAACACCGACGTCACCGGCTTCGCCGCCTCCTTCGCGCGCGGCCTGCCCGACGCGCCGCTTCAGCGGGTGGTGCAGCTGGGCGCGGGCGGCGCGGGGGCCGCCGTCGCCCACGCCACGCTGACGCTGGGAGCCGAGCGGGTCACGGTCGTGGACGCACTGCCCGAGCGGGCCGCCGCCCTGGCCGACTCCCTGAACCGCCACTTCGGCGCCGGCCGGGCGGCCGCCGCCACCCCGGACGCGCTCGCGGACCTGCTCAACCAGGCCGACGGCGTCGTCCACGCCACGCCCACCGGCATGGCCGCCCACCCCGGCCTGCCCTTCCCGGCCGAGCTGCTGCACCCGGGGCTGTGGGTCGCCGAGGTGGTCTACCGCCCGCTGGAGACCGAGCTGCTGCGCACGGCCCGCGCGCTCGGCTGCGCCACGCTCGACGGCGGCGGCATGGCCGTCTTCCAGGCCGCGGACGCGTTCCGCCTGTTCACCGGGCGGGAACCCGACAGCGCGCGGATGCTCGCGGACATCGCCGAGCTGGCGGGCGGCCCGGTGGGGGCGCGGAAGTAGCCGGCGTCAGGAGCGCGGAAGAAGAAGAGAGGTACTGAGGTGCGGACGTCCATCGCCACCGTCTCCCTGAGCGGATCCCTCACCGAGAAGCTCACGGCCGCCTCCCGGGCCGGCTTCGACGGCGTGGAGATCTTCGAGAACGACCTGCTCGCCAGCCCCCTCACCCCCGAGGAGATCCGCGCGCGCTGCGCCGACCTCGGCCTGCGCATCGAGCTCTACCAGCCGATGCGCGACATCGAGGCGGTGCCCGCCGGGGAGTTCGCCCGCAACCTGCGCCGCGCCCGGCACAAGTTCGAGCTGATGCGCAGGCTCGGCGCCGACACCGTCCTCGTCTGCTCCAGCGTCTCCCCGCTGGCCGAGGACGACGACGCGCTCGCCGCCGAGCAGCTGAGCGAACTGGCCGACCTGGCCCAGGACTTCGGCATCCGCGTCGCCTACGAGGCGCTGGCCTGGGGCCGGCACGTCAACACGTACGACCACGCCTGGCACATCGTCGAGACGGCCGGCCACCCGGCGCTCGGCACCTGCCTGGACAGCTTCCACATCCTCTCCCGGGGCTCCGACCCCAAGGGCATCGAGGACATCCCCGGCGAGAAGATCTTCTTCCTGCAACTGGCGGACGCCCCGCAGCTCGCGATGGACGTGCTCCAGTGGAGCCGCCACTACCGCTGTTTCCCCGGACAGGGCGGCTTCGACGTCGCCGGACTCGTACGGCACGTGCTGCGCACGGGATACCACGGCCCGCTCTCCCTGGAGGTCTTCAACGACGTCTTCCGGCAGGCCGAGGCGGGCCCGACGGCCGTCGACGCGCACCGCTCGCTCCTCGTCCTCCAGGAAGCCGTCGGCGCGGCCGATCTGCCCGCGCCCGTCGTCCCCACGGGCGTCGCCTTCGCCGAGCTGGTCACGCCGGACGCCGAACCGGTCGCGGCGGTGCTGGGCGCCCTGGGCTTCGCCCGCACGGCCCGCCACCGCGGCAAGCCGGTGGACCTGTGGCAGCAGGGCGAGGCCCGCATCCTGGTCAACACCGGTCCGGCCGTACGCCGGGACGGCACCCAACTCGCCGCGATCGGCCTGGAGTCCGCCGACCCGGCGGGCGCGGCCCGTCGTGCCGAGGCACTGCTGGCCCCCGTACTGCCGCGCCGCCGCGCCCCGCAGGAGGCCCCGCTCGACGCGGTGGCGGCCCCCGACGGCACAGAACTGTTCTTCTGCGCCACCGACCGCCCCGAACTGCCCAACTGGCGCGCGGACTTCGAGGACGTGGAGCTCACACAGGGAGCCCCGGGCATCGAACGCATCGACCACCTCGCCCTCACCCAGCCCTGGCACCACTTCGACGAGGCGGCCCTCTTCCACCGCAGCGTGCTCGGGCTGGACGCCCAGGAAAGCGTCGATGTCGCCGACCCCTACGGACTGCTGCGCAGCCGCGCCGTCACCAACGCCGACGGCAGCGTCCGCATCGCCCTCACCGTCGGCGCGGCCCCCACCGACGACACCGTCCACGCCCAGCACCTCGCACTGGCCACGGACGACGTGGTCACCGCCGCCCGCCGCTTCCGCGCCGCCGGCGGCCGCCTCCTGCGGATCCCCGCGAACTACTACGACGACCTGGCGGCACGCTACGAGCTGACCGACGAGGAACTGGACACCTACCGCGACCTCGGCATCCTCTACGACCGCGACGCGGGCGGCGCCTTTCGGCACTGCTACACCGAGACCGTCGGCCGGGTCTTCTTCGAACTGGTCCAGCGCGATCCCGGCTACCGCGGCTACGGCGCCCCGAACGCGCCCGTACGCCTGGCGGCCCAGCACGCGCAGCGGTCGGCGCGGTGAGGCGAGCCGCCCCAGCGCGCCGAGCACCCGCACGGGCCGCGGTCTTCAGTTCCACTCCGCGACGACGGGCCGGCCGTGCTCCGAGGTCGGCCCGCTGCCCGACCTCGGACGGGGACTCGCCGGCGCGCTAGTCCTTCTTCGCGGACTCGACGGCGTGGCCGCCGAACTGGTTGCGCAGCGCCGCGACCATCTTCATCTGCGGGGAGTCCTCCTGGCGCGAGGCGAACCGCGCGAAGAGCGAGGCGGTGATCGCCGGGAGCGGCACGGCGTTGTGGATGGCGGCCTCCACTGTCCACCGGCCCTCGCCCGAGTCCTCGGCGTAGCCGCGCAGCTTCTCAAGGTGCTCGTCCTCGTCGAGGGCGTGCACCGCGAGGTCGAGGAGCCACGAGCGGATGACGGTGCCGTCCTGCCAGGAGCGGAAGACCTCGCGCACGTCGGTGACCGGCGCGACGGTCTCGAGCAGTTCCCAGCCCTCGGCGTAGGCCTGCATCATCGCGTACTCGATGCCGTTGTGGACCATCTTCGCGAAGTGGCCCGCGCCCACGCTGCCCGCGTGGACGTAGCCGTACGGGCCCTCCGGCTTGAGCGCCTCGAAGATCGGCTGGAGCCGTTCGACGTGCTCCTTGTCGCCGCCGACCATCAGCGCGTAGCCGTTCTGCAGACCCCACACGCCGCCGGAGACGCCCGCGTCGACGAAGCCGATGCCCTTGGCGCCCAGCTCCTTCGCGTGCTTCTCGTCGTCCGTCCAGCGGGAGTTGCCGCCGTCGACCACGATGTCACCGGGCGACAGGAGCTCCTTGAGCTCGTCGACGACGGACTGGGTGGCTGCCCCCGCCGGTACCATCACCCAGACCACGCGCGGGGCCTGGAGCTTGTCGACCAGTGCGGCGAGGCTGCTGACGTCGGAGAGTTCGGGGTTGCGGTCGTAGCCGACGACCATGTGGCCGGCGTGGCGGATGCGGTCGCGCATGTTGCCGCCCATCCTGCCGAGACCGATGAGTCCGAGCTGCATTTTCAGTTCACTTCCTAAGCGTGCGGTAGGCGGCCACGAGGGCAGCGGTGGACGGGTCGAGACCGGGCACCTCCGCGCCCTCGGTCAGGGCGGGCTCGACGACCTTGGCGAGGACCTTGCCGAGCTCGACGCCCCACTGGTCGAAGGAGTCGATGTTCCAGATCGCGCCCTGCACGAACACCTTGTGTTCGTAGAGGGCCACCAGCTGACCGAGGACCGACGGGGTCAGCTCGGTCGCCAGGACGGTCGTGGTGGGGTGGTTGCCGTGGAAGGTGCGGTGCGGCATCTGGTCCTCCGGCACACCCTCGGCACGCACCTCCTCGGCGGTCTTGCCGAAGGCGAGCGCCTGCCCCTGCGCGAACAGGTTGGCCATCAACAGGTCGTGCTGCGCCTTGAGCTCGTCGCGCAGCTCGTCCACCGGGTTGGCGAAGCCGATCAGGTCGGCCGGGATCAGCTTGGTGCCCTGGTGGATCAACTGGTAGTAGGCGTGCTGCCCGTTGGTGCCGGGCGTGCCCCACACCACCGGACCGGTCTGCCACTGCACGGGCCTCCCGTCGCGCTGCACCGACTTGCCGTTGGACTCCATGTCCAGCTGCTGCAGATAGGCGGTGAACTTGGACAGGTAGTGCGAGTACGGCAGCACCGCGTGCGTCTGCGCGTTGAAGAAGTTGCCGTACCAGATCCCCAACAGGCCCAGGATCAACGGGGCGTTGGCCTCGGCGGGCGCGTTGCGGAAGTGCTCGTCGACGATGCGGAAGCCGTCGAGCATCTCACGGAAGCGGTCCGGGCCGATGGCGATCATCAGCGACAGGCCGATCGCGGAGTCGTAGGAGTAGCGGCCGCCGACCCAGTCCCAGAACTCGAACATGTTGTCCGGGTCGATGCCGAACTCGGTGACCTTCTCCGCGTTCGTCGACAGCGCCACGAAGTGCCTCGCGACCGCCTTGTCTCCCCCACTCCCGGCTTCGCTCGAGCGGGAGGTGCCCCCCTCCCCGAGACCGGCCAGCAGCCACGAGCGGGCCGAGGTCGCGTTGGTGATCGTCTCGAGGGTGGTGAACGTCTTGGACGCGACGATGAACAGCGTCTCCGCCGGGTCCAGGTCGCGGGTCGCCTCGTGGAGATCGGCACCGTCGACGTTCGACACGAACCGGAACGTCAACTCCCGTGCCGTGGACGCGCGCAGCGCCTCGTACGCCATCGCCGGACCGAGGTCGGAGCCGCCGATGCCGATGTTGACGATGTTCCTGATCCGCTTGCCGGTGTGGCCGGTCCACTCGCCCGAGCGGACGCGGTTCGCGAAGTCCGTCATCCTGTCGAGGACCGCGTGGACCTGCGGGACGATGTTCTCGCCGTCGACCTCGATCACTGCGTCGCGCGGGGTGCGCAGCGCGGTGTGCAGGACGGCGCGGTTCTCGGTGATGTTGATCTTCTCGCCGCGGAACATGGCGTCGCGCAGGCCGAACACGTCGGTGGCGGCGGCGAGTTCCTGCAGCAGGGCGAGGGTCTCGTCGGTGACCAGGTGCTTGGAGTAGTCGATGCGCAGGTCGCCGACGCGCACCGTGTAGCGCTCCGCGCGGGAGGGGTCCGCCGCGAACAGCTCCCGCAGGTTCGGGTTCTGCAGCGCGTCCGCGCGGTGGTCCTCCAGGGCGGTCCACTCCGGCCGCCGGCTGAGCGTGGGGGTGTCGGACATGTCAGGCGCTCTCCTTGATGCCCTCGCCGCGCAGGGCGACGGCGTACATCTCGTCGGCGTCGAGGCGGCGCAGCTCCTCGGCGATGAGTTCGGAGGTGGGGCGGACCTTCAGCGCGAGGGTGCGCGACGGCTGGCCCGGCAGGCTCATCGTGGCCAGCGGGCCGTCGGGCCGGTCGATGATGATCTCGCCGTTGTCGGTGCCGAGCCGTACGGCCGTGACGAGCGGTCCGGCGCTGACCAGGCGGTCGGCCTGGACGTTCAGCCGCGCCTCCAGCCAGCGGGCGAGCAGCTCGGCGCTCGGGTTCTCGGCCTCCGCCTCCACGGCCGCCGAGGTCACCTTCTCCCGGGCCTGGTCCAGGGCGGCGGCCAGCATCGAGCGCCACAGGGTGAGCCGGGTCCAGGCGAGGTCGGTGTCGCCGGGCGCGTAGGAGTGGACCCGGGTCTGAAGGACGTCCAGTGGGCGCTCGACGGCGTACAGGTCGGTGATCCGGCGCTGGGCCAGTGCCCCGAGCGGGTCCTGCGCGGGGTTCACGGGCGCGTCCACCGGCCACCACACGACGACCGGCGCGTCCGGCAGCAGCAGCGGCAGCACCACGGAGTCGGCGTGGTCGGACACCTCGCCGTAGGTCCGCAGCACCACCGTCTCGCCGGTACCGGACTCGGAGCCGACCCGCACCTCCGCGTCCAGGCGGGAGTGGGTGCGGTCCCGCAGGGTGCGGGCGTGCCGCTTGATGACGACCAGGGTGCGCGAGGGGTGCTCGCGCGAGGCCTCCTCGGCCGCCTTGATCGAGTCGTAGGCGTTCTCCTCGTCCGTGACGATGACCATCGTCAGGACCATGCCCACGGCGGGCGTGCCGATGGCGCGGCGACCCTGCACCAGCGCCCCGTTGATCTTGCTTGCCGTGGTGTCGGTCAGGTCGATCTTCATGGCCTGCGCCAGCTCCGTCCGTCTCGTGCGAGCATCTCGTCGGCTTCCCGCGGACCCCACGTGCCTGCGGGGTACTGCGCGGGCCTGCCGTGCTCGTCCCAGTGGGCCTCGATCGGGTCGAGGATCTTCCAGGACTCTTCCACCTCCTGGTGACGGGGGAACAAGTTGGCGTCACCGAGCAGCACGTCCAGGATGAGGCGCTCGTAGGCCTCCGGGCTCGACTCCGTGAAGGACTCGCCGTAGGCGAAGTCCATCGCCACGTCCCGGATCTCCATCGAGGTGCCCGGCACCTTCGAACCGAACCGGACCGTCACGCCCTCGTCCGGCTGGACACGGATGACGATCGCGTTCTGGCCGAGTTCCTCCGTGGCCATCGTGTCGAAGGGGGAGTGCGGGGCACGCTGGAAGATGACCGCGATCTCGGTCACCCGGCGGCCGAGACGCTTGCCGGTGCGCAGGTAGAACGGCACGCCCGCCCAGCGGCGGTTGTCGATCTCCAGCCTGACCGCCGCGTACGTGTCGGTCTTCGACCCGGGGTCGATGGCCTCCTCCTGGAGGTATCCGACGACCTTCTCGCCGCCCTGCCAGCCCTCCGCGTACTGGGCGCGCACGGTGTGGGCGCCCAGGTCCTCGGGCAGCCGCACGGACTTCAGCACCTTGAGCTTCTCGGTGAGCAGCGCCTCCGCGTCGAAGGCGATGGGCTCCTCCAAGGCGGTCAGCGCCATCAGCTGCAGCAGGTGGTTCTGGATGACGTCCCGGGCGGCGCCGATGCCGTCGTAGTACCCCGCGCGGCCGCCGATGCCGATGTCCTCGGCCATCGTGATCTGCACATGGTCGACGTACGACCGGTTCCAGACGGGCTCGTACATCTGGTTGGCGAAGCGCAGCGCCAGGATGTTCTGGACGGTCTCCTTGCCCAGGTAGTGGTCGATGCGGAACACCTGCTCCGGATCGAACACCTCGTGCACGATCTGGTTCAGCCGGATGGCGCTCGCCAGATCGTGACCGAACGGCTTTTCGATGACGGCCCGCCGCCACGCGCCCTGTGGGGGGTCCGCCAGGCCGTGCTTCTTCAGTTGCTGCACGACCTTCGGGAAGAACTTCGGCGGTACGGAGAGGTAGAAGGCGAAATTGCCGCCGGTGCCCCGGGAGGTGTCCAGCTCCTCGATGGCCTCCCGCAGCCGCTTGAACGCGGTGTCGTCGTCGAAGTCGCCGGGGACGAACCGCATGCCCTCGGCGAGCTGCTGCCAGACCTCCTCGTGGAACGGTGTCCGGGCGTGCTCCTTGACCGCGCTGTGCACGACCTCCGCGAAGTCCTGGTTCTCCCAGTCCCGGCGGGCGAAGCCGACCAGCGAGAAGCCGGGCGGCAGCAGACCGCGGTTGGCCAGGTCGTACACGGCCGGCATCAGCTTCTTGCGGGACAGGTCGCCGGTGACGCCGAAGATCACGATGCCGGACGGGCCCGCGATCCGGGGCAGCCGGCGGTCTCGGGGGTCGCGCAGGGGATTCACCCAGTCGGCGGCCGGGACGACCGGTCCGCGCACGTCGGACGTCGCGGCCTCGGAGGTCGGCGCCTCGGTCTTGGCCTCGGCGGCCGGTGCCTGGCTCTTCGCGGCCTCGGCGGCCGGTGCCCCGGCCGTGGCGGCCCCGGGGGCCTGCGCAGCCGCCGCCTCGGCAGGCTTCTTGGTCATTGCGCGTCAACTCCCTTGCTGTTGAGGGACTTCGTGACGGCGTCCAGCAGGTCCTGCCAGGCCGCCTCGAACTTGCCGACGCCCTCGTCCTCGAGCTGCTGGACGACCTCGTTGTAGGAGATCCCCAGACGCTCGATGGCCGCGAGGTCGGCGCGGGCCCGGTCGTAGCCGCCGGTCACCGTGTCGCCGGTGATGTCACCGTGGTCGGCGGTGGCGTCGAGCGCGGCAAGGGGCATGGTGTTGACCGTGCCGGGCGCGACCAGCTCCTCCACATACAGGGTGTCCTTGTATGCCGGATCCTTCACGCCATATGCCGGATCCTTCACGCCGGTGGAGGCCCAAAGGGGGCGCTGCCTGGTGGCTCGGGCACCGGCCAGGGCCAGCCGGCGCTCACCGGGCTGTGTCGAATTGTCGGCAGAGCCGAACAGGGCCTCGTACGCCTCGTAGGCCAGCCGCGCGTTCGCCGGCGCCGCCCTGCCCTTCAGGGCCAGGGCCTCGATGCTGCCCAGCAGCGTCAGGCGCTTGTCGATCTCGGTGCCGACGCGGGAGACGAAGAAGGAGGCGACGGAGTGGATCGTCGACAAATCCAGGCCCGCGGCCTGCGCCTGCTCCAGACCGGTGAGGTAGGCATCCATCACCTCGCGGTAGCGCTCCAGGGAGAAGATCAGCGTCACGTTGACGCTGATGCCCAGGCCGATGACCTCGGTGATGGACGGCAGGCCCGCCCGGGTCGCCGGGATCTTGATCATGACGTTGGGGCGGTCGACCAGCCAGGCGAGCTGCGTGGCCTCGGCGACGGTCGCCGCCGTGTGGTGGGCGAGCCGCGGGTCGACCTCGATGGAGACCCGCCCGTCCCGGCCGCCGGTCGCGTCGTACACCGGCCGCAGGATGTCGGCGGCGGCGCGCACGTCGGCGGTGGTCATCATGGGCACGGCCTCGTCGACGGTGACGCCTCGCACGGCCGGCTCCGCGAGGGGCTCCTCGTAGCCCTCGCCGGAGCCGGTGGCGGCCTGGAAGATCGACGGGTTGGTGGTGACGCCGACGAGTTCCTGCTCTCGACGAGCTCGGCCAGGTTGCCCGAGGTGATCCGCCTGCGCGACAGGTCGTCCAGCCAGATCGACACGCCCTCGTCGGACAGGCGCTTGAGTGCCCCCGCGGTCGCGGTTGCTTCGGTCACAGTGATCATCTTCCTTGTCGCGTTCGGATCACGCGCGCGCGGCGGCCAGTGATTCGCGGGCTGCGGCGGCGACGTTCTCGGAGGTGAAGCCGAATTCGGCGAAGAGGGTCGTGGCATCGGCGGAGGCGCCGAAGTGTTCGAGGGAGACGATGCGTCCTGCGTCACCCACGAAGCGGTACCACGTCAGGCCGACGCCGTCGGAGACGAGCGCCCAGATGGTGTGGTCGAAGGGGGCCTCGCCCTCGGGGGCGTCCGGGTCGAACAGGCCGCGCTCGTAGCGGGCGGCCATCGCCATGCCCACGGCGTTGGCGACGCCCTGGCCGAGCGGGCCGGTGGTGGTCTCCACGCCCGCCGTGTGCCCGTACTCGGGGTGACCGGGCGTCTTCAACCCGCGGCTGCGGAACGCCTTCAGGTCGTCCAGCTCCAGCTCGTACCCGGAGAGAAAGAGCCGCGTGTACAGGGTCAGCGAGGTGTGGCCGGGGGACAGGACGAAGCGGTCACGGCCCGTCCACTCCGGATCGGCGGGGTCGTGACGCATCACCTTCTGAAAGATCGTGTACGCGGACGGGGCCAGGCTCATCGCGGTGCCGGGACGGCCGTTGCCGACCTTCTGTACGGCATCGGCCGCCAGAAGGCGGGAAGTGTCGACGGCACGCCGGTCGAGGTCGGTCCACTCGAAGCGGTCGGATGTCTGCGTGCTCATCTTCAAGAAGCCCTCGAAAAGAAGCGGATTGCTGCCGGATGCGTTCGAACGTAAAAGTCTGACTTTTTCGCGGGAAGGTCTCTCTGTGTCAGCCTGTGGTGGGACACGCTGACGACCCGGCGCGCGAACGAGGCGGCACGAGAAGGACATGACGGCACAACCCTCCAAGGCGGAGACGCAGCCGGTGACGCGATCAGAACCTTCCCCTTCCCGGTCGACCTCAGCGTCTGCGGTGTCGGGATGCAGATCGGTCCCATGGGCACCGATCGCACCTGGCACGCCGAGGCGCCCCTGCACCGCATCCACCGCATCGACTTCCACGTGGTCATGCTCTTCAGCGACGGCCCCGTGCGGCACATGATCGACTTCGCCGAGTACGAGGCCACGGCGGGTGATGTGCTGTGGAGCCGCCCGGGACAGGTCCACCGCTTCTGGAGGACCAACGAGTACCGCGGAACCGTCCTGACCATGCAGCCCGGCTTCCTGCCCTGCGCAACGGTCGAGGCCACCGGGCCGTACCGCTACGACCTGCCGCCCCTGCTGCACCCCGACGACGCCTGGCGTGACGCCCTGAAGGCCGCGCTCGCCCAGCTCCAGCGCGAGTACGAGGACACCACGACCCTCCCGCTGAGCCTGCACACCTCGGTGCTGCGCCACTCCCTCACGGCGTTCCTGCTGCGCCTTGCGCATCTCGCGGCGAGCTCGGCGGGGGCCGCCGGACAGCAGGCCGGCACGACCTTCACCCTCTTCCGCGACGCCGTCGAGAAGGGCTTCGCCATCAACCACAGCGTCAGCGCCTACGCCGACGCCCTCGGCTCCTCCCGCCGCACCCTCGTCCGCGCGGTCCGCGCCGCCACCGGCGAGACCCCCAAGGGCTTCATCGACAAACGCGTCGTCCTGGAGGCCAAGCGCCTCCTCGCCCACACCGACCTGCCCACAGGGCGCGTCGGCGCCGCCGTCGGCTTCCCCGACGCGGCGAACTTCTCCAAGTTCTTCCAGCTGCACACGGGACAGGCCCCGGCGGCGTTCCGGGCGGAGCTGCGCTGAGCGCTCCCATGGGAGAGGGGAGCTGCGCTGAGCGCTCCCATGGGAGAGGGGCCCCACGCGCGCCGGACGGGAGCGCTACGAACAGCTGAAGAAGTCCGCACACCAGGTCGCGCAGAACCCCGCGGTGCGCAACACCGCCGAGACGGCGGCGCAGCA
>NZ_JBEXHW010000039.1:56280-58326 GCF_040608235.1 Streptomyces sp. NPDC005202 | reverse complement strand
CCGCCGATTGACCGGGGGCCGCCCTGGTGACCGAAGCGGCGGACGACCAGCCCGAATCGCCGCACGCGCCCTTCCCTGAGCCACAACACCCTCCACGTTCGAGGTGTTGCGACGATCGGTTGAATCCGCCCAGTGCCCGGCCGCCTCCACACGGTGGCGAGCCTCCTGTGGATGGCCGAGCTACTGATGCGCCCGCCCGACCTCGAGCAGGATGTGGGCCCGATTGTGGTCCTCGCCGAACTCGTACGCGAGCGCGAGTATGGACTCCGATTCTTCGACGATCTGCTGGAACTGGCCGCGGGCGGTGCGCAGCCGGGCCAGGCCGACGTTGAGGTGCTTCGAGAGCGTCGACCCGTGTCGGGCGGGAGGGCAACGCCGGATCATAGACTCGGCTGTAGGTGCGTTCGACAGGCATCTGCGCGACCAGGGTGATGGTGCAGTCCTGGACGTGCACCAGTGAATGGATTTCATCCGCCCGTACCGAGTTCAGCTGGCCGGCGACGTAGTTCCGCTCTTCTGCGCGCTCCAGAGCGTCGTGTTTGAAAGCCCATCGCTGTTCATCGTAGGCCCCGGGCAGCAGTCTGCTGACAAAGGAATACCGGTGGTCATGGATGGACGCCGCAAAACGCCTCTCACCGGTGGGCCAAGGCTTGTAGATGTGCAGCCACATCCGAATCCCCGGTGCGCGTTCAGATCGAGTGAGAGTTTCAGGTGCGTCGTGGTGTCGACCGAGCGGCACAGCAGGTTCTGCCACAACGGTGTCGACAGGTCGCCCAGTTCTGCGATGACGGACCGACAATCGAGCGCCTCGTCCCCCAGCCGCTCACGAGCGGCTTCCATCACCTCTGAAGTCGGCCGTGACTCGGCCAACGACGTCAGTGCGCCACGTATGTCCGCGATGCTCATCGGAGCCTCGTTCGCTCATCCACGTAGTGGATTTCCCCGGGGGGTGAAATTCGGTGCGAACACGGCGAAGAAGGCGACGTCGACATCTCCGTGGTTCTCGATGCTCAGCGGGGTTCCCGACTTGACTGAGACATACACAGGACCAGAGGCGGCGGTATCCGTGCATCGCGGACCGGTAGTCTCCGCTTACGAGGCGAAACGTCCCCTGATAGAAAAAGATGATCTCGTCACCCTGAGACGGGCGTTCGTGGTAGTGCACTGACTGCGCCTTTTTCGGCACAACGAAGGCTACTGCGGCGGAAGTAAAGGGGGTATCCGGCAGGATCGCGGTGGAGACGTTCTCTGCTGCGATGTTCTCTAATTCAACATCATTGAGTGCAACGATGGTCAGCGCGTTGGTGGGCTCCACCTCCCTTTTGTAGCACGGAGATTACGCCAGGGAGAGGGTTCGGTCGGGCATCGTGACAGCTGTAATGATCCGGGCAGGACGTTGTTTCCTTTGGTGAATCTGCGGTAACGGGTAAGGACTGTGACGATCACGGGGGCGAACACCAGGGCCCCCTTCACCGTTAGGGTCCGCCGGACAGGCTCTGCTCGCCGACCGCTCTGGGAGGATCGCGGCCTGCCGCCCTGGGCGGTCGGTTTCCCCGCAGGAACGGCCCTACGTACTGTAGGGTCCGGCTCGCCATCCAACTGTTCAAACGGGGGATCCATGCAGGAAGCACATTGCCCGGGCCCCGGTGCCCCGCCCGGCGAGGACGCGGAGGGCGGACTCGGGCCGACGGTCGCGGTGCTCGTCGTGAGTCTCACGGTCGCGGCCGTGGGGGTGTACCTGCTGTGCGGCTTCGGGCTGCACAGCCTCGACCGGCGGCCGCATCTGTTCGGAGACGGCTTCGCCACGGCGGGCGTGATCGTCGCCACGGTGGCGGCCGGCGCGGCAGTGGGCAATCTGGCGTGGCTGCTGACGGCGTCCCGCCGGCGCGCGGCCTCGGGCGAGGGCGGTTCCGCCGCCGGTGGCGGCCAGGCAGCCTCCCGTGACGGCTGCGCGGCAACCGGCGAAGGCGATCCCGCTCCCGCCTCCGTCGACTGAGCGTCCCCGCTCACGCCCGCCCGGCCGCCCGCGGCCCGGCGAGTAAGCGC
>NZ_JBEXHW010000039.1:0-56183 GCF_040608235.1 Streptomyces sp. NPDC005202 | reverse complement strand
CGCCCCCCGCCCGCGGCCCGGCGAGTAAGCGCCCCCCGCCCGCGGCCCGGCGAGTAAGCGCCCCCCGCCCGCGGCCCGGCGAGTAAGCGCCCCCCGCCCGCGGCCCGGCGAGTAAGCGCCCCCCGCTCGCGGCCAGGCGAGTAAGCGCCCGCGCTCGCGCTCGCGCCCGCGGCCCGGCGAGTAAGCGCCCGCACCCCCGTTTCTTACCCTTTCCCGGAGCGCGGCGGCGGACAGCCTGTCCGGCCTCCGTTACCCTACAAAACGTAGGGTCAGCGTACGAGGGTGTGCGGCGGGACCGCCCGCCCCGGCTGCCCGTTCCGTCCCCGCCCGCGCCGGTGCCACCGGCCCCGCTCCAAGGTGACGTGTCACCCATGCCCGCACAGCAGTCGCTTCTCATTCCCTCACAGCGCAGTTCCCGTGGTTCCGCGCGCCCTTCCCCCGGACCGCGGGTTCGGGCCCGGGCCGCCGCGGCCACCGTGTGGTACCTGCGGCTGCTCGCGGTGCTCAACATCGTGGCGGTTCTCTCGCTGCCGTTCCGCGAGGAGGTCCACGAACACAACGCCGGTCAGTTCTTCACGCCGTACCTGGCCACCGCCGGCCTGGTCTCGGCGGCGCTCGCGCTGTTCCTCGCCGTGGTGATGCGGCGCAGGAAACGCGCCGCCTGGGTGTTCAACCTGCTGCTCGCCGGCCCCCTCTTCGCGCTGTACGCCCTCGCCCTGACCCAGGACCCCTACCGCGACCACCTCTTCAACTGGCTCTCCGCCGGACTCACCGGCCTGTTCGTGGCCGCCCTGCTGATCGGCCGGCGCGAGTTCTACGCCATCGGGGACCGCTCCAACCCCAAGCTGGCCCTCGCCGTGGGCGTGGGCGGCATCCTGGTCAGCGGCACCCTCGGCACGCTGCTCGTCGACGCCACCAACAAGGTGCCCGGCGCCTCCCTGACCGACAAGATCGCCTACACCCTGCTGCGCGGCGTCAGCGTCGGCCCGCTCGCCGACCGCCTCGACGCCGTGCACGCGCCCCGCTGGGTGGACATCACCATCAACATCCTGATGGCGGCGACCTTCCTGCTCGTGCTGTACGCCTGCTTCCGCTCGCCCCGCGGCCGTGCCCTGCTCGGCGAGGAGGACGAGAAGCGCCTGCGGGAGCTGCTCGACCGGCACGGCGAGCGGGACTCCCTCGGCTACTTCGCGCTGCGTCGTGACAAGGCCGCCATCTTCTCCCCGACCGGCAAGGCCGCCATCACCTACCGCGTGGTCGGCGGCGTCAGTCTGGCCTCCGGCGACCCGATCGGCGACCCGGAGGCGTGGCCCGGCGCCATTGACGCCTGGCTCGCCGAGGCCCGCCGCCACGCCTGGGCGCCCGCCGTCATGGGCGCGAGCGAGGAGGCCGGCACGATCTACGCCCGGCACGGCCTGGACGCCCTGGAGCTGGGCGACGAGGCCATCGTGGAAGTCGCCGACTTCAGCCTCGAGGGGCGGGCCATGCGCGTCGTACGGCAGGCGCACAACCGCGTCCGCCGGGCCGGCTACACGGTGTGCATCCGCCGGCACGAGGACATTCCCGACGACGAGATGGCGCTGCTCGTCGACCGGGCCGACCAGTGGCGCGACGGCGCGACCGAGCGCGGCTTCTCCATGGCCCTCGGGCGGCTCGGCGATCCGGCCGACGGCCGCTGCGTGATGCTGGAGTGCCGGGACGCCGACGGGGTGCCGAGGGCGCTGCTGAGCTTCGTGCCCTGGGGTGAGCACGGGCTGTCGCTGGACCTGATGCGGCGCGACCGCGCCTGCGAGAACGGCCTGATGGAGTTCATGGTCGTCGAACTGCTGCTGCGCGCCGAGGAGTTCGGCGTGCGGCGGGTGTCGCTGAACTTCGCGATGTTCCGGTCGGTCTTCGAGCGCGGGGCGCGGCTCGGTGCGGGGCCGGTGCTGCGGCTGTGGCGCTCGGTGCTCACCTTCTTCTCCCGGTGGTGGCAGATCGAGTCCCTCTACCGCGCCAACGCCAAGTACCGGCCCGTCTGGGAGCCCCGCTTCCTGCTCTTCGCCAAGAGCAGCGACATCCCGCGCATCGGCATCGCCAGCGCCCGTGCCGAGGGCTTCCTCACGCCGCCCGCGCTGCCGTCCTTCACGCGACGCGGGCGGGCGTCCGCCCCGGAGGCCGACAAGGCGGTCGACTCCGCCCGCTGACGAGCGGACCGCTCACCTCGCCCCCTGCGGACGGGCCGCTCACCTCGGCCCCCTGCGGACGGGCGGACCGATCACCTCCCCCCTGCGGACGGGCCGCTCACCTCGGCCCCCTGCGGACGGGCGGACCGATCACCTCCCCCCTGCGGACGGGCGGGGCCGCCCACCTCCCCCCTGCGGACGGGCGGGGCCGCCCACCTCCCCCCTGCGGACGGGCGCGGCCGCTCACCACCCCCCTGCGGACGGGCGCGGCCGCTCACCACCACCTTGTCCTCCCTGCGAACGGGCAGGCCGCTCACCTCCTCCCTGTCCTCCCCGCGGACGGGCACGGCGGTCACTTCGTCCCCACCGTCCGCAGCACTGTCAGCACCAGCGTCCGCGCCACCTCCACCACCTCGCGCACGGAGACGTGCTCCCGCGCGCTGTGCGCCACCCGCACGTCCCCAGGCCCGAACTGCAGCGTCGGTATCCCGGCCGCGGTGTACAGCCTGAGGTCGCTGCCGTACGGGGCCCCGCGCTCCCGCAGCCGCGGGCCTCCGACGGCGTCGGCGTGCGCATCCCGTACCGCGTCCCGCAGCGAGTGCCCTTCCGGCAGCCGGCCGCTCGCGAACTGCCCGCCGGGCCAGCTCACGCTCGCCGGACGGTCGCGCAGCCACGGGTCGGCCGCGCAGGCCTCGGCCACGCACCGCTCCAGCTCGGCGCGCGCGTCCGCCGGGTCCTCCCCCAGCCGTACGCCCAACCGCCCCTCCGCGACCAGCAGATCCGGTACGCTGCTCGCCCAGTCGCCCGCGTGCAGGGTGCCGACCGACAGGGCGTACGGGATCGGATACTCGGCCATGAGCGGCGACGGGTCGGCGTTCCGGGCCGCCTCCAGCTCGGCCAGCGCCCGGTGCAGCGGCAGGTACGCGTCGATCGCGCTGACACCCGCGTCCCGCGAGCTGGCGTGCGCCGCCTTGCCGGGCACGGCGATGCGGAAGGTCAGGGCGCCCGCGTTGGCGGTGATCAGCGTGCCGGCGGTCGGCTCGGTGATGACGCAGGCGTCACCTCCGTACCCCCGCTGGAGGGTGCCGAAAGCGCCGAGTCCGCCGTCCTCCTCGCCGACCACGAAGTGCGCGGCGACCCGGCCGCGCAGCCGCACCCCGGCCGCGCGTATCGCCTCCAGCGCGGCGAGATGCGCGACCAGCCCGGCCTTCATGTCGCACGCCCCGCGCCCGTACACGACGTCGCCGGTCACCCGCGGTACGAACGGGTCACCGTCCCAGGCCGCGAGGTCCCCGGGCGGTACGACATCGACGTGGCCCTGGAGGATGAGCGTGGGCCCGTCGCCGCCGTCCTCCGAGGTGCCCACCAGGCCCCACGCCTCGTCGCGCGGCGTCTCCGCGCCGGGGAAGTCGGGGTGGGCGAACAGTGCCGGCAGGTCCATGGACCACAGGTCGACGTCGAGGCCGAGCCGCTCCAGCCGCCCGGCCAGATGGTGCTGGATCTCCGACTCGGCGGGGCTGCCGGTCACGCTGGGGATCGCGATCAGTTCCAGCAGCGTCCGGGCGACGCCCGCCTCGTCGATCTCCGCGAGGGCGGCGGCCTCCTCATCACTCGGCACGGGGTGGCTCCTTGTCGTCGGGGGCACGGAAGTGAGTCATCGGCAGGCGGTCCTGCCACCCAGATCATCGGGCCACCCCCGCCGCCCCGAACAGATGTCTGCGCATCCCGGCCCGCTCGTACGCCCCGACCGCGGGCGCGTTGTGGAAGTCCACCATCAGGGCGGCCCGTCCGTACTTGCCGTACGAGCGCGTTCACGACGAACCGGGACACGGCCGCTCCCAGCCCCCGGCCGCGGGCCCGCGGATGTGTGACGACCCCGGCCATGAACCCGCATCCGGCGCCGGACCAGGCGTCCGCGGCCACCGCGAGCAACCGGCCGCCCTCGGCCTCGTACGCGCCCGCCCACCGGCGCACCCCCGCCCGCCCCGGCTGCGCGTAGGAGTCGGGAAAGTACAGGTCGAAGAGCGCCCGCGCCTCCTTTTCGCCCCGCTCGTCCAGCCAGTCGACGGCCGCTGGGGGTTCGGGCGGGGTCACCGTCTCCATCCAGCAGAAGGACCGCGCGCCCGGCTCGAGCCCGTCGATACCCCGCACCAGGGCGTCGATCAGCCGCGCGTCACCGAAGGGCCGGTACGTCGGTCCGACCTGCCGCAGTACCTCGCGTACGAGGGGCAGGGCGTCCTGGGTTTCCCCCGCGACCGCGATCCGGTCCCGCCCGGACAGCGCGGGGCTCGCCACGGCCGTGGCCGACCCGTGCTGGAAGACGCGTACGCCCGGGCCCGGCCGGCCGTCGGCCCGGACCTGCGCGGCCCACACGAGGTGCCCCTCACCGGAACCCCCGCCGCGACCATCACGCCCCACAAGAGACCCCCACCGGGACCGCCGTGTCGCCCCTCAGATGCCTGTGCGTGACCCATTCGCCGTGCCCCCGCCGTCGTGATGACCCCCGTGATGACCGCGCTCCGCGCCCACCGTGAACCCGATCACGGACCCGCCCCCGTCCCGCCGGAACGCGAACGGTGCGCCCCCGTGGGCCATGGCCACTTCGCGCACGATGGACAGGCCGAGGCCGGAGCCGGGCAGGGAGCGGGCGTCGGCGGCGCGGTAGAAGCGGTCGAAGATGCGGATCAGGTCGCCCTCGGCGATGCCGGGCCCCCGGTCGAGGACCTCGACGCGGACCGTTCCGGGGCGGGCGGGGCCGGTGACGACGATCTCGATGGGCGCCTTGCCGTCCCGGTCGAACTTCGCCGCATTCTCCACCAGGTTGGAAAGGGCGCGCTGGAGCATGCCCGGGCGGCCCTCGGTCGTCGTGTCGCCGCTGGCGCGGACCACGATGTCGCGTCCGGTACGGCGCCGGGCGAGGCCCGCGACGTCCTCGGCGATGTCGGCGAGGTCGACCTGCTGCGGCGGCTCGGTGTCGGACTGGCCGGCCGCGAGGTCGACCAGCTCGTTGACCAGGTCGGTGAGCTCGCGGGCCTCCTGGGTGAGGTCGGCGACCAGTTCCTCGCGGGTGGCGGGCGGGAGTTCGTCGATGCGGCGCAGCAGGGAGATGTTGGTCCGCAGGGAGGTGAGTGGCGTACGGAGTTCGTGGCCCGCGTCCTGGACCAGGCGGCGCTGATCCTCCTCGGACTGGGCGAGGCGGCCCAGCATGCGGTCGAAGGAGCGGCCGAGGCGGCCCACCTCGTCGTAGCCGGTGACGGGCACCTCGATGCCCAGCTGCCGGGTGCGGGCGACGTCCTCGGCGGCGGAGGTGAGCATCACCAGCCGACGCGTGATGCGCCGCGCGAGCCACCAGCCGCACAGGCCCGCCGCGATCACCACGGCGCCCATCACGATCAGCGTCCGCTGCTGGAGCGCCCGCAGCAGGTCCTCGGTGTCGCTGAACTCCTGGGCGACCTGCACGGCGCCGCGCCCGTCGCCGAGCGCGACGGTCGCGATGCGGTACACGTCCTCGGAGACGACGACGTCCTTGTACTCGACGGTCTTCCCGGCCGTGTCGGCGGCCGCGACGGCCCGGTCCCGCGCGGTGACCGGCAGCTCGGGGCTGCCGTGGTCGACGATCTGGCCCCGGTCGCCGAGCACCTGGACGTCGGTGCGGCTGGGCCGGACGACCTCGTGCCCGGGGCGGGAGGAGGAGAAGTCGGCGGGCATCCGGTCGTAGCGCCGCACCTCGTCCTGCACGTCCTGCACGACCTGCGTGAACACCGACTGCTGGTCCACGCGCACCAGCCGGGCCGCGGCGTTGTAGGACAGGATGCCGACCAGGATGGTGACGACGGCGGTCACCACGGCGAACGACACCGCGAACGTGGTCCGCAGCGACGACAGCCGGGGCCGGGGTCGGGCCGGCAGCCGCGCGAGGCGGCTCACTCAGTCCTCCCGCAGCACGTAACCGACGCCGCGGACGGTGTGGATCAGCTGCGGCGCGTCCGGCTCGTCGAGCTTGCGGCGCAGGTAGCCGACGTAGACGGCGAGGTTCTTGGAGCCGGGGCCGAAGTCGTAGCCCCAGATGCGGTCGTAGATGGTGGAGTGGTCGAGGACGATGCCGGCGTTGCGGACCAGCAGCTCCAGCAGCTCGAACTCGGTGCGGGTCAGCTCCAGCTCCCGCTTGCCGCGCCACACGCGGCGGGCCTGGAGGTCCATGCGGATGCCGGCCGCCTCGATCTGCCGCTCCGGGGCCTGCGGCTCCTTCGTGGCCACCTCGCCGGAGTCGCCGTTGCCGCCCGCGTTGACGCCGACCGGGCTGGTGCGGCGCAGCAGGGCGCGCAGGCGGGCGAAGACCTCCTCGACGTCGAACGGCTTGACGACGTAGTCGTCGGCGCCGGCGTCCAGGCCGGCGACGCGGTCGGCGGTCTCCACGAGGGCGGTGAGCATGAGGATCGGGGTGCGGTCGCCCTCGGCGCGCAGGACCCGGCACACCTGCAGCCCGTCGATGCCCGGCATCATCACGTCCAGGACGAGGACGTCCGGCGGGTTCTTGTGGGCCTGCGCGAGCGCCTCGACGCCGTCGGCCACCGCCGTCACCTCGTAGCCCTCCAGGGTCAGGGCCCGCTCCAGGGCATGGCGGATGGCGCGGTCGTCTTCGGCGAGCAGCACAGTCTGAGGCACGCGTCCAGTTTGCCAAGGCCTCCGGCAGTGTGACCGGGGCGAGCGGGCCTACGATCACCCTTTTTACCGGGCTCTCACCGTCCCCCGGGCAACCGGGAGGGTCTGCCTACCGTCCTCTCACCGTCGGACGGCTGTCTGATGCCGGCCGGCGCTGAGAAGTCGCTGTCAGTGGGCGAACCCGGCGCGGTCACGCCCGCAGTGCAGCCAGCTGTTGTTCGAACGGCCAGAACACCTAGGTCGCTACAGCTTCCGTGCCTCCCAGCCCGCCAGTGGCAGGCTGCGCCCCCTGCGTGACCCGGCCGAAGCCGATGCGGACGAGCAGGAGGAGTGAGGCAGGCTGGTGGACGCCTTACAGCATCGGAGTCTGTGCTGAAGATGACGCGGCGGCATCCCCGGCTCAGGCCCGCATGCCGCCGTCTACCCGGAGGACCGTGCCGGTCACGTAGGAGGAGCGGTCGCTGAGGAGCCAGGCGGCGGCCTGGTCGATTTCGTCGGGGTCGGCCGCGCGGCGCAGCGGGGTCTGCGCGTTGAGTCGCTCGACGATACCGGGCGAATCCGCGTCCCAGGCACGGATCATCTCGGTCAGCGTGGTGCCGGGGGCGATGGCGTTGACGCGAATGCCTTCCGGGCCGTAGGTGACGGCGGCCGACTCGGTGAGGCTGTTGACCGCCCGCTTCATCGCACCGTAGGCGGGCAGCTCGGGGTTGCCCATCAGGCTGCCGACGCTGGAGTTTGACGATGGCCCCCGTCCCGGCGGTAGCCCGGATGGCGGCGACCTCGGCGACCATGGCCAGCCACGGGCCCTTGAGGTTCACGGCGTAGACGTAGTCGAAGTCGGCCTCCTGCACCTGGTCCATCGGGCCGGGCGGCACGATCGTCGCGCCGTTGTTGAAGGCGACGTCGAGCCGGCCATACAGGTCCACGGCGTGGTCGACGGCGGCGCGCACCCTGGCCGCGTCGGCCAGATCGCACACCAGGTAGTCCGCGATGCCGCCCGCTGCCCGGACCTCCTCAGTCACCGCCTTCAACTGGGCCTCCGTCCGGGCCGCGAGCAGCACCCGGGCGCCCTCCCGTGCGAACAGCCGCGCCGCTGCGGCGCCGATACCGCGACCGGCACCGGTGATGAAGGCGACCTTGCCGGCCAGCAGGCCCAGGGCTGCGGGGGTGGATGTGTCGGTGGTCGGTGTGTCGGTGGTCGGTGTGTTGTGCATGGCAGCGAGCCTGCGTCCGGCCATAGAGCCTATCCAGGCACCGGCGGTACCTGGATAGGCTCCGCAGCACCCGCGCACACTGGGGTGTGGACAGACGAGAACTGGCCGACTTCCTGCGCAGCAGGCGCGAGCGAATCACCCCTGCCGACGTGGGGCTGCCCGCCGGGCCGCGCCGCCGCACCCCACGGGCTGCGCCGCGAGGAGGCGGCGCAGCTGGCGTTCATCTCGACCGAGTACTACACGCGGCTGGAGCAGGCCCGTGGCCCGCGCCGTCGCGCGAGGTGCTGGCCGGGCTGGCCCGGGCCCTGCGCCTGTCGGACGCCGAGCGCGACCACCTCCACCACCTCGCCGGCGCACCGCCCTCCGCCCGGGCCCTCGCGCGAGGTGCGGCAGAGCATCCTCGACCTGCTGCACCGGCTGCCGCAGGCCGCCGCGATCGTGATGTCCGCGACGTATGAGGTGATCGCCTGGAATGATCTGGCGGCCGCCCTCATGGAGGACTTCTCCGCCCTGTCGCGGCGCGACCGCAACCTTGTGCGCCGTGTCTTCCTCGGGCCGCACCCGCAGGGGCGGCGGTTGTACGGGCTGTCGGACGCAGACGCGTTCGCCCGCACCTCGGCCCGGCACCTGCGCGCCACCGCCGCCCGTTACCCCGACGATCCCGAGGTGACCGAGCTGGTGGGTGAACTCCTCGCCGGAAGCGAGGAGTTCACGGGCCTCCCACGACGTGTGCGCCGAGCCCACCCTGTGCAAGACCCTCCAGCACCCGCTGGTCGGCCCGGTCAGCGTCAACTGCGACGTCCTCGACATCACCGACCGGGACCAGCGGGTCGTGATCTACACCGCCGCCCCCGGCTCACCGTCCGAGGAGGCGCTGCGGCTGTTGTCGGTCGTCGGCACGCAGCGCATGGATGTGACCCGCTGAGCCACGCCAGGCCGCATTCCAGCTGTACGTGTGTACGTGGCACATCGACCACCACCAGGGCTCGCTCGACCGGGAATTCCCCAGAACGGCAGCCGGGCGCGCCCGGCCGTAGCACGGGAGCGGTACGACGCCGAGAGCTGGGCGGGGTCGATGGCTGGCTCGGGCTCGGACTTGGGCCCCGGCTCGGGCCCCGGCCCCGGCTCCGGCTCGGGCCCCGGCTCGGGCCCCGGCCCCGGCTCCGGCTCCGGCTCGCGCTGCGGTGCGTGCCCGTGCCCGTGCCTCGGCAGCAGGAGCGGGGTCGTCAGGAGGAGCAGACCGGCGATCCCGATCGCCGTGCGGGGGCCGGCGAGGCCGGCCAGCAGGCCCCACAGGGCGGTCAGGGCCGCGATGGTGGCCTTGCCGGTGACCGACCACGAGGACAGGATGCGGGCGACCCGGTCCCCGGCGGTCTGCTCCAGCCGGTAGGTGGCGAACACCGGGTTGAACACGCCCATGCAGGTGATCAGCCCGAGCTCCACCGCCATCACGAGCACGAGTCCCCTCACGCCGGGGCGGACGAAGGCCAGCCCGACCGACCAGCAGGCACGCAGCGTCCCGGCGGTGAGCAGGACCCTGCGCTGCCCGAACCGGGCGACGAGTCGGCGGGCCAGCCGTGACCCGACCAGGCCGCCGACACAGGGCACGGCGAAGGCGAGGCCGTACTGCCAGGGCGCGAACCCGAGGCGGCCGAGCATCAGCACGGCGAGCAGCGGCGAGACCGCCATGATCAGGCCGTTGACCAGGACCGTGTTGAAGAACAGGGGGCGCAGGGCCGGGTGGGCCAGGATGAACCGCCACCCGTCGAGCAGGTCGTCGGCCCGCAGCCGCGCGGGCGCCCCGGTGCGCTCGGGGCGCGGCTCCGGCCCGCCGATCGCACGGATCCCCAGGGCCGACAGCAGGTAGCTGACCGCATCGGCCGCCACGGTCGCCACCGGGCCGAACAGCCCGATCGCGGCCCCGCCGGCCGGCGGACCGAGGACGGTCGCGGTCCAGGTCGTGGACTCGAACCTGCCGTTCGCGACCAGCAGGTCCTCGGGCCGGACGAGGGTCTTCAGGTAGGCGCCGCTCGCCGCGCCGAAGGCGATGTCGGCCGCGGCGACGACCACCGACACCACCAGCAGCTGGGCGAAGCCGAGCCGGCCGAGCGCGAACGCGGCGGGAACGCTCAGCAACGCGGCGCACCGGACCAGGTCCATCGCGACCATCACCGGCCGCTTGCGGCGGAACTCCACCCAGGGACCGAGCGGCACCGCCACCACCGCGCCCACCGCAAGCCCCGCGGCCGCCAGCGCCGACACCTGGGCCGACCCGGCGTGCAGCACCAGGACCGCGATCAGGGGGAAGGCGTCGAACGCCAGCCGCGACCCGAACGTACTGACCGCGTACGCCGCCCACAGCCACCCGAACCGCCGCCCCAGCACCCGCCGCGCCGCCAAGCCCGCACCTCCTCACCGCCCGCCCGGACCACCCGTTGCCGACCGGTGCCATCCAAGCGAGCAGCGGCCCCGCGGATCAAACAACCGCCCGGATGACCGAGCCACAACCGACGGTTGTGTGGTTAGGGTCGAACGACGTGGACCTCAATGCCGTGCGTACCTTCGTCGCCGTCGCGGACGCGGGACGGTTCCAGGACGCCGCCGCCGACCTGTCGATCACCCAGCAGGCCGTCTCCAAGCGCATCGCCGCGCTGGAGAAGGACCTCGGGGTGCGGCTGTTCACCCGGACCGCGCGCGGCGCCCGGCTCACCGTCGACGGGCAGGCGTTCCTGCCCCACGCCCGCGAACTGCTCGGGGCCGCGGAGCGGGCGGCCGCCTCCGTACGGCCCGGCCGGCGCGCGCTGCGCGTCGACGTCATCGGCCGGAAGCTCGCGCCGGCGGCCCTGCTGCGCGACTTCCACCGCGCCCACCCCGGCACCGAACTCGACGTCGTGACCCTCCACGACGCCGACGCGGCCGTAGCCGCCGTCCGCTCCGGCGCGATCGACGCGTCCTTCCGCGCCGTCACCATGCCCGGCCGGCAGCTCCCCGACGACGTCGAGGCCACCCCCGTCCTCGACGAGCCCCTCCAGCTCCTCACCGGACCGGGCCACGCCTTCGCCGACGCCCGCGCCGTCACGCCCGCCGAGCTCGTCGGGCACCGGATCTGGATGCCCGAGATCGTCCCCAACACCGAGTGGGCCGCCTACTACGCCGACCTCGCCGCCGCGTTCGGGCTGACCATCGACGTGGTCGGCCCCCACTTCGGCACCGAGCCCCTCCCGGACGTACTCGCCGACTCCCCGGCCCTGGCGACCTTCGTCGGCGAGCAGACCCGCGTCCTGTGGCCCGCCGACTACGACCTGCGACGCATCCCCCTGCACGACCCGACACCGGTCTACCCGCACTCCCTGCTCCGGCGCCGCGACAACCCCCACCCCGCGCTCACCGCGCTCCGCGACTACCTCGACTCCACCCACCGCGGCCGGCGCCGTGCCGGGGTCTGGGCACCCGCGTGGGCGCGGCGGTCCACCCCGCCGTGAGCCGCACCGGCCGGACCTGGCTCAGAAGCGGTACGTGTCCCCGGTGTCCAGCACGAGCACCCGCTGCTGGTGGTTGGCCCGGTTGCGGTCCGCCGCACCGTTCCACACCGTGTCGAGCTGCAGCGTCACCTCGGACGGCTTACCGCGCAGCCGCACGGAGAGCGCGATCCGCTCGCCCCACCCGTCCGCCGGCAGCGCCCCCGTCCGGCACACCACCGTCTGCGGCCCCGAGCGGGCGCACATGCCGGGCAGCGACTGCCGGTCCGCGAGCGGTACCGACCAGCTCAGCCGCACGGTCGCCTCCAAACCCGCCGAATGGCCGTGATGGAGCGCTGTGAACCGGACGTCCACGCGACCGGCGGCCATGGACGCCTCCCCGTGGTACGCCAGGTCGGGCTCCGGGCCGACCGCCCCGGCGCCCGGAGCCGACGCGACGACCGCCACGACCGCGGCGCCCCACACCGCGATAACCCGCACCTTGCCCATGCCACCACTCCGCACTGCCGCTCGGCCCACGTCCTAACGCATGTATCCCACCGGGGGCGGCCCGCAGGCGCCGTCCATCAGGTGACACCGGACCAGGTGACACCGGACGCGGGTGGCGCGCACTCTGCGTGCGAAGCTGCCCGCATGCTGATCCTCCGCTCCGCCGCGCTCTTCGTCGTCGCCGCGCTGTTCGAGATCGGCGGCGCCTGGCTGGTCTGGCAGGGCGTGCGCGAACACCGCGGCTGGCTGTGGGCAGTCGGCGGCGTCCTCGCGCTCGGCGCGTACGGCTTCGTCGCCACCTTCCAGCCGGACGCCCACTTCGGCCGCATCCTCGCCGCGTACGGCGGGATCTTCGTCGCCGGTTCGCTCCTGTGGGGCGTCGTCGCGGACGGCTACCGGCCCGACCGCTGGGACGTGACCGGCGCGCTGATCTGCCTCGCCGGAATGGCCGTGATCATGTGGGCGCCGAGGGGCGGCGGCTGACGGGTCGCGGGGCGGACGGCCCGGCCCGGCGGCCATCCCGTATCACGAGTGGTCATCCCGTATCACGAGTGGCCATCCCGTATCACGAGTGGCCATCCCGTATCACGACGGCCGTCCCCGTATCACGGCGGCCATCCCCGTATCACGGCCCGGAAGGCCCAATCGAACGCCCGCCCCCGTCACCTACCCTTGGCAGGATCGAACCGCCGCAGCCCGAGGAGCAGCCCCATGGCCACCGCCGCACCGTCCGCCGCCTCCCGCATCGCCGTCGTCACCGGTGCGAGCAGCGGCATCGGCGCCGCCACGGCCCGACAGCTCGCCGCGGCCGGCTACCGCGTCGTGCTGACCGCCCGCCGCAAGGACCGCATCGAGACGCTCGCCAAGGAGATCAACGCGGCCGGCCACTCGGCGACGGCGTACCAACTGGACGTCACCGACCGCGCCGCGGTGGACGAGTTCGCCACCGCCTTCAAGACCGTCGGCGTCCTCGTCAACAACGCCGGCGGCGCGCTCGGCGCCGACCCGGTCGCCACCGGCGACCCGGCCGACTGGCGCCAGATGTACGAGACGAACGTCATCGGCACCCTGAATTTGACCCAGGCCCTGCTGCCGAAGCTGGAGGCGAGCGGCGACGGCACGGTCGTCGTGGTGTCCTCGACGGCGGGCCACGCCACCTACGAGGGCGGCGCGGGCTACGTCGCCGCCAAGCACGGCGCCCACGTCCTCGCCGAGACCCTCCGCCTGGAGATCGTCGGCAAGCCGGTCCGCGTCATCGAGATCGCGCCCGGCATGGTCAGGACGGACGAGTTCGCGCTGACCCGCTTCGGCGGCGACGAGGAGAAGGCCGCCAAGGTCTACGAGGGCGTCGCCGAGCCGCTCACCGCCGACGACGTCGCCGACACCATCACCTGGGCGGTGACCCGCCCCAGCCACGTCAACATCGACCTCCTGATCGTGCGCCCGCGCGCGCAGGCGTCGAACACCAAGGTGTACCGGGAGCTGTCATGACGGACGCGTCCGAGCGGCAGGTGGAGCAGCAGCACCTGTCCCTGGAGAAGAAGCGCGAGCGCTACGTCTGGATCTACCTCGCGTACTTCCTCTTCGGCATCCACATCGTGGCGTTCGTGATGATCTACGCGGTGCGACACGCCAAGTAAACCGAAGGTGGCCGTGGCCGTCGCCGCGGTGACCCTGCTGGAGAAGCGCCTCGGGTGGCGCACAGGGGCCCGGGCCGAGTCGGCCCGGGCCCCTTTCCAGGATGTGTGCGTCTCAACCCTTCACGTCTCAGCCCTTCACGCACACGACCTGCTTGAGCTTCGCCACGACCTGCACCAGGTCGCGCTGCTGGTCGATGACCTGCTCGATCGGCTTGTACGCGCCCGGGATCTCGTCGACGACGCCGGAGTCCTTGCGGCACTCCACGCCCCGCGTCTGCTCCTCCAGGTCCTTCGTGGAGAAGCGGCGCTTGGCCGCGTTGCGGCTCATGCGCCGACCGGCGCCGTGCGACGCGGAGTTGAAGGACTTCTCGTTTCCGAGGCCCTTCACGATGTACGAACCGGTGCCCATGGAGCCCGGGATGATGCCGTACTCCCCAGCTCTGGCACTGATCGCTCCCTTGCGGGTGACGAGCAGGTCCATGCCCTCGTAGCGCTCACGGCTCACATAGTTGTGGTGGCAGCTCACCTCGGGCTCGAAAGTCACCTTGGCCTTCTTGAACTCCTTGCGGATCACGTCCTTGAGGAGCGCCATCATGATCGACCGGTTGTACTTCGCGTACTCCTGAGCCCAGTACAGGTCGTGCTCGTAGGCCGCCATCTGCGGCGTGTCCGCCACGAAGACGGCGAGGTCGCGGTCGACCAGACCCTGGTTGTGCGGGAGCTTCTGGGCGACGCCGATGTGATGCTCGGCCAGTTCCTTGCCGATGTTCCGGGAGCCGGAGTGGAGCATGAGCCATACATAACCGGACGTATCCACACATACTTCGCAGAAGTGATTGCCGGATCCGAGCGTCCCCATCTGCAGAGCCGCCCGCTCCCGCCGGAACCTGACCGCCTCCGCGACCCCGTCGAACCGCCCCCAGAAGTCGTCCCACCCCGCGGTGGCCAACCCGTGGAACCGTCCCGGGTCGACGGGATCGTCATGCATCCCCCGCCCCACGGGAATCACCTGCTCGATCTTCGACCGCAGCCGGGACAGGTCCCCGGGCAGGTCGTTCACCGTCAGGGACGTCTTCACCGCGGACATCCCGCAGCCGATGTCCACACCCACCGCCGCCGGGCACACCGCGCCCTGCATCGCGATGACCGAGCCGACCGTCGCGCCCTTTCCGTAGTGGACGTCCGGCATGACGGCGAGGCCCTTGATCCAGGGCAGGGTGGCGACGTTCTGGAGCTGCTGCATCGCCGCGCCCTCGACCGTCGCGGGGTCGGTCCACATGCGGATGGGGACCTTCGCGCCCGGCATCTCCACGTACGGCATATCATCCTCATTCCCCCGAAAAACGTACAGAAGTATTGAATCGCAATACCGGCGCCAAAGTCGACGAAACAAGACAACGGACCGGCGTCCACGGCAGTGCGTGCGATACACATTGTCTCCAGGGGGCGCCCCCGCGCGGCGAGCGAATAACCAGCGGGGACCCCCGGACCACCTGCGAACGGACACCGTCGAGAGGAGCCTGCCCGTGCTGCGGAAGGCGTACGTACCCGGCGCGGCCGCGCTCCTCGTGGCGCTGCTGGCCGGCTGCACCGGCGGCTCCTCGGGCGGCGGCGCGACGGACAACGCCAACCCGGGTGACGCCGGGACGGCGACGTCGGCGGCCCAGCCGGGCAAGTACCGCACGCTCCCGGAACCCTGTGGCGCGGTCGGCCACAGCACCCTCGAATCGCTGCTGCCCGGCATCAGGCAGATGACGGACGTGGACCAGCGCGACAAGGCCTACAAGGGCGAGGCCACGCTCACGTACGACACCGACCGCAAGGTCGGCTGCCGTTGGAAGGTGGAGTCCACGGACGCCACCGACCACCTCTCCGTCGACTTCGAGCGGGTCGTCTCCTACGACAACACCGTGAGCGACGACAGCCAGGCGGAGACGCTCTTCGCGACGAAGGAGGCCGCCGCCGACCTCCCCGAGCCCCCCGCCAACTCCTCCGGCACCGGCTCCGGCTCGGCCACCGGCTCGGGCAGCAGCTCCCCGTCCTCCTCCGCCTCCCCCTCGTCCTCGGCGCCCGCGTCCGCCTCCGCCTCCACCTCCGCCGGCGCCACCCCGGCCGACCTCCAGCCCCGCACCCTGAGCGGTATCGGGGACGAGGCGTTCCTCGACGACACGCTCAGCAGCTCCGGTTCGACGGCCAAGCAGCGGACGGTGACTGTGGCGTTCCGCACGTCGAACGTGATCGTGACCATCCAGTACGAGGAGCAGCCGGCCACCGTCGGCGTCGTCCCGGACAGCAAGGAAATGCAGGACAAGGCCCGGAAACTGGCGGCGCAGCTGGCGGATTCGCTGGGCGGGTGACCCCCTTCCCCCGGCTCTCGACGCCCCGACGCAAAGCCCGCGAAGCGAAACCACACAGCTGACTCACCGCGTACCGTGGCCCCTCGGACCCGATCCGACCGCAGGAACCACGAGCGTCATGAGTGAAGGAATCATGCAGCGAGCAGCCCAGCGAGACCAGCGTGACCCGCGAGCGAAGCGTATGAACCGCGTCCTTGTCTGCGCGGCCGCCGTCCCCGTGATGCTCCTGGCCGTCGGCTGCTCCTCGGACTCCGGCTCCGGTGGCAGCGCGAAGCAGACTCCGGCGGGCGACGCGAAGCCCTCGGCGAGCGCCTCGCCGACGGTGCAGGCGGCGGCGTACGGGAAGCTTCCGAAGCCGTGCAAGGTGCTGTCGGACAAGACGCTCGGCGAACTCGTCCCGAAGGGACTGAAGTCCGCCAAGGAGGGCACCTCCAGCGACGTCTCCACGCGCGGCAACTGCTCCTGGAACAGCCTCGACAACAAGGGCGTGAAGGGCTCGCAGTTCCGCTGGCTCAACGTCTCCCTGCTGCGCTTCGACTCCGACGTCACGCGCGGCGAGGGCAACAAGCAGGCCCAGCAGTACTACCAGAGGCAGGTCCAGGACGCCCGGTCGGTGGCGGGCGCGAAGAACACCAAGTCGGAGCCGGTGTCCGGGACGGGCGACGAGGCGACGGCGGTGCGCTACGACCTGAAGAAGAAGGAAGGCACCTTCAAGCAGCAGACGGTCGTGGCGCGGGTCGAGAACGTGGTCGTCACCGTCGACTACAACGGCGCTGGCCTGGCCGGTGACAAGGCCCCGAGCGCCGATGATCTGACCAAGGCCGCGGAGAAGGCCGCCAGGGAGGCGGTGGCCGCGGTGGCGGCAGCGAACGGGGACGGCAGTGCCGCGGCGCCGGGCGCCTCCTCGTCCGCATCACCCTCCAAGTCGCCCTCCAAGTCGCCCGCGAAGTCGCCCGCGAAGTCGCCCGCGAAGTCGGCTTCCCCGTCGGCGTCGGCGTCCAAGGCGGCCAGGTCGGCAAGCGCTTCGCCGTCGAAGTCGGCCTCCAAGGCGGCCGCGAAGGGCTGAGCCGACAGCCGGCCAGAAAGCTGAGAACCGGACCGGCCACCCGTCCGCCGCACGAATGTGCCACCCTGTTGCGCGCAACAACACGCAATGGGAGGGGAGTACGGGTGGCCGCGCCACTGCAGCTGACTCGGATGCACCGCGTTCTCATCGGCGTGGTCGTGACGGGCGCCGTGATCATCGCCGGTATCGGCTTCGCGGGTTCGTACGCGGCCGTCCGCGAGCTCGCCATCAAAAAGGGCTTCGGGAACTTCAGTTACGTCTTCCCGGTCGGCATCGACGCGGGCATCTGCGTCCTGCTGGCCCTGGACCTGCTCCTGACCTGGATCCGCATCCCCTTCCCGCTGCTGCGCCAGACGGCGTGGCTGCTGACGGCGGCGACGATCGCGTTCAACGGCGCGGCGGCCTGGCCGGACCCGCTGGGCGTCGGTATGCACGCCGTCATCCCGGTCCTGTTCGTGGTGGCCGTCGAGGCGGCCCGCCATGCGATCGGCCGCATCGCCGACATCACCGCCGACAAGCACATGGAGGGCGTCCGCCTCACCCGCTGGCTGCTCTCCCCCGTCCCCACCTTCCTCCTCTGGCGCCGCATGAAGCTGTGGGAGCTGCGCTCCTACGACCAGGTGATCAAGCTGGAGCAGGAACGTCTCGTCTACCAGGCACGGCTGCGCTCCCGCTTCGGCCGGGCATGGCGCAGGAAGGCCCCGGTGGAGTCGCTGATGCCGCTGCGGCTGGCCCGGTACGGGGTCCCGCTGGCGGATACGGCTCCGGCGGGGCTGGCGGCGGCGGGGATAGAACCGGCGCTGATCCCGTCGGCGCCGCAGCAGGCGCTGGACGCGGCCTACCCGGCCGACGCGGCTGCGGGCAGTCGTGCCGCTGGGGCGGCACGGTTGGGCGGTGGGGGTACCTCCCAGGCCGTTCAGGCACTGGGGGAGGCACCTTTCAGCGAGCAGCGGCGCGAGCTGGTGGGCAACCAGAACGCCGGGCAACCGGACTACGTGGAGCAGCCGCCCGAGGACCAGAGCCCGTGGTTCAACGCCCCCCGGCAGGTCGACTACCACGGCGGCTACGACCCGACCTACGAACCGCCCTACGACCCCTCGTACGAGCCCGACGAGCAGTACGAGCAGTGGTACGAGGAACAGCACCCGGAGCAGTTCGAACAGCCCTCCCCGGAGGAGACCGGCAGCTTCCGCATCCCCGTCGGCCCGAACCGCACCCGCGAGCTCGGCGAAGGCGGCGGCTCCCCGGAGCCGGACGAAGAGGCCTACTACCAGGTCTTCAAGCAGTCGATCAACGGCAGCCTGCCCACGCCCCGCGAGTTCAGCGACAACGTCGAAGCCGAGTTCCGTATCAGCCTCCCCGAGCAGGAGGCCAAGCGCATGGTGAACCGCTTCTCCAACCGCTTCAACGCGGAGCTGGAGGAGGACCACATCGCGTAGAGCGCGCACACCACGCGAGTGCGAGTACGACGAAGGGGCGCCCGGAGTTCACCGGGCGCCCCTTCGTCGTGGTGACGGGACCTGTTACTCGCCTTACTCGCCGAGCAGCTTCCGCACCCGCTCCTGCCCCACCGCGAGCAGCAGCGTGGGCAGCCGCGGCCCGGTGTCGCGGCCGACGAGCAGCTGGTAGAGGAGCGCGAAGAACGACCGCTGGACGGTCTTGATCTCCGGCGGCAGCTCCTTCGGCGTGGCGTCGGCGGAGAACCCGGCCTGGACCTTGGGCACGCCGTACACGAGGTGGGTGAGCCCGTCCAGCGACCAGTGCTCCTCCAGCCCGTCGAGCAGCAGCCGCAGCGACTGCTGGGCCCGCTCGTCGAGCGACTGCAGCAGCTCGACGTCGGGCTCGTCGCGGACGATGGTGCGCTGGTCGGCGGGGACGTGGGTGTTGATCCACGCCTCGGCCTTGTCGTACCGCGGCCGCGCCTCGTCGAGCGAGGTGAGCGGGTTGGCCGGGTCGAGGTCGGACAGGATGCGCAGCGCCTGGTCCTGGTGGCCGGCGGTGATGTCGGCGACGGACGCGAGCGTGCGGTACGGCAGCGGGCGGGGCGTCTTCGGCAGCTCACCGGCGGCGGTGCCGACCGCGCGGGTGTACGCGGCGACGTCGGCCGGAAGGGCCGAGCCGTCGGCGACCTTGGCGGCCAGCCTGTCCCACTCGTCGTACAGGCGCTGGATCTCCTGGTCGAAGGCGATCTTGAAGGACTGGTTCGGCTTGCGCCGGGCGTACAGCCACCGCAGGATCTGCGGCTCCATGATCTTCAGCGCGTCGGCGGGGGTCGGGACCCCGCCCCGGGACGACGACATCTTCGCCATGCCGGAGATGCCGACGAAGGCGTACATGGGGCCGATGGGCTGCTTGCCGCCGAAGATACCGACGATCTGACCGCCGACCTGGTACGAGGATCCCGGCGAGGAGTGGTCGACACCGCTCGGCTCGAAGATGACGCCCTCGTACGCCCACCGCATCGGCCAGTCGACCTTCCAGACCAGCTTGCCGCGGTTGAACTCGCTGAGCCGGACCGTCTCGGAGAAGCCGCACGCGCCGCAGGCGTACGTCATCTCCGTCGAGTCGTCGTCGTAGGCGGTGACGGTGGTGAAGTCCTTCTCGCAGTTGCCGCAGTACGGCTTGTACGGGAAGTACCCGGCCGAGCCGGAGCTGCCGTCGTCCTCGCTCGCCGCGCCCGAGCCCTCCTCGGCCTCCAGCTCGGCCTCGTCGACGGGCTTCTGCTGCTGCTTCTTGGTGGGCTTGGGCCTGGTGCGGTACTGGGCGAGGATCGCGTCGATCTCGTTCCGGTGCTTCATCGCGTGCAGGATCTGGTCCCGGTACGCGCCGGAGGTGTACTGCGCGGTCTGGCTGATGCCGTCGAACTCCACGCCCAGCTCGGCGAGCGAGGCGATCATCGCGGCCTTGAAGTGCTCCGCCCAGTTCGGGTGGGTGGAGCCCTTGGGGGCCGGGACGGAGGTGAGCGGCTTGCCGATGTGCTCGGCCCACGACTCGTCGATGCCGGTGACACCGGCCGGCACCTTCCGGTACCGGTCGTAGTCGTCCCAGGAGATCAGGTGCCGCACTTCGTACCCGCGCCGGCGGATCTCGTCGGCGACGAGGTGCGGGGTCATGACCTCGCGCAGATTCCCCAGGTGGATGGGCCCGGACGGCGACAGTCCGGACGCGACGACGACCGGTTTGCCCGGGGCCCGGCGCTCCGACTCCTCGATGACCTCATCCGCGAAACGGGAGACCCAGTCGGTGGTCTCGGTGCTCTGAGCCACGATCGGCACGTCCTTCTTTCTCCGTGAGCAGCCGGTACGGTCGCACGGCTGACCGCTCCATTGTCCCAGCCGGGGGCACATCCACGAAAACGCCTTTTCAACGCCTTACCGCACCCCCACCTGGGGACGAGCGGGCGCGGGCCGGCGTTCACCTCGCCGACCGGAAAATTCGCTTTACCCCGCATGGGATACTGGCTGGGTCTATCTGTTCGCACGAGGAGAACGGCACCCATTCCTATGGCCTCGGTCACGTCCCTCACCGCTTCCGTCCACCAGCGCCTCGCGTCCGCCCTCTCGGCCACCCTGCCGGAGGCCGCCGACGCGGACCCGCTGCTGCGACGCAGCGACCGGGCGGACTTCCAGGCCAACGGGATCCTGGCGCTGGCGAAGAAGGCGAAGGCGAACCCGCGGGAGCTGGCGACGCAGGTCGTCTCCCACGTGGTCACCGGTGACGTGATCAAGGACGTCGAGGTCTCCGGCCCCGGCTTCCTCAACATCACGGTCACCGACAAGGCGATCACCGAGAACCTCGCGGCGCGGGCCGCCGACCCCGAGGGCCGGCTCGGCGTGCCGTACACGGAGCAGCCGGGCACGACGGTGATCGACTACGCCCAGCCGAACGTGGCGAAGGAGATGCACGTCGGCCACCTGCGCTCGGCGGTGATCGGCGACGCGGTCGTGAATCTGCTGGAGTTCACCGGCGAGAACGTGATCCGCCGGCACCACATCGGCGACTGGGGCACCCAGTTCGGCATGCTGATCCAGTACCTGGACGAGCACCCGCACGAGCTGGACCACAAGGCAGCCGAGGTGACCGGCGAGGAGGCGATGTCGAACCTCGACCGCCTCTACAAGGCGGCACGCAAGCTCTTCGACTCCGACGAGGAGTTCAAGACGCGGGCGCGGCGCCGGGTGGTGGACCTGCAGGCCGGGGACCCGCACACGCTCGCCATGTGGCAGAAGTTCGTGGACGAGTCGAAGATCTACTTCTTCTCCGTCTTCGAGAAGCTGGACATGGAGATCCGGGACTCGGACATCGTCGGCGAGTCCGGCTACAACGACATGCTGGCCGAGACCTGCCGCCTGCTGGAGGAGTCCGGGGTCGCGGTCCGCTCCGAGGGCGCGCTGTGCGTGTTCTTCGACGACATCAAGGGCCCGGACGGCAAGCCGGTCCCGCTGATCGTGCAGAAGTCCGACGGCGGCTACGGCTACGCGGCGACGGACCTGTCGGCGATCAGGGACAGGGTCTTCAACCTGAAGGCGAACACGCTGCTGTACGTGGTGGACGCCCGCCAGTCGCTCCACTTCAAGATGGTCTTTGAGACGGCGAGGAGGGCCGGCTGGCTCAACGACGACGTCAAGGCGTACCAGCTGGCCTTCGGCACGGTCCTCGGCAAGGACGGCAAGCCGTTCAAGACGCGTGAGGGCGAGACGGTCCGCCTGGTGGACCTCCTCGACGAGGCGATCGAGCGCGCCTCGGCGGTCGTCCGCGAGAAGGCCCAGGACCTGTCCGAGGAGGAGATCGCCGAGCGGGGTGCCCAGGTGGGCATCGGCGCGGTGAAGTACGCGGACCTGTCGACGTCGGCGAACCGGGACTACAAGTTCGACCTGGACCAGATGGTCTCGCTGAACGGCGACACGAGCGTGTACCTGCAGTACGCGTACGCCCGTATCCAGTCGATTCTGCGCAAGGCCGGGGACGTCCGCCCGGCGGCCCATCCGGAGCTGGAACTGACCGAGGCGGAGCGGGCGCTGGGCCTGCACGTCGACGCCTTCGCGGAGACGGTCACGGAGGCAGCGGCGGAGTACGCCCCGCACAAGCTGGCGGCGTACCTGTACCAGCTGGCGTCCCTCTACACGTCCTTCTACGACAAGTGCCCGGTCCTGAAGGCCGAGACGCCGCAGCAGGTGGAGAACCGCCTGTTCCTGTGCGACATCACGGCCCGCACCCTGCACCGGGGGATGGCCCTGCTGGGCATCAGGACACCGGAACGGCTCTGAGGCCGGGGCCGGCCTTGAGGTCGGCCGGTGTGCCCGTCGGCCGAGAGTGACCGTGGGGCCGCCCGCTTCTCGGCGATTGAGAAGCGGGCGGCCCCACGGTCACGTACGGACTCCGCCCACACCATCTTCCCCGGTCCCGCTCCCCCACGCCCACTTGTCGGCGAGCACCGCGACCAACCCTTAGACCCCGGCGCCTCTGCAGGCCCCGCAGGCCCCTTGGGGGCTAGGCCTTGGTGCCGAGCGCCGCGTATACGTTGATGTCCGCGTCCGTCACGTCGTTGATGTCGTAGTAGCGGACCTTCTCGATGGCGTCGAGGGTGGCGAGGTAGAAGGCGTCCGGCTGCTCCGGGACAGGGGCCGCGTTGTCGGGGCGCCAGCGGTGGGCGGGGACGATGCCGGGGTCGGCCAGCTCCAGGCCGTTGTCGGTGAAGAAGCGCTCGACCTCGGCCTTGGAGCGCAGGACGAAGGTGAAGCCCCGCTCGGTGTACGTGCGTTGGACGGCGCGGATGTTCTCCGGGTTGAGGTCCTCGGTGAGGTGGCTGAGGACCAGGCGGCTGCCGGAGGGCAGGGCGGCGAGGAGCTCCCGCACGATGGGGTAGGCCTCCGCGTCCTCCACGAAGTGCAGGATCGCGACCAGGCAGAGCGCGATCGGCTGGTCGAAGTCGAGGGTCTTCGCGGCCTGTTCGAGGATGTGTGCCGGGTTCTTGAGGTCGGCGTCGATGTAGTCGGTGCGTCCCTCGGGGCCGCTGGTGAGCAGGGCGCGGGCGTGAGCGAGGACCACGGGGTCGTTGTCGACGTACACCACTCGTGAGTCCGGGTGGATCCGCTGCGCGATCTGGTGGACGTTCTCCGCCGTGGGCAGGCCGGTGCCGACGTCGAGGAACTGGCGGATGCCGTCCTGGGTCGCGAGCGTGGTCACGGCGCGGCGCATGAAGTCGCGGTTGTGCCGTACGTCGAGGTAGCCGCGCGGGTTGGCGGCGAGCGCGGCGGCGGCCGCCTCGCGGTCGACGGGGTAGTTGTCCTTGCCGCCGAGGAAGACGTCGTAGACCCGGGCCGGGTGCGCCTTGGTGGTGTCGATCCTCCTTCTCAGCTCGGCGGGGTCGTGGCTGAGGGCATCACCGGGCATGGGCGTCTCCCAGGGGCGAGTTGGTTCGAGAGTCTGTTCGTCAACGGGCAACCACATGGGCTGCCAACAACCTAACTCGTGGCCGAAGTTGATGGTGCCCGTGATCATCCGGTGGCTTGCGCAGATCGTCGGCAAGGCCGGCCTGCGGCGTCCCGGCGCCCCGTACCGCGTCCCGTATCCCGTCCCGCGAAGCCGCCGTTCACGCAGGTCAGCGCCGTTCTCCGGGTCCCGGCGTCCCGAATGCGTTGCACAGGTCTGGCGCCTCGGCGGCCCCTCCCTCAGGCTGGGCCCGTCCGGCCCGCCCAGGCCGTCACGGCATCCCACCCTCCCGCTGAGGAAGGCCCCATGCCCGCACGCGCCGCCCGCGCCCGTCTGCTCGCCGCCACCCTGGCCGCGCTCGCCGCGCTCACCCTCACGGCGTGCAGGAGCGGGGAGGGCCTGCGCGACGAGGGCCCGTCGTCGACGTCGTCCTCCCACTCCCGGTCCGGCCACGCCCCCACGGGCTCCCCGTACGCGTCGGCCCGCCAGGCTCCCCAAGAGGCCGAGCCCGCCTTGACCCACCCCTTGCCGCCGAGCGGGAACTCGTACGCGGGCCGCCCGTTGTGCCGCAGGCGGTGACGACCCTCCCGCCCGGCAAGTCGGGCTACGCGGGCGTCATGCTCGCGGCGGCCGACGGCAGCGGTGACGGCGGCATGACCGGCCACCGGCTGACGATCGGCTTCCAGGGCCGGACGCCGAACAGCAGCGGCGGCGCCTCCGCCACCCCGACCCTGCCGGCGAAGGGCGTGTACTACGACAGCTCGCTGACCGTCACGTACTGGCAGCAGAACATGGAGGACACGCTCAACTGGTGACTCGCTCCGCCGGTGACCCGCTCCGCCGGTGCCCCGCTCCGCTGGTGACTAGCCCAGCTTCTGGGCCACTTCGGTGGCCCAGTAGGTGAGGATGTTCCGCGCGCCGGCCCGCTTGATGCCGGTCAGCGTCTCCAGGATCGCCCGGTCCCGGTCCACCCAGCCCTTCTCGGCGGCGGCCTCGATCATCGAGTACTCGCCGGAGATCTGGTAGGCGGCGACGGGCACGTCCACGGCGTCGGCAACGCGCGCGAGGATGTCGAGGTAGGGGCCGGCCGGCTTGACCATCACCATGTCGGCGCCCTCCTCGAGGTCGAGGGCGAGTTCCCGCAGCGACTCACGCAGGTTGGCGGGGTCCTGCTGGTAGGTCTTCCGGTCGCCCTTCAGGGACGAGCCCACCGCCTCCCGGAACGGCCCGTAGAAGGCCGAGGAGTACTTCGCGGTGTAGGCGAGGATCGCGACGTCCTCGCGCCCGATCCGGTCCAGCGCGGCGCGGATGACGCCGATCTGACCGTCCATCATCCCGCTGGGCCCGACCACGTGCGCACCGGCTTCGGCCTGCACCTGCGCCATCTCGGCGTACCGCTCGAGCGTGGCGTCGTTGTCGACCCGCCCCTCGGCGTCGAGGACGCCGCAGTGCCCGTGGTCGGTGAACTCGTCCAGGCACAGGTCGGACATGACGAGCAGCTCGTCCCCGACCTCGGCCCGCACGTCGCGCAGGGCGACCTGCAGGATCCCGTCCGGATCGGTCCCGGCCGTGCCGCGGGCGTCCTTCTTGGACTCCTCCGGCACCCCGAAGAGCATGATCCCGGAAATCCCGGCCTCCACGGCTTCGGCGGCCGCCTTCTTGAGACTGTCCCGCGTGTGCTGCACGACCCCGGGCATCGCCGCGATCGGCACGGGCTCGCTCACGCCCTCCCGCACGAACGCGGGCAGGATGAAGTCCGCCGGGTGCAGCCGGGTCTCGGCAACCATGCGCCGCATGGCGGGGGTGGTGCGCAGCCGACGAGGACGCGTACCGGGAAAGGATCCGTACTTCGTCATGCCCTCTACGCTACGCCCGCCGAACGCATGCCTTTACCGACGCCAAGTCGGCCCCGAGCGGGAGTCACGTGACCTGACCGGCCCTGCGGGCTCAGGCCGCGCGGAGCGGGCCGGCCGCCGTCGGCGGATCGGATCGGCAGTCGCGGCAGCGACCCGGCTGGGGGGCGCGGAACGCGCGTTCGCAGCCGTCGCAGGTCTGGAAGGCGTGGGGACGACGGGCGGCCCGCGTGTCCGTCGCGGCGACCGGTGAAGGCGCGGGACGTGCGGGAAGGGGTAGGGGCAGCAGCTTCCGAAGACGGTGGGCGACCAGCCCGGCCGGGTACCTCAGGTCCGAGGGGAGGTCGGCCGTGAGGGTGCGGTGGACGACGGCGGCCGTGGCACCGCCGTCGAACCAGGCGGTGACGGCAGGGGCGAGCCGGTGCACATCCCGGAGGGAGAGGGTGAGCCGGTCATCGACGCGGCGCAGGCCTGCGAGGCCAAGTCGGCCCCGAGCGGGAGTCACGTGACCTGACCGGCCCTGCGGGCTCAGGCCGCGCGGAGCGGGCCGGCCGCCGTCGGCGGATCGGATCGGCAGTCGCGGCAGCGACCCGGCTGGGGGGCGCGGAACGCGCGTTCGCAGCCGTCGCAGGTCTGGAAGGCGTGGGGACGACGGGCGGCCCGCGTGTCCGTCGCGGCGACCGGTGAAGGCGCGGGACGTGCGGGAAGGGGTAGGGGCAGCAGCTTCCGAAGACGGTGGGCGACCAGCCCGGCCGGGTACCTCAGGTCCGAGGGGAGGTCGGCCGTGAGGGTGCGGTGGACGACGGCGGCCGTGGCACCGCCGTCGAACCAGGCGGTGACGGCAGGGGCGAGCCGGTGCACATCCCGGAGGGAGAGGGTGAGCCGGTCATCGACGCGGCGCAGGCCTGCGAGGAGAGCGACGGCCCTGTCGTGGTGCCGACCGCGAGGGGCGTCCCCTGCTGACAAGGCTGACAGGGCTGACGATGGGGCCGGCTCGGACGCTTCTGCCCTGTCCGGCGGTGCGGCCGGCTTGAGGGACGCGGGCGGCTCGGTCGGCACGGGTACGTCGGGTGCGTGCGTGGGCGTCGCCCGGTTCACCCCTCGGTTCTCCTCCTGGGGCGTCTCCCGGTCGTCCGCCGAGGGACGGGACGCAGCGCCACGGCCGGGGGCGTGGTGCGCGTAGGTGCGGGTGATCAGCCGGCCCGCCCCCATACGCTCCCTCACCCGCTCCACGTAGCCGCACGCCTCCAACTCCCGCAGGGCGAAGGCGATCCGGTCGCGGCCCTCGGGGAAGCGTTCGGCGAGGCTGCGGATGTCGACCGGGGCGCCCTCCGGCAGCGACAGGATGTGGGTGGCCAGTCCGATGGCGGTCAGCGACAGCTCGCGGTGCTGGACGAGGTGGTTGCCGACGATCGTGTACTGGCCCGACTGGTACGCCCGTACGTGGGTGACACCGGAGTGGGTGGTGGTCCGCCGAACATCCTGATGCGGGCGCGCGGCAGCGTTAGGCTTCTGGTTAGCCATGGGGAAGACCTCTTCTCTTCCTCGATGGTCAGGCCCTCGCACTGGGATGCCAGTCCCGGCGGGGGCCGATGCATGTGTCGGGTTGTCTGGGGCGAGACTGCACGGCCCAACCGCTCGCACGCCAGTCGCGCCGACCGGTTTCACCCACGCGAGTGACGTACGCGGGGTTTGGCTGGTTGGGAGGGTTTTTTCCCCGGGTTCTTTGGTCTTTTACCGCCCGCCGCCCCGACCCGCACCCCACCGGGTCACGTGGTTCCGGGCTCCGGCGCGGACGCTCATCGGCGGTGGACGAGATCGAGTTCCGCCCACACGGTCTTGCACGGCACCGGCCCGCACCGCACGCCCCAGCGGTCGGCCAGCTCCTCGACCAGCAGCAGGCCGTAGCCGGACTCCGTGGGCACCTCGGCGGTTGCTCGTGCACGGGTGGGCAGATGGTCGCCCCGGGTGTCGGCGACTTCGACGCGCAGCGCCCCGGATGCGGTGACGGAGAGGGTGAGGCGGAAGCTGCGCCCGGGGACGCGGCCGTGCAGGGCGGCGTTCGCCGCGAGCTCGGCCACGACGAGTCGGGCCGGATCCAACGGCAGCTCCCAGGAACACAGTTGCTCGGTCGCGAGCAGCCGGGCGAGACGGGCGCCGCGGCGGGTGGCGGAGAGGGCACGGAGAACTGGTGCAGCGGGGCGTGCACGGCGGCATCGGTGACAGAGCTGCTGGTAGGAGCGATTTGATGATTCACGTCACCCAGCGTGTCCATGCGTGCGTAGTCTGTGAATAACGGCAGCGCGTGCGGACGGTGACTGTCCGAGGGGCGTCCGGTTCTGTACGGGGCATACGGGGTGACTGGGTACGGGCGTCCGGGGTTGGACAAGGAAGGGCGCGGCGGAGGGCGGCGGACGTGGGTGACTGGGACGCGGGGCTGGAGGACGACGAAGCCGAGGCGGTGATGAGGACCGTCGTACGGCAACTGAAGCTGTGGCGCGAGGCGGCCGGTCTCACCCAGGCCGAGTTCGGGGCGGCCATCGGCTACGGGGAGGAACAGGTCTCCTCCGTGGAGCGGGGACGGCGCATTCCCCGACCGGAGTACCTGGACCGCGCGGACCAGGTACTGGCCGCGGGCGGCAGGATCGCGGCGATGAAGAAGGACGTGGCGGAGGTTCGGTACCCCAAGAAGGTACGGGACCTGAAGAAGCTGGAGGCGGAGGCGGTCGAGCTGTGCGCCTACAACAACTCCGTCGTCCATGGGTTGTTGCAGACCAAGGAGTACGCGCGGGCGGTCTTCAATGCCCGTCGGCCCGCGTTCACCGAGGAAGAGGTGGAGCAGCAGGTCGCGGCACGCTTGGCCCGCCAGGAGATCCTTGATTTCATGACAGGACGGCGCGTCTTCAGCTTCGTTCAGTGCGAGTCGACGCTTCGCAGGCCCATTGGGGGCAGGATGGTGATGCGGCAGCAGCTCGAACGGCTGTTGGAGGTGGGGCAGTGGCGCAACGTGGACCTCCAGGTCCTGCCCCTCGACCGCGAGGAGAACTCGGGAACCGACGGTTCGTTCAGGCTTCTCAAGCTCAAGGACGGAGCCACAGTTGCGTTCAGCGAAGCGCCCCTCAGCAGTCGGGTGATGACTGACCCCAAAGAAACGACGGTCCTCGACATCCGCTACGGAGTCATCCGCGCCCAGGCTCTCAGCCCACAGGAGTCGTTGGCCTTTATCGAGAAAGTACTGGGAGAGACAAAGACATGACGCTCAAGGCTTCTGGAGCCGACGCCAAGGTGGAGTGGATAAAGAGCAGTTACAGCACGGCTGACGGCCCTGACTGCGTCGAGGTGGCGGCCATCCCCGACCACATCCTCGTCCGCGACTCAAAGAACCCGCGCGGCCCCCGCCTCGCCCTCACCCCCGAGGCTTGGACCACCTTCCTGCCATACGCCTCCGGTTACTAATGCGTGAGTCGTCTGTGCCCCCGCACCCGCCGACTCGGGTGCGGGGGCACGTGCCTGCGACCCCGCACAGGCTGCTGAGGTCAGGCCAGGCCCTCCGCCATCTCCTCTGCCTGCTTCAGCACCCGTTCGATCGCCGCGGGCTGCTTGTCCGGCGGATAGCCGTACTTCCGCAACAGACGGAGTACCCGGGCCATGATCCTGTCCCGGGCCTGCTCCTTCACCTTCCAGTCGACGGTGACGTCCTTCCGGATCTGCTCGTACAGCTCATGGGCGATCTTCGCGAGGAGGCTGTCCTCCATCTGTTCCACCGCTGACGGGTCAGCGGCGAGCGCGTCGTAGAAAGCGAGTTCGTCCTCGGTCAGCCCGAGCTTCTTCGCTCTGCCGCGGTCGGCCGACACCTCCCGCGCCAGGTTGACCAGGAACTCCATGAACTCGGCGGCTGTGAGCAAGCCGTTCGTGTACCGGTTCATGGCGGCCTTCATCTTCTTGGTGAAGGTCTGCTGCCGGGTGAGGTTGTTCGGATGGGCGTCCTTGATCTCCTTCATCAGCGCACGTCGCAGCGCCGCGATGGCGAGGTTGGGGTGCCTGCTGGTCTGGAGGTCACGCAGCACCCGGTCGTCCAGATGGGACAGGTCGGGCTTGGTGAGACCGGCCGCGTCGTAGATGTCCACCACGCCGTCGGTGGCGACAACCGACTCGTTGAGCTGAGCGATCAGCAGTCGTACGTCGGCGGCCGTGGCGAGGCCCTGCTCGGCCTTCTCGTCCATGGTGTACTTCTCGCGTGAGCTGCGCACGGCCTCGAAGAAGCGGATGTCGGGGATCAGGTCCTGCACCCGCTGGTCGCTCGGGCAGAGGGAGAACGCCTGACGCAGCAGGTTGGCGTGATACATGAACCGCTGCCTGCGAGTGGCTTTCCCCGGTTCCAGCCCCCGCTCGGGTGCGATCAGGAACTCCAGCACCTCCGTCAGGGCCTCCCGGTAGGCGCTCGGGCCGCCCGCATCGCGGATCCTCCGCCAAGGGCAGTCGGCGAGGAGTTCGTCGATCCGCTGGTGGTTCTCCCGTACGAGCTTGACGGCCTCGCGGAGGTCGGCACCGAGCATGGGGTTCTCCTGGTCCCGCTCGGAGTACTCGGCCAGGGCCTCCTTGATTTCCCGGATCACTCCCTGGAAGTCGACGACCAGACCGGACGGCTTGCCCGGCCATGTGCGGTTGACGCGGGCGATGGCCTGCATCAGGGCCGCACCACGCATCCGCTTGTCCAGGTAGAGGGTGTGCAGCGGCGGGGCGTCGAAGCCGGTCAGCCACAGTGACTGGACGATGACGAGTTCCAGTTCGTCCTTCTCGTCGGTCACCCGCTTCTGGATCTTCTTCAGCTGGGCGGGGGTACGGACGTAGTCGGCGACTTCCGGGCCGTCCTTGGCCGGATTGCCGGTGAACACCACCCTGATCCGGCCGGTGTCGTCGGTCAGCAGCTGGGATCCGGGGTCGCGCTCGCCTGCCCAGTCGGGCCGGCGGCGGATGATCTCCTCGAAGAGGCGGGCGGCGATGACCCGGGACGCGCAGACGACCATCCCCTTGCCCGGGTATCCGGTGAGCTTGGTCATCTCCCGACTCCGCACGTCCCAGTGGTCGAGCAGCTTTCCGGCAAGCTCCTCGATCCGCTGCGGGGCGCCGATCAGGTTCTCGTACTCCCCGAACAGCCTGCGGGCCTTGCGCTTCTCCTCCTCCGACAGCCCCTCTATCAATCCCTCGGCACGGGCGTCGAGCTCGTCGAGGTCGGCGCCGGGCGGCAGGTCCACGCGGACGAGGTGCGGCTCGTAGAAGACGGGGACGGTCGCTCCGTCGTCGACGGCCTGGGTGAGGTCGTAGGTGTGGATGTTCTCGCCGAATACGCCGCGGGTGCTGCCGACGCCGTTCTCGATGGGTGTTCCGGTGAACGCGATGAACGTGGCGTTCGGCAGCGCGTCGCGCAGGTTGCGGGCGTAGCCGTCGATGAAGTCGTAGTGGCTGCGGTGTGCCTCGTCGACGACGACGATCACATCGCGGCGCGGGGAGATGAGCGGATGCCGGACACCCGCTTCCCGCTCCTCTTGGTTGAGGCGGAACTTCTGCAGCGTGGTGAAGATGACATCACCGCCGCCCTCCTGCCGCTGGAGCAGTTGCCGCAACTGGCCCGCGTCCTCAGCCTTCGCCGGAGGCCCGGTGATCTTCTCCAGGGTGCGGCTGGCAGCGAAGGTCTCGTAGAGCTGAGTGTCCAGGTCGATGCGGTCGGTGAGGAGGACGAAGGTCGGGTTGGACAGCTCGGGAGTTCGCGCCGCCTTTCCGACGTAGAACAGCATCTCCTCGCTCTTGCCGGCGCCCTGGGTGTGCCAGACGACGCCGGCCCGGCCGTCGGTGGCCACGGCGGACTCGGTGGCGCGCACGGCGGCGTTGACGGCGATGTACTGGTGGGCCTTGGCGAGCTTGACCGTGTCGACAGCTCCGGATTCCGGGGCCGAGTAGGAGAGGAAGTTCGCGATGAGGTCCAGGAAGCGGGCGGGTTCGAAGGCGCCGTAAAGCATCCGCTCCAGCGCGCGGCCGTCCTGCCGCTCCTCCTTGCGGAGCATCACGTCGTGCTCGTCGGCGTGCCAAGGGGCCATGTGCTGCCAGGGCGTGAAGGGGGTGCCCAGGCGGGCCGTGATCCCGTCGGAGACGAGGGTGACGAGGACCGTCGCGAATGTCGCGGTCTCCTTGAGTTCGCGCCGGTAGCCCTGGACCTGGTCATAGGCCGTACGGGCGCTGTCGTTGCTGTCGGCCTTCTTCAGCTCGAAGACGGCGAGCGGTAGGCCGTTGACGTACAGCACGATGTCGAAGACGAAGGTCCGGTTCTTGGTGCTGCGCACCCGTACCTGGGAGGCGGCCACGAGGTCGTTGCCGTGCGGGTCGGCGAAGTCGACGGGACGGATACGGGCGTGGCGCTTCTCGCCGGTGGCGGGGTCGTCGTACGGGATGCTGACGCCGGCTGACAGGCGCTCGTAGAAGCGGTGGTTCTCGCGGAGATCGTTCCTGGTGTGCCAGCGCAGCAGCTCGTTTGCGGCGTCCTCGGTGACGTGGTCGGGCAGGCGCGGATAGCGGGCCCGGATCGCCTTGAACAGGCGGGGGCGGAGGACCAGGTCGTCCCAGTCCGTCCGCACGCCATAGGCGGGGCCCAGCTCAGGCCCCGGAATGTGCTGCCAGCCGTACTCGGCGAGCAGATCGAGCGCGTGCAGCTCCAGCTCCTTCTCGGTGAGCCGGTCTATGGGGGGCTCACCGGGCGGGTGGTCAGCGCCTGTGGTCATGCGACTTCCTCGACGGTACGGGCCGCGTCCTTGACGCGAAGCTTGCCGGAGAGGAGTTGCGGGAGGAGGGTGTCGCGGAGGTCGGCGAGGGTGCGGTTCTCGTTGGCGGTCTGTGTCACGCACGCGTGCAGCGCATCGAGCTTTGCAGACAGTCGCTCCCGTTGGCTTTCGGGAGGCAATGGCATACGCCAGTTGGGCATTTCCTTGAGAGGCAGCCGATCGACGGTTGCGCCATGGATGGTCCGGCGCCGGATCTCTCCCTGGAACTCGGGGCTGAGGTAAGCGTGCAGCAGCAGCGCGCCGCTGATGGACGCAGACTTGCTGCGCAGGAGCGCCATCCTCCGTCCGAGACTGCCCCGTACATCTGGGGGCATGAGCGCGGCATCGCCGAGCCGCGTCTCGTACGAGAAGAGGACGTCCCCGGCCTGTGGCTGCACGCGTCGGGTCCAGCGCGGAAAGTCCTCTTCGGAAAGGTGCGCGGACTCGGCGAGGTCGAGATAGCCGTTTTTAAGGCTGCTGATGCTGAGGAACCAAGGGCCAGCCTCCGTCTTCTGCGGGGTGGCGTGCGGGCCGTCGAAGAGCTCGGCAAGGTCACCGATGAGTTCGGTGTCGCCGCTTGTACCAGCGGCTTCGTAGCAGGCGCCGGCAAGGCTCAGGGTGGTCTGGCGGACCCGCTCGTTATGCGCGATCTTCTCGTCCAGCGCACCGAGCACTTCGGTGATGGCCTTGCGTTCGTCCGCGGGCGGTACTGCAATTGGAATCCGCCGCAGGTCGCGGAGGTTCAACGTTGCCTGGACGGTGGTGGTCTGCCAGTCCCTCATGTACCCCTGAGCAAGGTCAGACGTGAGGTACAGCTTGAGCCAATCACTACTGATGCGCACTGGCCGCATGACTGCGATGGCCCGAGCGACGTTCCACCCGGCGAGGTCCTCGGGTACCACCGCCACTTCACCGACCGATCCCACCAGCGACAGCAAGACCTCGCCCCCTCGAAGTCGGGTACGGTCATACTTCGCTTCAACCTCGCGGCCCACACGGAGCGCATTTCCCCGATCGATCCGCCCGTCACGAAGATCTTTCACTCTCACAATCGGTACCCCCGACGGATCATGAGCACCGGGCTGCACGATTCCGTAGGCGATTCCCTTTGGTTCGAGCAAGCTCTCAAGAGGCTGGTAGTGCCAGCCATCAGGAAGAGTCGGCAGACCCTGGGGTACATCGAGCGAGATTGTCATCGCACCCTCCCCAACTGCTCATCCACAACCTCCGCCAGCCGCTCCGACTCCGCGAACTGCTCCCGCAGCACGGCCGTCAAGCGGGCGATCTTCGCCTCCACCGGCTCCGCGTCCGCGTCGGCCTCCGCTTCCGCGACGCCCACATACCGCCCCGGCGTCAGCACGAAGTCGTGCTCGGCGATGACATCCAGCGAAGCGCTCACGCAGAAGCCCGGCACGTCCTCGTACGGCCCGTAACCATCCACACCCCGCCACGCCCGCACGGTGTCGCCGATCCGGTGGACAATCTCCTCCTCCGTCAGCTTCCTCAGCGTGCGGTTTTCCATCACGCCGAAGTCGCGGGCGTCAATGAACAGCACCTCGCCCTTGCGCCCCCGCACCCAGTCCGAGTGACGCCCCTTCCCCTCCGCCAGGAACCACAGGCAGGCCGGGATCTGAGTGGACCGGAAGAGCTGGCCGGGCAGGGCAATCATGCAGGCCACGAGGTCGTCCTCGACGATCGCCCGGCGGATGTCGCCCTCGCCCGACTGCTTGCTGCTCATCGAGCCGTTCGCGAGGACGACGCCCGCGCGGCCGCCCGGCGCCAGCTTGCTGATCATGTGCTGGAGCCAGGCGTAGTTCGCGTTGCTGACCGGCGGGGAGCCGTACACCCACCGCTTGTCCATGCCGAGCAGTTCCCCGCCCCAGTCGGAGATGTTGAACGGCGGGTTGGCCATGACCACGTCCGCCTTGAGATCCGGGTGCTGGTCATTCCGAAACGTGTCGGCCGGCTCGTCCCCCAGCTTGGCCTCCACACCGTGAATCGCGAGGTTCATGTGAGCCAACTGCCAAGTGGTCTGGTTGAGTTCCTGACCGAAGACCGAGACGTTCAGCGGGTTGCCGCCGTGCGTCTCGATGAACTTCTCCGCCTGGACGAACATGCCGCCCGAGCCGCACGCCGGGTCGTACACCCGCTCGCCCTGCTGCGGTTCCAGGACCTCGACCAGGAGCTTCACCACGCTTTCGGGGGTGAAGTACTCGCCGCCCTTGCGGCCCTCCTTCAGGGCGAACTCCGCGAGGAAATACTCGTAGACCTCGCCCATGATGTCCCGCGCGCCCTTGCGCTTGCCGTCCTCGCCGAGCTGTTCCTGGAAGACCAGCCGGTCCAGCAGCTTCACCAGGCCGGCGAGGCGCTCCTCGTCGACGCGCCCGCTGTTGTAGATCTTCGGCAGCGTCCGGTTCAGTGCCGGGTTGAACTTCTCGATGGCGCGCATCGCCGCGTCGATGGCCTCGCCGATGCTCTGGCCTTCGACCGTGCCCTTCGCCCGCTCCAGCACGCTTTCCCAGCGTGCGGTCGGCGGTACGTAGAAGATCCCCGAGCCGGTGTACTCGCGGCGCTCCTCAAGGGTGGCGAGGATGTCGGCCTCGCTCCAGCCGCCCTCCTCCCGCAGCTCGGCCTCCAGTTGCGTCCGCTTCTCGGCCATGGCGGCGGAGACGTACTTGAGGAAGACCAGGCCCAGCACGAAGTGCTTGTACTCGGCGGCGTCCAGGCTGCCGCGCAGCTTGTCCGCCGACGCCCACAGCACCTTCTTCATGCCCTGGGGCTCAGCTGCCTTCTTCTTACGTGGCGGCACGGGTGCCTCGCTTCTTTCGTGTTTCTGATGTTTCTCGTCGTACGTCGCACCGGTCGAAGTTGCCGTACTGCTCATCGCCCTGCTGATCATTGCGCTCAACCGCTGGCGGGTCTGCGGCGCAGCGCCAGGTCTCCGTCCGCCACACCCGCCGCCAGCCGCCGGGCAAGGGTGTCCAGCGCCTCCAGTTGCCGCCGCACTTCCGCGCGCTGCCGGCCCGTCTCGGCCAGGATGGCCTCCAGCTCGGCGATCTCCTCAGGCGGGAGTTCTGGCAGGTCCATGTCCCGCACGCTCACCCTGCGCACCAGGGAACCGCTGCCGCGCTGCTGGTTGCGTGGGGCGGCGAGCAGCTGGGCCAGTGGTTGCGGGCGCATCCACAGGTCCTCGGGGCGCATCTGCCTCTGTCCGGCAAGTTCCGTCAGGTACTTCCGGTACGCCACGATCCGCAGTCCCTGAACCGGTGCCAGCAGTACGCATCCGCCCGCGTCGTCCACGCGTGTGCGTACCCCGTGCTCGGTGAGCAGGAAGACATCTCCCCGCTCGGTCGTCACCGCCTGCGGGTACTGAGCGAGGTCCTCCAGAGCGATCCGACGCTGCCCGAGGGGCAGCGCCCCGAGCATCTCCTCCCGGCCGACGACCATCAGGCCGGCGTCCCCGATGTCCGACTCGCGGATGCGGTGCCCGGCCAGCAGCCTGAGCTGGCCGGCCCTCAGGTACTCACCGACCTTGCGGTGCGCCACCTCACCGTTCGCGGGACGCCTGGCGACCCCGAGATTGCCGATCCACTCCTTCAGCTGGGGCAGAACGACGGCCACCTCACGTCGCGCGTCCAGCGTCGCCGAGAAATGGTCGAGGCCCTGTTCCTTCGAGGCAAGCCGGTGCGCCGGCAGAACCGAGCGACCGTCGAGAAGGGCTTCTGCCCTCGGTCCGGCGGCAGACACAGGAAAGTACCCGGCCTCCTCGTCCACCGGCGACCGTCCGGTGTCCAGCACCTCGGCGACGTACGTCGTCCATGTACCGCCGACACGACGGGCGATCCGGTCGGCGTCGACCAGCAGCACCCTGCCCTGGTCCTCCGGTGCCGCGTCACTGCGCAGCACGAGCAGCGCGTGCTCCGCGCCCGTGCGGAACGGGTGGATCCGGCGCGGCAGTTGGATGATCGCTGTCACCGCGTCGCGGCTCAGCAGCTCCTCGCGCATCCGCGCACTCGGTGTCGGCATCGTGCCGCGTGGCCGGCTCAGGGTCCAGGACGGTACGACGACAAGGCCACGGCCGCCGGGGTTCAACCGGTTCACGGCCTCAAGGGCCCAGCCGAGCGGCCCGCCCTCGTCGAGCTCCCGCTCCCCGGCGGCGTAGGGCGGATCGGCAAGGACGAGATCGGCGGACGGGATTCCCCAGGGGTGTTCCGGATCCAGGTCGAACTCACGCTGCTCCCAGGGACGCAGCGTGTCGAGTTCCTCGGCGCGGGCGCAGATGTCCACGGCTGTGCAGTAGTGCGCGAAGAGCCGGTAGAGGAGGAGTTTGCGGCGCAGCGAATCGGGCTCCACCGCGACGATGCCCCCGCGTCCGCGGATGCTGTCGAGGGCGAACAACAGCTCACCGACGCCAGCGCACAGGTTGATCACCGACGGGTGGTCCGGACCGGATGACACGAGTCCCACCGGACCGGCCAGCGTGCTGATCAGCTCCGCCACCGCGGGTGGCGTCGTGTCCATCGTCAGGTCCGACTCCAGCCGCTCGGCCAGACGCAGCACGGTGTCGGCGGCAGCACCCGTCGAGCCGAGTTCCTCGACGAGCTCCCGCACGGCGCGGGCAACGCGGGGATCCGCGTTCTCCGCGTCCTCCAGCAGTTGCCCCGGCAGGGCCTCCGGGTGCCAGTCACCGCCCTCGCCCGCCATGGCGCAGACGGCGAGCGCGTCGACGATGAGCCGGTCCGCGGATCCCAGCTCGTGGCGCAGTGCCACCAGCCCGCGCAGCCGCAACCCACGCCGGAACCGGTCACCGTAGGTGGGGATGGCGCCGTCCTTGCCGGGCTCCGCGTCCGGGATCGGCCGTAGGTCCAGCCAGGACGCCACGTCCTCGGCGTCGAAGAGAGGCCTGCTGTCGCTGCCCCCCACGGGGTCGGGGAACGGCAGGCGCCGGTCGCCGCTCGCCTGAAGGACGTCCTTGGCGAACCTGCGCCGCCAGTTGCTGACGGTGGGCCGGCCGACCTCGGCGAGCTCCTTGATTTCGCCCAGCGAAACCAGCGATGACGGTGAACGCGCTCCGTCCGTCGACGTTTGCTTCATCGCCCTCTCACAACCTCACCGGCTCACGCCCGGACAGCACACCACTCCTGCGGGCCAGTACCTCGGGCACCTGACTGTGCTTCTCGTGCCGCTCAGCCATCGGGGCGGACAGGTGGCGCAGCAAGGCGACCGCCGTACGGAAGTCCTGGTCGAGGTGCCGGTGAAAGATGCGCTCCTGGTGCGCGATGCGGTTGCGCAGGGTGCGCATGCGGTCGAACTGCCCGTGCAGGGCTTCCCGACCGCCGCGGTGCTCACGGAAGAGGTGCCTGAGTGAGGGGTTCCAGTACTTCATCTCGTAGTTGCCGCCTCGTCCCCCCTTGCCGAGCAAACTGATCCAGAAACCGAATGACAGCTGAGCCACTACGTCACATGCCTCGTAGGTACGCCTGCGCCTGGCCAGCTTCTCCTCCGCGGCCTGGATCTCCTCCCGCCCGTACCAGTTGGGCTCGGCGCGCCGTACGTTCCACCAGTCCGGCTGGCCGTATCGGCCTCCGAGCTGCCGGTGAACCCTGTTCCGCAGGCTTACTTCCAGGTCGCGCAGCGGGCTCTGCAGGGCGCGCGCCACCTCCGAATCCCAGGCGTACAGGCGCATGGCCCGTGCCTGGTCGCCTCCGCACTCGTCCAGGAAGGGCTGGAACCTCTCGGCGGAGATGGCCTCGATTAAGCGCGCGTCCTCACCCTGTGTCATCATCGCTCTCTTTCGCGCTACGACACCGCGTGATAGTGTCGTCGTCGTAAGCCTTGGAGTCCTGTCACCGCATCGCACACAGCCCAGGGCAGAGCCTGGTTGTTCGCCCCCGAGTCCGCCCGCCCAGTTCAGGCGGACTCGGGGGCACAACTGCCTCTAGGGCAGGGTTGGTTGAGCCGGCATCACCTCGACTGCGGCGCCCACGAACCACAGTAGTAGTCCCTGCGACACGTGGTCAACGGCGTCAAGATTGACAGTTCCGAGAAGCCCCCTTCTCAAGAGTTCTTGGCAACGGATGTACGTCTGAAAACCCAGATTCCTCCGCCTGTCCGCGCCCACAGGAACGCCCCGCCGTCTCCTGCACGGGACGGCGGGGCGTGCGAGGCGTACCTCATGGCAGACCGCGGAGCGTGGCTACGTCGTCGACCGACGCCGCCGCGCCCCCGGACGCCGCTCACTCGGCCGCGTCACCGGATCCCCGGCCTCAAGCGCCGCAACCCGCCGCCTCCGCCCGAAGTCGGCCAGCGCCTCCGCCAGCTTGTGGACCGACGGTTCCGGAGCCATGACGTCGACCCGCAGGCCGTGCTCCTCGGCGGTCTTCGCGGTCGCCGGGCCGATGCACGCGATCACCGTCACGTTGTGCGGCTTGCCGGCGATGCCGACCAGGTTCCGCACGGTCGACGACGAGGTGAACAGCACCGCGTCGAAGCCGCCGCCCTTGATCGCCTCGCGGGTCTCCGCCGGGGGCGGCGAGGCGCGGACGGTCCGGTAGGCCGTGACGTCGTCGACCTCCCAGCCCAGCTCGATGAGCCCGGCGACCAGAGTCTCCGTGGCAATGTCCGCCCGCGGCAGGAACACCCGGTCGATCGGGTCGAAGACGGGGTCGTACGGCGGCCAGTCCTCCAGCAGGCCCGCAGCGGACTGCTCACCCGACGGAACCAGGTCCGGCTTCACGCCGAAGGCGATGAGCGCCTTGGCCGTCTGCTCGCCGACCGCGGCGACCTTGATGCCGGCGAAGGCGCGCGCGTCGAGCCCGTACTCCTCGAACTTCTCCCGGACGGCCTTGACCGCGTTGACCGAGGTGAACGCGATCCACTCGTACCGGCCGGTCACCAGGCCCTTGACCGCCCGCTCCATCTGCTGGGGCGTCCGCGGCGGTTCGACGGCGATCGTCGGCACCTCGTGCGGCACGGCCCCGTAGGACCGCAGCTGGTCGGAGAGCGACGCCGCCTGCTCCTTCGTGCGCGGCACGAGCACCTTCCAGCCGAACAGCGGCTTGGACTCGAACCACGACAGCTGGTCGCGCTGCGCGGCGGCGGAACGCTCACCGACCACGGCTATCACCGGTCGGCCGCCCTCCGGGGAGGGCAGCACCTTCGCCTGCTTCAGCGTCTGCGCGATCGTGCCGAGGGTGGCGGTCCACGTCCGCTGACGCGTGGTCGTACCGGCGATCGTGACCGTCAGCGGGGTGTCCGGCTTGCGGCCGGCCGCCACCAGCTCACCGGCCGCCGCGGCGACCGAATCCAGCGTGGTCGACACGACGACCGTGCCGTCGGAGGCGCCGACCTCGGTCCAGCAGCGGTCGGAGGCGGTACGGGCGTCCACGAACCGCACGTCGGTGCCGTGGGCGTCACGCAGCGGCACACCGGCGTACGCGGGCACGCCGACGGCGGTCGCGATGCCGGGGACGACCTCGAAGGGCACGCCCGCGGCGGCGCAGGCGAGCATTTCCTCGGCGGCGTACGCATCCAGTCCGGGGTCCCCGGACACCGCACGGACGACCCGCCTGCCGCCCCGCGCAGCCTCCATGACAAGATGTGCGGCATCCCGCACAGCGGGGACAGCAGCGGTTGTTGACGTGCCGTCAACGACCATTAGTTGAGGCGTGCCCGTGCCCGGAACCGGGTCCGACGAAGGATCCGCGTCCGTGTGCACGACGGCGACGCCCTGCCTGGCGTGCTTGCGTACGACCTCGAGCACCTCGTGCTCGGCAACGAGGACGTCCGCGTTCGCCAGCGCCTCGACGGCGCGCAGTGTCAGCAGTCCCGGATCTCCGGGTCCGGCACCCAGGAAGGTGACGTGCCCGTGTTCCGGACCGGCGGGAAGGGTGGTGGGGCTCAATGTGCTCGCTCCCCCATCAGACCGGCCGCGCCCTGGGCAAGCATCTCGGTGGCGAGTTCGCGACCGAGCGTCATTGCCTGGTCGTACGTCCGGGGCACGGGACCGGTGGTGGACAGCTGCACCAGCGTGGTGCCGTCGGTCGTGCCGACGACGCCCCGCAGGCGCATTTCCTTGACAATCTGCCCGTCGGCCAACAGGTCGGCCAGCGCGCCCACAGGGGCGCTGCAACCGGCCTCCAGGGCGGCGAGCAGTGACCGCTCGGCCGTGACGGCGGCCCGCGTGAACGGGTCGTCGAGCTCGGCGAGCGCGGCGATCAGCGCAGCGTCTTGGGCGGTGTTCCCCGCCCTGCATTCGATCGCCAGGGCCCCCTGGCCGGGGGCGGGCAAAACCGTGTCGACCGACAGGAAGTCGGTCGCCTCGTCGATGCGGCCGATCCGGTTCAGTCCGGCGGCGGCCAGCACGACGGCATCGAGTTCGCCGCTGCGCACGAAACCTATCCGCGTGTCGACGTTCCCCCGGATCGGGACCGTCTCGATGTCCAGCCCGTGGCTGCGCGCGTACGCGTTCAGCTGCGCCATGCGGCGCGGCGAACCCGTGCCGATGCGGGCACCGCGGGGCAGGTCGGTGAACTTGAGGGCGTCCCGGGCGACGATCACGTCGCGCGGGTCCTCGCGTACCGGTACGGCGGCCAGGACCAGGTCCTCGGGCTGCGCGGTGGGCAGGTCCTTCAGCGAATGAACCGCGAAGTCGACCTCACCCCTCAGCAGCGCGTCGCGCAGCGCCGTGACGAACACTCCCGTGCCACCGATCTGGGCGAGGTGCTCGCGGGAGGTGTCGCCGTAGGTGGTGATCTCGACGAGCTCGACGGGCCGTCCGGTCACCTGGCTCACGGCGTCCGCGACCTGCCCGGACTGGGCCATGGCGAGCTTGCTGCGCCTGGTCCCGAGCCTCAGTGCCTTGGTACTCATGCTGGCCCTCGGTTCTTGGCGTTCTCGGTGCTGTCCTCGGCGCGGGAGACGGAGGCCACCGTCCCGGGGCCGAGGTCGAACAGGGTGCGCAGCGCGTCCGCGTACCCGGCGCCGCCGGGCTCGGCCGCGAGCTGCTTGACCCGTACGGTCGGCGCGTGCAGCAGCTTGTCGACGACGCGCCGCACGGTCTGGGTGATCTCCGCCCGGTGCTTGTCGTCGAGGCCGGGCAGCCGCCCCTCCAGGCGGGCGATCTCGCTGGCGACGACATCGGCGGCCATGCTGCGCAGGGCGACGACGGTGGGCGTGATGTGCGCCGCCCGCTGGGCCGCCCCGAAGGCCGCGACCTCGTCGGAGACGATGCGCCGCACCTGGTCGACGTCGGCCGCCATCGGCGCGTCCGCGGAGGCCTCGGCGAGGGACTCGATGTCCACCAGGCGGACCCCGGCCAGCCGGTGCACGGCCGCGTCGACGTCGCGGGGCATGGCGAGGTCGAGGACGAAGAGGACCGGCTCGGGCCGCGGGATCTCGGCGACCGGCTCGGGCTTCCGGCGCTCGGGGATCCGGCCGACGGTGGCCACGGTCGCGGCGAGCGCGGCGATCAGCTCGGCGTCGACCTCGACGCTGCGGCGGGCCTCCCCCACTGCCTTGACGGCGCGGGAGGTGCCGCCGTCGCGACGGTCGACGGTGCCGTTGTCGACCCAGGTGGCGTGCTGCTCCAGGGTCGCCGCGTCCATACCGGCGACGGCGGACTCGCCCATCAGGGAGAAGCCGGGCTGCACGGCGGACAGGTCGAGCGGCCAGCCCTCTTCGGCGCCGACGCTGGTGGGCGGCAGCGGGGTGTCGCGTATGTCGGTCTTCGCCGCCGTACGGCGGTCCCCGGCGCCCTCGCTGCGACGGTCGCCGTCGAGTTCCGCGGCGGGCTCGCCGGTCCGGCCCTCCACCGCGGCGGCGATGGACTCGGCCGTCAGGACGACGCCCGTCGCGCCGGTACAGGAGACGGCGACGTCGGCACGTGTCAGCTCGACCGGCACCGCGTCCATCGGGACCGCGCGGGCCAGCACGTCCGTGTCATCGCCCTCGGTGAGGATCTGCGCGAGGCGCTCGGCGCGGTCGTAGGTACGGTTGGCGACGACGATCTCGGCGACCCCGGCGCGCGCGAGCGTGGCCGCGGCCAGCGAGGACATCGAGCCGGCGCCTATCACCAGGGCCTTCTTGCCCCGGGCCCACTCCAGGACGTCCGCGCCCGCGGACAGCTGCTCCAGGCCGAAGGTGACCAGGGACTGCCCGGCGCGGTCGATGCCGGTCTCGGAGTGGGCGCGCTTGCCGACCCGCAGCGCCTGCTGGAACAGGTCGTTCAGCAGCCGTCCGGCGGTGTGCAGTTCCTGGGCCTTGGCCAGGGAGTCCTTTATCTGGCCGAGGATCTGGCCCTCGCCGACGACCATCGAGTCCAGGCCGCAGGCCACGGAGAACAGGTGGTGGACGGCCCGGTCCTCGTAGTGCACGTACAGGTAGGGGGTGAGCTCCTCCAGGCCGACCCCGCCGTGCTGGGCGAGCAGCGTGGACAGCTCGGCGACACCGGCGTGGAACTTGTCCACGTCGGCGTACAGCTCGATGCGGTTGCAGGTGGCCAGCACGGCGGCCTCGGTGGCCGGTTCGGCGGCGACGGTGTCCTGCAGCAGCTTGATCTGGGCGTCCGCGTTCAGCGAGACCCGCTCCAGGACGCTGACCGGGGCGCTGCGGTGGCTCAGTCCGACGACGAGGAGACTCATGCCGGCATCACGGCGGGGACGTCCCCGTCGGGCCCCTGGTCGGCGGACTCCTTGCGGGTGGCGGCGGTCGGCAGCGCGCCGTCGGTGGCGGCGGTCGGCAGCGCGCCGTCGGTGGCGGCGGTCGGCAGCGCGCCGTCGGTGGCGGCCTCCTCGCCGGCCTTGCGCTGCTCGTGGAAGGCGAGGATCTGCAGCTCGATGGAGAGGTCGACCTTGCGCACGTCGACGCCGTCCGGGACGTTCAGCACGGTTGGCGCGAAGTTCAGGATGGAGGTGACACCGGCGGCCACGAGCCGGTCGGCAACCTGCTGGGCCGCGCCCGCGGGGGTCGCAATCACGCCAATCGAGACGCCGTTGTCCTGGATGATCTTCTCCAGGTTTTCGGTGTGCTGGACGGGGATGCCGGCGACGGGCTTCCCGGTCATCGCGGGGTCGGCGTCAATGAGGGCGGCGACCCGGAAGCCGCGGGAGGCGAAACCGCCGTAGTTGGCGAGGGCGGCGCCGAGGTTACCGATACCGACGATCACAACCGGCCAGTCCTGGGTCAGGCCCAGTTCGCGGGAGATCTGGTACACGAGATACTCGACGTCGTAGCCGACGCCCCGGGTCCCGTAGGAGCCGAGGTAGGAGAAGTCCTTGCGCAGCTTGGCGGAGTTGACCCCCGCCGCGGCGGCCAGCTCCTCGGAGGAAACCGTGGGTACCGAGCGCTCCGACAGCGCGGTCAGGGCTCGGAGGTACAGCGGAAGCCTGGCGACGGTGGCCTCGGGAATCCCTCGGCTACGGGTCGCCGGTCGGTGAGTACGGCCAGTTGCCACGGTGCTCCTGCGGGTTGAGCGGGGCTGCAGGCGGTCACACGTCCCCAGACCGCCCCGTCGAAAGCAGGCTATGTCTTTGTGAACGCGTGCACAAAGATGGTGTCCGATTTGCCCGGCCAACGTGACCGGGGTCACGCGCCCCCGGCGCATCCGTATGGAACCGGCGCACCGGCACCAGCGTTCCTTCCTAGTTGGGGGCAAAGCCGCACACTCTCCTCTACGATCCCCGCCCCCGAGACCAACGCGCCATCGATCCTAAGCGACTTTCCGGCCAGTTGGACTACTCGGTCAGTCGGTGAGCGCCTTGCGCAGCCGGTCCTCGTTCACGCGCCAGAAGGTGTGCTGGGCGCCGTCGACGAGGACGACGGGGATCTGCTCCCAGTACTGGTCGTGCAGTTCCGGATCCTGGGTGATGTCCTTCTGCTCCCAGGGGACGCCCAGGTCGGCGCACACCTTCTCCACGACGAGCTGGGCGTCGTCGCACAGATGACAGCCGGGCTTGCGGATGAGGGTGACGAGCCGGTCCTGGGGGGCGGGGGGCTTACGACGGAAGATGGGACTCATGTCGGCCATTCTCGCGCCGCTGCGGGCGCAGGGAACCCCGCCCGCGCGACCTGCGACGCGAGAGCCCGGCCTGCCCGGCCTGCGCGCGCCGACGCGCCGAGCGCACGACTTCCTTAACGATACGGTCGCGGAGAGTTCACAGCCTTCCAACCTCGCGACTCCGGGAACCACCGAACAACTGGCTATGCTCACGCCATGGCCGCTCTCGGATGGCTCACTCCCCGTAGGCGCTCCGCCACGGCGCGGAGCGTGTTGGCAGGCGAGGCCTCGGCGGAGGCAGCGCGCAAGTCCTCGCAGGAACAGCAGGGCCAGGACGTGCCGGCGTCCTCGGAGGAGGAACCGGAGTTCCCGGTACACGGGGACGACAAGGCCGCCGCCTTCTTCGACCTGGACAACACCGTGATGCAGGGCGCCGCGCTGTTCCACTTCGGCCGGGGCCTGTACAAGCGGAAGTTCTTCGAGACGCGTGACCTCGCCAAGTTCGCCTGGCAGCAGGCGTGGTTCCGGCTGGCCGGGGTCGAGGATCCCGAGCACATGCAGGACGCGCGCGACTCGGCGCTGTCGATCGTGAAGGGGCACCGGGTCTCGGAGCTGAAGTCGATCGGCGAGGAGATCTACGACGAGTACATGGCCGAGCGGATCTGGCCGGGCACGCGGGCGCTGGCGCAGGCACACCTGGACGCGGGCCAGAAGGTGTGGCTCGTGACGGCGGCGCCGGTGGAGATCGCGCAGGTGATTGCGCGCCGGCTGGGGCTGACCGGAGCGCTGGGCACGGTGGCCGAATCGGTCGACGGCGTCTACACGGGCCGACTGGTCGGCGAGCCGCTGCACGGGCCGGCCAAGGCGGAGGCGGTGCGTGCGCTGGCGGCGGCGGAGGGGCTGGACCTGTCCCGCTGCGCCGCGTACAGCGACTCGCACAACGACATCCCCATGCTGTCGCTGGTGGGGCACCCCTACGCCATCAACCCCGACGCCAAGCTCCGCCGGCACGCCCGCGCCATGGACTGGCGCCTGCGCGACTACCGGACGGGGCGCAAGGCCGCGAAGGTCGGCATCCCGGCTGCGGCAGGCGTCGGCGCCGTTGCCGGTGGCACGGCGGCGGCAATCGCACTGCACCGGCGTCGCCGGTAACGCACGCCTGTTGGCGGCGGTTGGACCCGCGCACCTACGGGTGCGCCGCGGGGCGGGGCACCCACGGGTGCGCCGTAAAGCCGGGCACCCACGGGTGCGCCGTGGAGCCGGGGCCGTGGTGGTGCGTCGAGCCCGCCGCCGGACGGGCGTACGACTGCCCGCTGCCACCGTTGCCTTCTTGGCTAGGACGAAGTACGCGGGGCGCTGCGAGGCACCCATACGTTCCCCTTGGCCGTACACCGCCACAACACATCCCCGACCCACTCGAAATCCGGACTGGATCGATCAACAAGTGGTCACTCTGCGACGCTTGATTGAGCGTCAATCGGTTACGGAAGCGACGTAATCGATGATTTGAGCAACTGGGTGTAGCAGTGCCTGTACGAAGCGTTATTGTTCCTCAGACGCAAACCGGTACCCCTTCGTCGCTACGACGGGTGAACGGTTCCGCACTGCACGTGATGGAAGCTCTGCCTCTGGGAGTCCCGTGTACCCACACGTCGGGGTTGACGCCTCGGGCCTGGCTACGCTCCGCGCAACGGTCCTGGACCTGTTGCGCGGCCTCGTCCCCACCGCGTACGCCGGCCCCGCATTCGCCACCGCCGCACCCCTAGGCCCGTGCTACGCGCTGGCCGACGGTGTGGAGCAGGTGCCGGCGCGCAGCGCCGTCGTCGAGGGGCGGCGGTCGGGTGACGGGCGGGCGGTCGGCAGACGAGGGCGCCCGCCCGCCGCGGCCACCGCCCGCCGTCCGGCCGCGGACAGCGACAGCGCCCGGATGATGGACCTCGTGGAGCGCGCCCAGGCCGGCGAAGCCGACGCCTTCGGCCGCCTCTACGACCAGTACAGCGACACCGTGTACCGGTACATCTACTACCGGGTGGGGGGTAAGGCGACCGCCGAGGACCTCACCAGCGAGACCTTTCTGCGCGCCCTGCGGCGGATCGGTACCTTCACCTGGCAGGGGCGTGACTTCGGCGCCTGGCTGGTCACCATCGCCCGCAACCTCGTCGCGGACCACTTCAAGTCGAGCCGCTTCCGGCTCGAGGTCACCACCGGTGAGATGCTCGACGCCAACGAGGTCGAGCGGTCGCCCGAGGACTCCGTGCTGGAGTCCCTGTCCAACGCCGCCCTGCTCGACGCCGTACGGCGGCTCAACCCCCAGCAGCAGGAGTGCGTGACGCTCCGCTTCCTGCAGGGCCTCTCCGTCGCGGAGACGGCCCGTGTGATGGGCAAGAACGAGGGCGCCATCAAGACCCTCCAGTACCGGGCCGTGCGCACTCTCGCCCGGCTGCTCCCGGACGACGCGCGCTGACCCGCACACGCTCAGCGACGCCCAACTCACGGTCAGTCAAAGCCCGTTGACTTCCTGACCTGATCATCCGTCGTCCGTAACCCAAGTGCCAAGCCGCTCGTTGTGCGGGATACAGGCTCCCTGTGGTCACGTCCTGGCCGACCCCGATCACTCGATCGTGCGGAAGCGGTCGTGGGCGTGCAACCCTAAGGCCCCCTGGGGAGTCGACCGTCATGACGAGAGGAGGTGCCGCCAGTGATCGCGAACGTATCGGCGCACCGGCGGGCGAACGCCTTCGCCCAGGCCCTGGAGGAGCTGTCCGACCAGGGCACGGCGGCCGAGCAGTCCGAAGGACCGGCACCGGCCCCGGCTGCTGCGGCACAGACCGAGCAGGGCCGTCTGTTGGCCCTCGCCACCGGTCTCGGCGCGCTGCCCCGGCCAGAGCTGGATCCCGAGGTCAAGGCCGTCCAGCGGGCGCAACTGATGGCCGCGATGGAGGCCATGCTGCAGGAGGACACCGCGGGACGCGAGGCGGCGGACCGTTCGGTGCCCGAGCAGCGTTCCCATCGGGCCCGGGGCGCCCACCGGGCGAGTCCCCTGAGGAAGCTGCGACCGCGCACGCGGCTGACCAAGGGCCTGGCCGTCGGCGGGCTAGGCGTCGGTGTGGCCGCGGGAGCCTTCGGCGGAGTGGCCGCTGCCAGCTCCGACGCCCTGCCCGGTGACTCGCTGTACGGCCTCAAGCGCGGCATCGAGGACTTCAAGCTCAACTACCTGACCGACGGCGCCGACGAGCAGGGCCAGGCCTACCTCGACCAGGCCTCCACCCGCCTGAGCGAGGCCCGCCGGCTCCTGGAGCAGGGCCGCGGCGGCGACCTCGACCACGAGTCCGTCGGCGAGATCCGCCGTACCCTGTCCGGCATGCAGCACGACGCCTCCGAGGGCCACCGCCTGCTGCACGAGGCGTACGAGCGCGACCCCGAGTCCCTGGGGCCCATCCAGGCCCTCTCCACCTTCTCCCGGTCCCACCGGGAGGCCTGGGGCGCGCTGCGCGACAGGCTGCCCCTGCAACTCGGTGACGTCAGTGACCAGGTCTCGTCGGTGTTCGACGCCATAGACGAAGAGGTCGCCCCGCTGCAGTCGCTGCTTCCCCAGCCCCCGGCCCAGGGCGGCGGCAACGGCAAGCGGCACGGCTCCGACCCGGCGTCGCCCGGCAGCTCCTCCGGCTCCGGCCGCTCCGCCCAGCCCAGCACCGGCAGCGGCTCCACCTCCGGCAGCCACCACTCCGGCAGCGGCAGCCCCAGCACATCGGCCGGCTCCGGCAACGAGGGTGGCGGGCTGATCGGCGGCAGCACCGGCGGCCTGCTCGACCCTCCGAAGGCCAGCGGCAGCGCCTCGCCGTCCACGAGCAAGCCGCCCTCCAGCGGGGCGGACGTGACGATCCCGCCGCTGCTCCCGGGCCTGCTGCCCGGCCTCGGCATCAACGGGGAGAACACGAACTAGGCCAGAACTAGGCCAGAACTAGGCCTACGACGACGGGGGGCGCCCCTCTCACCAGGGGCGCCCCCGTCGTCGTACCGCGGAAAAGGGCCGTAGGACCGACCAGCAGGAGGTCAGAAGAAGACCGAGCGGCGCTGCACCAGCAGCTTGTACAGCGTGTGCTGGATCTGCTCGCGGACCTGGTCGGTCAGGTTGAACATCAGCATCGGGTCCTCGGCCGCCTCCGGCGGATAGCCGTCCGTCGGGATCGGCTCGCCGAACTGGATCGTCCACTTCGTCGGCAGCGGGATGGCGCCCAGCGGGCCCAGCCACGGGAAGGTGGGCGTGAGCGGGAAGTACGGGAAGCCCAGCAGGCGCGCGAGGGTCTTGGCGTTGCCGATCATCGGGTAGATCTCCTCGGCCCCGACGATCGAGCAGGGGATGATCGGAGTGCCGTGGCGCAGGGCGGTGGAGACGAAGCCGCCACGGCCGAAGCGCTGGAGCTTGTAGCGCTCGCTGAAGGGCTTGCCGATGCCCTTGAAGCCCTCCGGCATGACCCCGACCAGTTCGCCCTGTCCCAGGAGCCGCTCGGCGTCCTCGGCACAGGCGAGGGTGTGGCCCAGCTTGCGGGCGAGTTCGTTGACCACCGGCAGCACGAAGACCAGGTCGGCCGCGAGCAGCCGCAGGTGGCGGCCGGCCGGATGGTGGTCGTGGATGGCGACCTGCATCATCAGGCCGTCCAGCGGCAGCGTGCCGGAGTGGTTGGCGACGATCAGGGCGCCGCCCTCCTTCGGGACGTTCTCGACGCCCTTCACATCGACCCGGAAGTACTTCTCGTACAGCGGGCGCAGCAGGGACATCAGGACCTGGTCGGTGAGCTCGGCGTCGTAACCGAAGTCGTCGACCTCGTAGTCCCCGGTGAGGCGGCGGCGCAGGAACGCCAGGCCGCTCGCGATGCGCCGTTCCAGCCCGCCGTCGCCCTGCGGCTTGGCAAGCGGCTCTTCCTCACGGGTCACGGGAACATCATCCTGCACGGGTGCCCTGGTATGCAGGGGCTGGACCTCACGGACCACCGCGGGCTCGCCGCCGGGACTGCGCTGGCTCCCCGTGCTCCGGCGCCGCGGCGACCGCTGTACGGCGCTCCCGCGGGACCGGTCGTCGTCGAACGGAATGACCTTGGCGTCCGCCATCGTTGCTGCGCTCCTCAGTTGGCGCTCTGCGTCGGGAGGTGGCCGCTGCCCCTGAGGGACAGCGCGGCGATCCGGTCGACGGCCCCCGCAAGGGCCTCCGGCGGCAGGAGTCCGGGGCCGCGGCTGCGGGCGAAGTCCGCGAAGGTCTCCGCGGTGGTGTACTTCGGTGCGAAGCCCAGCGTCTCGCGCATCTGGTCCGTCGCCACGACCCGGCCGTGGGTGAGCAGCCGGATCTGCTCGGGTGAGAAGTCCGTCATGCCCAGGGTACGCATCAGCGAGCCCGCCCAGGTGACCGCGGGCAGCAGCAGCGGCACCGTGGGGCGGCCGAGCCGCCGCGAGCACTGGGAGAGCAGCAGCACCCCGTCGCCGGCGATGTTGAAGGTTCCGCTGTTGAGCGTGCCACGGCGCGGCTCCTGCGAGGCGATCCGCAGCACCTCGATCACGTCGTCCTCGTGCACGAACTGCAGCCGCGGGTCGTAGCCGAACACCGTCGGCAGGACGGGCAGCGAGAAGTACGAGGCGAGCGGCGAGTCCGCGGCCGGCCCGAGGATGTTGGCGAACCTGAGCACGCACACGGCGACGTCCGGCCGCCGCCGCGCGAAGCCCCGTACGTACCCCTCGACCTCGACCGTGTCCTTGGCGAAGCCGCCACTGGGCAGGGACTTGGGCGGCATGGTCTCGGTGAACACGGCCGGGTCCCGGGGCGCCGACCCGTAGACGTTGGTGCTGGACTTCACCACCAGCCGCTTGACGCTCGGGGACTTCTGGCAGGCACCGAGCAGCTGCATGGTGCCGATGACGTTGGTCTCCTTGACGGTGGCCCGACTGCCGCTGCCCAGCGGGGTGCCCGTCACGTCCATGTGGACGACCGTGTCGGCGGACGCCTCGGCGAGCACGCGCGCGATGGTGGCCTGCCGGATGTCCGCCTGGATGAAGTCGGCACCGCCCAGATGGTGCTCGGGCCGCACCGCGTCCACCGCGACGACCCGGTCCACCTGTGGGTCACGCTGGATCCGTCGTACGAACCGGCCCGCGAGCTGACGGGCCACTCCGGTCACGAGCACGACCTGTCCCAAGATCAGCGCCTTCCTTCCAGCACCTGGTATCCCGCCGCGTTCCCCCGTGTACGGCCAACCTATCGGGTAGATGTTGCGCTGTGATGACCGCCCGATGCACGAAGTAACGACACGCACGTACGTACGAACACACCACGCCATCCGTCGCCAGGGTTCGTACGACGGGACACGACACCCGGTGGGGGGCCGGACAAGCATGTGGCCCCCCACCGGGTGTGGTGGGGGGCCACAGACGCGCTCTCGCGATGTCGCGTACCTCGTAGCGACTGGCGTCACTACTTCTTGTTGCGACGCTGGACGCGGGTGCGCTTGAGCAGCTTGCGGTGCTTCTTCTTGGCCATCCGCTTGCGCCGCTTCTTGATAACAGAGCCCACGACTACCCTCGCTCACTTCTCATAACTCGGTTGTTTGGGCGCCATGGGCCCACACGACCTACGAGGGGCTAGCCTACCCGCCCGAGCGCCGAGGTCGTAATCGAGGGGTACCGAGGGGATCCGGAAGTGCCCTGGACGGATCCCCCGGCGTCGTCGTCAGGCGGTTTCCACCCCCACGTAGCTCTCGCGAAGGTACTCGTGAACCGCTTGCTCCGGGACGCGGAACGACCGTCCCACCCGGATCGCGGGCAGATGACCGCTGTGCACCAGCCGGTACACGGTCATCTTCGACACTCGCATCACCGAGGCGACTTCCGCCACGGTGAGGAACTGAACCTCGTTCAGAGGCCTCTCGCCAGCTGCAGCCATGACACACCTGAACCTTCCGCACTCGACGGCCACCGGCTTCCCCTTCCGGTGACTCTTCGTCGCTGCGTGCTCACTCCCCAGACTAGGGGCGGGTGATGCGAGTGGGGAAGAGGTGCACCCATCGGCGGCCTACTGTGACAGACACGCTCGATTGAGTACGTAGCGGGTAAGCGGGCGGTAGTAATCGGGCCGCACGGCGTCATCAAGTGGAACGACGACGGACACGCGCCCCTCTGCCTCACCGACGAAGAGCGCGGGGTCGTCCGTATCGGCCAGCCCCATCGCCTCGAACCCCAGCTGACCTGCTCCGCAGACCCACCCGTGGTCCCCGATCACCAGCTCGGGCAGCGGGCCGCCGGCGTCTGCGGCCGCGGCCAGGGCGAGGCGAACCGGGAGCGGTGAATGCGTGTGTGCGCCGGGCTCACAACCGGGGCGAGGCTCGCCGGGTGGCCGCACCAGCGCGACTCCTCGTACGTAGTCGAGGTTGTACGTGCGTAGACCGAACCGGGTCGTTATGTCGACACAGCGACCCTGCGCCGGGGTGAGGACGGTACATCCCGCCGCCGACAGCGCGTCGGCCAAGGCGGCGTAGAAACCGAGCAGCCGGTGCGGGTGGCCGGTGCCGAGCAGCACAGGGGTGCCGCGCTGGGCGGCTGCGGCGAGCCGCTCCGCGAAGGCGTCCAGAGCGGCCAGAGTCAGCTCCGGATCAATCACATCATGGCCAGAGATGTGCCATGGGTCGGCCGACACTCCACATTTCTCCGCCATCAGTTCGATCAAATCCCGCTGTCCCCACGCCTGTTCGGGATCGATCCCGATCAGCACGCGGGGGTCGCGAGCCGCGAACAGCCGATAACTGCGCAGGCTCACCTCCCGCGAGGTGGCCACGGTCCCAGCCAGACGAGCGGCCACCAGATGGGCGCGCAGGGCTGCGGTGCTCAACACGGGAGCGATGGTGGCGGACGGGGGCCCAAGGCGTCACGAAAACACGGGAACACCGCACAGTTGGCCTAAGGCCTGCTGAGCTCCTCACCCACCCTGCGCCAACAGCCCTACGCCAACAGCCCTACGCCAACAGCCCCCGCAACGGAAACACCGCCCGCCGGGTGTCCAGGATCGCCTGGTCCAACCGGTCGGCCGGGTCGTACCCCGCCTCCCACTCGGCCCAGGACACCGGCCACCGCCCGTCCGTCATCCGCAGCGGCGCCAACTCCCGTGTCCGCGCGAACACTTCCTGTCGCCAGCTCTCGGGGATCACCGTCTCCGGCTCCACCGGCCGCCCCGCCGCGATGGCCACCAGATGCGTCCAGGACCGCGGTACGACCTCCACCACCGCGTAACCGCCCCCGCCCAGCGCGACCCACCGCCCGTCGGCGTACTCGTGCGCCAGGTCGTGGCAGGCCACCTGCACCGCCCGCTGTGCGTCCAACGACACCGCCAGGTGCGCGAGCGGGTCCTCGAAGTGCGTGTCGGCCCCGTGCTGCGTCACCAGCACCTGCGGCCGGAAGTCGGCGATCAGCTCCGGCACCACGGCATGGAAGGCCCGCAGCCACCCCGCGTCCGCGGTCCCCGCCGGCAGCGCCACGTTCACGGCCGACCCCTCCGCGGACTCGGCCCCCGTCTCCCCCGGCCACCCCGTCTGCGGGAACAGCGTCCGGGGATGCTCGTGCAGCGAGATCGTCAGCACCCGCGGATCCTCCCAGAACGCCGCCTGCACCCCGTCCCCGTGGTGCACGTCGACGTCGACATAGGCGACCCGCTCCGCGCCGAGCTCCAGCAGCCGCGCGATCGCCAGCGCGGCGTCGTTGTAGACGCAGAACCCCGACGCCGACCCCGGCATCGCATGGTGCAGCCCACCCGCGAAGTTCACCGCGTGCAGCGCGTCCCCGTGCCACACGGCCTCCGCCGCCCCCACCGACTGTCCGGCGATCAGCGCGGACACCTCGTGCATCCCGGCGAACGCGGGATCGTCCAGCGTCCCCAGCCCGTACGACGACCCGTTCGCCGACCCCGGATCCGCCGACGCGGCCTTCACCGCCTCGATGTAGTCCTCCCGGTGGACGAGCCGCAGCGTCGACTCCCCGGCCGGCTTGGCCGCGACCACGTGCGCCTCGCGGTCGAGCCCGAAGGCGCCGACCAGTTTCCAGGTCAGGGCCAGCCGGACCGGATCCATCGGATGGTCCGGGCCGAAGTCATAGCCCGTTACCGCCTCGTCCCACATCAGCTGTGCGCGGCCGCTCATGACCGCCACCGTATCGGTCCGGTTGAGGAGCGAACGAACGGGCGTACACCAACGTCACCAGCACCAACGCCATCGGCACCAGCATCGCCCCGCGATAGCTCCAGGCGTCGCCGAGCGCCCCCACCAACGGGGAGCCGACCAGAAACCCCACGTAGTTGAAGATGTTGAGCCGCGCGATGGCCGCGTCCGACGCCCCCGGGCCGTAATTTTCAAAAGCGTGCCGCCCGGCCGCCGCGAAGGTCTGCGGCACCAGCACACACAGCCCCAGCCCCAGCAGAGTGAACCCGAGCATCCCGGCCCACGCCTCCGGCGCCCCGGCCACCACCGCGAACCCCAGCGCCGCCACCAGCGCGCCCAGCCGTACCACGGCCGCGGCCCCGAACCGCCGTACCCCGAAGTCACCGATGGCCCGCCCCAGCAGCGTGGTCACCATGTAGACGTTGTACGGCACGGTCGCCAGCTGCTCGGAGCTGCCCAGCACGTCCTGGAGGTACTTCGCGCTCCAGTTGGAGACGGTCGAGTCCCCGATGTAGGCGAACGTCATCACCAGGCACAGCGGCAGCAGCAGCTTGAAGACGACGGTCCCGGTCTCGCCCGCCTCCCGGTCGGGTACGGCGGTGGTGGCATCGCCGTCCACGTACCACCGGCTCCCCACAAACGTCGCCGGCAGCAGCACCAGCACGACCGGCAGATACGACACGAACAGCGCCAGATGCCAGTGCGCCCCCACCCAGGCCAGCGAGGCGCCCACGATCCCGCCCAGGCTGTAGGCGGCGTGGAAGCTGAGCATGATGCTGCGGCCGTACGTCCGCTGCAGGCTCACCCCGAGCATGTTCATCGACGCGTCCAGCGCACCGACAGCCAGCCCGAAGGCGGCGAGCGCGGCACCCAGCCCGGCGACCCGGTCGCCGGCCCCGACACCGAGCAACGCCAGGAGCACGACCGGCTGGGACCAGCGCAGCAGCCGGCTGGGCCGTACTCGCTTCACCAGCTGCTCGGTCGTCACACTGCCGACCCCGGCGAGGATCGGGACGGCGGCCAGGAAGGCGGGCAGCAGCGCGTCCGAGACCCCGTAACGGTCCTGGATGGCCGGGATGCGCGTCACGAGCTGCGCGAAGGCGGCGCCCTGGGCGAAGAAGCTGAACGCCAACGAGGCCCTGCCGCGCCGCAGCACATCAGTCATGGCGGCGAGCGTAGGGCCCCGGGCTACCCGTGGGTAGATCCAGCCAAAGGTGAATTCGGCTCAGTTTCAGCGGGCTTTACCGGGCGAGGACGAGCTCGCGTTCCGCGGACCCGGCCGCCTTCACCTCGGCTGCGAGCAGGCGCTCCATGGGCACGGAGGCGAGACCACCGCTGACCAGGAAACCGAGCACCATCGCGCCGATCATGAAGACCGAGCCGAGCCAGACCATGGTGTCCACCGGCAGGGTGTAGGCGCCCACGATCCGCGCGACGCACTCGCCGACCAGCACCACGCCCCAGACGACCGAGAAGACCCGCTCCGCCCTCCGGAAGGCCGCCGCCCCGGAGGCGGACCCGGACCCGGACTGGAGCCGCTGCCAGGCGGCCTCCTTGGTCGCGTCGCCCTTCACCAGGAAGGGCTTGACGGCCGCGGTCATCATCGGCTTCCCGAGCGCCACGGAGACCAGGATGCCGATCCCGACCGTGCTGCTGACCGCGCTGTCCTTGACGAGCATCAGCCGCGGATCGCCGGAGACGAAGCTGAGCAGCAGCCCGACGACGTTCACGACGAGGATGAGCAGGGCGAGTCCGTTGGTCTGCCGCTCCCTGACCGCGCTCCACACGGTCCGCACGGCCGGCACCACGCTGCTCCAGGCGAGCGCCGCGAAGGTGCTCATCCCGAACCCGTCCTTGAGCAGGTAGTACGAGCCGAGCGGCACCGCCACGTCCACGAACAGCGGCGCGAAGTTGGCACGCATGCTCTGGCCGTTGCTCCGACCCTGGGAGACCGTGTTCGTCGTCATGCCCTCAGCTTCGCCGCCAAGAGGGGTCCGCCAGTAGAAACGATCGTCCGGAGCTCCGCATGACAAATGTCAGTGCCGTGCCGATGGCCCGGGTCACACCAGCAGGTCAGTCAACTCTCCCATGTGGGAAAAGAGTTGGGTGGCCCCCGCGAGCCGGTCCGCGGGCGTCATGGCGCTGAACCCGTACACGTCCATCCCGGCCGCGACGGCGGCCTGTACGCCCAACGGAGAGTCCTCGACGACGACGCACCGCTCCGGCGCGACACCCATTCGCTCGGCGGCGTACAGGAACAGGTCCGGCGCCGGCTTCCCCCGCCCCACGTCCTGCGAACTGAAAATCCGCGTCTCGTCGAACCACCGGTCCAACCCGGTCGTCCGATGCCCCACCCGGATCCGCTCATGGCTGCCCGACGACGCGACACAGTACGGCGTCCCATCCGCGGCCAGCTTCTCCAGTACGTCGACGACGCCCGCCACCGGCTTCAACTCCTGCTGGAATGCGGCGAAGACGCGGGTGTGGAAGACGTCGTCGAAGTCGTCCGGCAGCCGCTTCCCCGTGCGCTCAAGGATGAGGTCGTGGATCCGGTGCATCGCCGACCCCATGTAGTCGCGTATGGAGTCCTCGTACGAGGTGGGGTGCCCCAGCTCGGTGAGATAGGCGGCGAGAAGCCGATTGGAGATGGGCTCGCTGTCGACGAGAACGCCGTCGTTGTCGAAGATGACGAGGTCGTAGCGCATGACTCGACCCTAAACGCAGAAAACCCCCGTACCCAATGGCACGGGGGTTTTCTCAAGATTTGTTCGGCGGCGTCCTACTCTCCCACAGAGTCCCCCCTGCAGTACCATCGGCGCTGTAAGGCTTAG
>NZ_JBEXHW010000038.1:0-64847 GCF_040608235.1 Streptomyces sp. NPDC005202 | reverse complement strand
GACGTCCTCACCGGGCAGCGCGGTCTGCTGGGCCTGGGCGGCCTCCAGGGCGGTGGCCGCGACCGTGTCGGCACTGCGCACGCCACGGTTGGCGAGCCATGCGCCCGTCCGAAGCCGTGACCCACGAGATCCACGGCGCCCGCTTCGTCTCGTACGCCACCCCCGCACCGGCAGCAAGGAGCTGTGCGCCTGGCGGGGCGAGATCCCGGCGGGGACGCAGGCCCCCGCGCACACCGTCACCCGGGAGGAGATCTTCCCTGCTCGACGGCGAACTGCTGATCACGCTCGACGACCGCACCGAGCGGGTCACCGCCGGCGACACGGTGATCATCAACTCCGGTGCGACCCTCGCCGTCGAGGTCCGGTCGGTCGGGGTCTCCTGGGTCACCACGTCCATCGGCCTGGAGGCGGAACTGGCCGACGGCACCCGCATCACCCCACCGTGGGCCAACTGACGCCCGCCAGAAGGCTCACGCCGCCAGCGCCCCCGGCATCACCGCCCGCGGTCCGAACTTCGCCCGCGCGCGGTCCGCGACCTCCTCGATGCGGCGGACCTTCTCGTCGACGGGGTCGAAGGTGAGCTGGTAGGAGGCCTGTTCGGCAGGGCCGAGGCCCTCGGCACGCAGGGCGATCGCGCGGACGCGGGCGCGTTGCAGGCCGAGGGCCTCGTACATGTCGTACGCGGCCCGGGTGAGCGCCGCCGTATGCGCGGTCGGCTCCCTGAGCGTGCGGCTGCGGGTCGTCGCGGAGCGGTCGGCGTAGCGCACGGTGAGGGCCAGGGTGCCGCAGACCTTGTCCAGGGCGCGCAGCCGGGCGCCGAGTTCCTCGGTGGCCGACAGGAGCGCCCGGCGGTGGCGGTCCCGGTGCAACTCGTCGCGTTCGAAGCGCCGTTCCGTCGCGAGGGAGCGGGAGACGGCGTTCGGTACCACCCGGCCGCGGTCGACGCCGTTGGCCTTCTCGTGCAGTTCGCGGCCGGCCTTCGCCCCGACCAGGCGCTGGAGCGTCGACAAAGGTGCGGTGGCGACCCGGCCCAGGGTGTCGAGTCCGTACTCGGACAGGGTGCGGGCGGTCGCCGCGCCGACGCCGGGCAGCGCGGCGACGGGCCGCTCGGCGAGGAACTCGGCGATGGCGTCCGGGGCGTCGGGCACCGCGCAGGTCACTCCGGGCCGGGCCTCGCGCAACGCCATGCGGGCCAGCATCGGGCCCGGCCCGGCGCCGATCACGCAGTCGACGCCGTGCAGCGCGAGGGCGCGGACCCGGATCACCGACGCGAGTTCGACCGCGCTGCGCCCGAAGTACCGTTCGGCGCCCCGCAGATCGACCAGCGCCCTGTCCGGCGGCAGCGCCTCGACGACCGGGGTGAACTCCTCCAGCAGCCCGAGCAGCCCCGGCAGGGCCGCCTCGTACATCGGGGGCAGCTGGAAACGGACGCAGAGAATGGTCATCCCGCACTCCCTGGACTCTGGTGCCACAACTTCCTTCCACCCGCCGGGCCTTCGCCCGCGGGACGCAGATCGGCCCAGGGGTGCATCTCGTACCCCGTGGGCATGCGGATCGTCCGGCCCTCCGCCGCATCGCCGTCCGGCTTTCGCTGTGGGACCGGCTGCGCCAGCCGCGCCGCCACCACGTCGAGGCCGCCCTCGGCACGCAGTTCGACCAGCTCGGCGAGGTTCCAGGCGGCCGCGCCCACCACGCTGAGGCTGCGCGGGCCGCGCCGCTGCACCACGCCGCGCACCAGCAGCAGCCAGGAGTGGAAGACGGTGTGCGCGCAGGCGTCGTGGGAGTCGTCGAAGAAGGCGAGGTCGACCAGGCCCGTGCCGTCGTCCAGCGTGGTGAAGATGACCCGCTTGCCGGACCGGATCGGCGGGGTCTGGGTGGCCGCCTTGGCGCCCGCGACCAGCACCGTCTCGCCGTGCCGGACCTCGCGCAGCCGACGCGCCGACACCACGCCCAGCTCGTCGAGGAACGTGCGGTAGTCGTCCATCAGGTTGCGCGAGGCGTCCATGGACAGCACGCCCAGCTCGGCGCTGAGCTTCTCCGCCGCGGACAGGTCCGGCAGCCCGGCCGCCGCGGTCTTCCGCCCGCCGGCCAGGGGGAGCTGGCCCCCGCCCGCGCCCCGGGTGCCGCGGTGCAGCTCGGCCAGGTGCAGTTGCAGATCACGGCGGTTGGCGCCGAACGCGTCCAACGCCCCCACCTGGGCGAGGCGCCCGGCGACGGGACGGCTCGGCCGCGCCCGCTCCCAGAAGTCCAGCAGCGAGTCGTACGGCTGCCCGTCCGCGATCCGCGCCGCCTCGGCCTCGCTGATGCCGTGCACGTCGGAGAGGGCCAGGCGCAGCCCCCAGACCCCTTCGGATTCCTTCGATCCAGACACCAGTTCGATACGGTGTGCGACCCCCGACCTGTTCACGTCCAACGGCAGGATCGGCACCCCGCGCCGCCGCGCGTCCGCCAGCAGCAGCCGTTTCGGATACATCCCGGGGTCGTGCGTGAGCAGCCCCGCATAGAAGGCGGCCGGGTGATGGGCCTTCAGCCACGCCGACTGGTACGTCGGTACGGCGAAGGCGACCGCGTGCGCCTTGCAGAAGCCGTACGAACCGAACGCCTCGACGATCTCCCACGTCCGCTGAATCGTTTCCGCGTCGTATCCCTTCGCCGCCGCGTGCTGCGCGAACCACACCTTGATCCGCCCCTGCGACTCCGGGTCGGACAGCCCGCGCCGCACGCGGTCCGCCTCGTCGCGCCCGCAGCCGGTCATGATGTCGAGGATGCGGATGATCTGCTCGTGGAAGACGACGACCCCGTACGTCTCCCTCAGCGGCTCCTCCAGATCCCGGTGCGGACAGCGGATCGGCGCCCGCCCGTGCCGCGCCTCGATGAACGGCCGCACCATGTCGGCGGCGACCGGCCCCGGCCGGAAGAGCGAGATGTCGACGACCAGGTCGTGGAAGGTGGCCGGCTGCAGCCGCCCGACCAGGTCCCGCTGCCCCGGCGACTCGATCTGGAAGCAGCCCAGCGTCTCGGTGGAACGGATGAGCCGATACGTCGCCGGATCCCCCGGGGGCACCGCGTCCAGGTCGATCCGCTCCCCCGTCACCCGCTCCACCTCCGCGACGGCGTGCGCCATCGCCGACTGCATCCGCACGCCCAGCACGTCGAGCTTGAGCAGTCCGAGGTCCTCGACGTCGTCCTTGTCGAACTGCGCCATGGGGAAGCCCTCACCGCTGGTCGGCATGACCGGGGTACGGGCCAGGAGAGAGGCGTCGGACAGGAGCACTCCGCAGGGGTGCATGGCGACCCCGCGCGGGAGGGCGTCGAGGGCCTCGACCAGCTCCCACAGCCGTCCGTACCTCTCCTTCTCTCCCGCCAACTGCTTCAGCTCGGGCAGCTCCTCCAGCGCCGCGCGGGCGTCGCGGGCGCGGATGTGCGGGAAGGACTTGGCGATGCGGTCGATGTCGGCGGGGTCCATGGACAGGGCGGCACCCACGTCACGGATCGCATGCCGCACCCGGTACGTCTCCGGCATGGCGACCGTCGCGACCCGCTCGGTGCCGAACCGGTCGATGATCGCGCGATAGACCTCCAGGCGGCGCGCGGACTCCACGTCGATGTCGATGTCCGGCAGGACCACGCGGCGCTTGGACAGGAAGCGCTCCATCAGCAGCCCGTGCTCGATCGGGTCGGCGTGCGCGATGCCGAGGAGGTGGTTGACGAGGGAGCCCGCGCCGGAGCCGCGCGCGGCGACCCGGATGCCCATCTTCCGTACGTCGTCCACCACTTGGGCGACCGCCAGGAAGTAGGAGGCGAAGCCGTGGTGGGCGATGATGTCCAGCTCCTCGTGCATCCGCTCCCAGTACGCGCGCCGGTCGGCGTAGCCGCGCAGCACCATGCCCGCCGCCGCCCGGGAGGCGAGGGCGCGCTGGGCGGTGCGGCGGCCGGCGCCGACGAGGTGCGGCTCGGGAAAGTGGACGGTGCCGATGCCGAGGTCGTCCTCGGGGTCGACCAGGCACTCGGCGGCCGTGGCCCGGGTCTGCTCCAGCAGGCGGTGGGCGGTGTCGCGCCGGAAACCCGCGGCCTCGACGATCCGCTCGGCGGCCTGGAGCATCAGACCCGCGTCCTTCAGCCAGGCCTCGCCGGAGTCCAGTTCCCTGGTCGCGTCGATGGGGACCAGGCGGCGGGCGGCGTCCAGCACGTCGGCGACCGGGCCCTGGCCGGGGTCGGCGTACCGGACGGCGTTGCTGAGCACGGGCCGGATGCGCTGCTCGGCGGCGAAGCCGACGGTGCGGGCGGCCAGGCGCAGCGAGCCGGGGCCGGTGCCCTTGCGGCCGTGCCAGACGGCCTCCAGGCGCAGCGCGTCGCCATAGACCTCGCGCCAGGGGGCGAGCAGCCGGGCCGCGCGGTCCGGGCGCCCGGCGGCGAGGGCTCGGCCGACGTCGGAGTCGGGGCCGAGCAGGACGGTCAGGCCGTCGGCGTGGTTGTCGACCCAGGACAGCAGCGGGGTGCCCGCAGCGGTGTGGGCGGCGGTGACCAGGCGGCACAGATCGGCCCAGCCGCGGGCGCCGTCCCGGGCGAGGTAGGTCACACGGGGGGCCGACTCGTCGATGAAGGCACCGCCGCGCACGGGCGCCCGGCGTCGCTCCCGGCGTACGGACGCGTACGCGTCCCGGCGTACGGACGCCTCCCGCCGGACGGGCTCGGGCTCCGCCACCGCCAGTTCCACGCCGAACAGCGGACGGACGCCCGCCCTGGCGCAGGCCTTGGCGAAGCGGACCGTGCCGGCGAGGGTGTCGCGGTCGGTGAGCGCGAGGGCGTCCATGCCCCGCTCGGAGGCGCGCTCGGCCAGCCGCTCCGGGTGCGAGGCGCCGTAGCGCAGGGAGAACCCGGAGACTGTGTGCAGATGCGTGAAGCCCGGCACACACACCTCCCGCACTCGTGAGCCCTCGCGAGCTCTCGAACATCAGTTCCCAACTCTCCCACCCCCACCATAGACCAATTCCCGAACGTGTGTACGACGACCGTTCGGGCGTGTCCCACCTGCGCAAACGCCCGGCGGCCCGGACCGCGGGGACATGACACAGCCCATCGGCGCCGGCACTCCGACCCAGCGCGAACGGCGCCGTCCCGCTGCCGGTGCCGCCGCCGTTCCGGCGATCGGGCCCGCCCTGCCACCGGGCGCGGGCACCTGGACGGCGCGCTCGATCGCGTACTCCCACGGCCGTGACGGCCCCGCTGCTGGGCCGCGGAACACGTGACGGCCCCGCTGCTGGGCCGCGGAACAAACGGGCCGGCGTCCGGCCGCAGTGAGCCGGGAGGCGGCGCGGCCGCAGTGAGCCGGGAGGCGGCGCGGCCGCAGTGAGCCGGGACGCGGCGCCCATCGGCCACGAGGGCTCCTCGTGTACGACGCAAGAGCCCCGCCCCCTCGCGCGCGGGGGCGGGGCTGTCGCGGGGGCGGGGCTGTTGCGGATCCCGTGGGGTGGTCAGCCGATCTGGGCGCCGGTGGCCGACAGCGCCTCGGTGACCGGCTGGAAGAAGGTCTCGCCGCCGGAGGTGCAGTCGCCGCTGCCGCCGGAGGTGAGGCCGAGCGCGGTGTCGCCGTCGAACAGCGACCCGCCGCTGTCGCCGGGCTCGGCGCACACGTCGGTCTGGATGAGGCCGCTGACCGTGCCCTCCGAGTAGTTCACGGTGGCGTTCAGACCGGTGACCGTGCCGGTGTGCACGTGGGTCGTGGAGCCGCTGCGGGTCACCTTCTCGCCGACGGTCGCCTCGCCCGCCTTGGTGATCTGCTGGGTCGAGCCGTTGTAGAGGTCGACCGCGCTCGGGTGGTCGACGCTCGCGGTGTACTTGACCAGGCCGAAGTCGTTGCCCGGAAAGCTGGACTGCTCGTTCTGGCCGATCACGTTGCCACTGGAGTCCGACCAGGTGGAGATCGCCTGCGTGCAGTGTCCGGCGGTGAGGAAGTACGGCTGGCCGCCCTTGACCACGTTGAAGCCGAGCGAGCAGCGGCCGCCCGAGCCGGTGATGGCGTCGCCGCCCGCGACGAAGGGCTTGAACTCCCCCTTCGAGCGCTTGAGTTCGGCCTTGTTGCCGAGTCCGTCGACGACCTTGCCGAGCTTGGCCCACTCGGCCTTCGAGACGGTCTTGTCGGCGGTGACGACGACCTTGTTGGTGACGGGGTCGGTCGCCCACGAGGTGCCGGGGATGGTCGCGTCCTGCTGGAGCGTGGTGCGGGCACTGTCCAGCTCGGCGAGGGAGTTCTCGACGACTCTGGCCTTGGCGCCGGCCTGCTGGGCGGCCTTGGCGGTGGTCGCGTCGAGCACGTTGACCACGAGGTTCCTGCTCTTCGCGTCGTAGTACGTGCCCGCCGCGTCGGCGCCGAGGTCCTTGACGAGCCTCGAGGCGAGGTTTCCGGCCGCCGTGGACGACAGGGTCTGAGCCACGGGGGTCTTCGGGGTCTCGCTGGCGTTCGCACTCTGGAAGGTGACTCCCGCGGCGACCAGTGCGGCGATGCCCGCACCTGCCACGGCCGCACGGCGCCTGGGTATGCGTCGGTGCTTCAACTCTCGTCCTCCTGTGGGGGGTCGGCCCGCGAGCTTGTGGGGATCTCACGAACCGGAAGGCGGTTGAACGGCGCCTACTATTCCGAGGCCGACAGCAAACACACAAGGTCGAGTTCTGGACGCACATACGTCAACCGGCGTACACCCCCTATGTTCTGACCGCCCGTGGTCACCCCAGCTGGGTCCATCAGCATTCGCATTGCAAACACTACGGGCGAGTAACCGATGCGCAGCCCGCGAGATCTAGTCCTGTCTTGATTTCGGCCCTTCGCCACCCTGATCCATGCGAGGTTCCGACACTGCGGGCGCTGCGGGCAGTTGCTGCTGAGCCTTCTCCAGGAACCGCAGCAGCTCGACCGGGAAGGGCAGCACGAGCGTGGAGTTCTTCTCGGCGGCGACCGCCCCGTCACCGTCTGCAGCAGCCGCAGTTGCAGCGCCGCGGGCGTGTCCGCCATCTGCTGTGCCGCCTCGGCCAGCTTCTTCGACGCCTGGAGCTCGGCGTCCGCGTTCATGACCCGGGCCCGGCGCTCCCGGGTCGGCCTCCGCCTGCCGGGCCATCGAGCGCTTCATGGTCTCGGGCAGGGACACGTCCTTGATCTCGACACGGTCGATGGTGACGCCCCACTCCACGGCCGGGCTGTCGATCATCAACTCCAGTCCCTGGTTGAGCTTTTCGCGGTTGGAGAGCAGGTCGTCCAGCTCGCTCTTGCCGATGATGGACCGCAGCGAGGTCTGCGCCCCTCCAGGAGCGAGCCCCCGCACACCAGTTGTGTGCGGGGGCTCACCTGCTGCCGGCTGCAGGTCAGGCCGTGCGGGTGACCGGTTGCGGGGGCGTCAGTAGACGTGGACGCCGTAGGCGCTCAGCGCCTCGGTGACCGGCTGGAAGAAGGTCGTACCGCCGGAGGTGCAGTCGCCGCTGCCGCCCGAGGTCAGACCGTAGGCGACACCGCTGTTGGAGTAGAGCGGGCCGCCGGAGTCGCCGGGCTCGGCACAGACCGTGGTCTGGATGAGGCCGTAGACGATGTCGCCGCCGCCGTAGTTGACCGTCGCGTTGAGCGCGGTGACGCTGCCGCTGTGGATGCCGGTCGTGGAGCCGCGGCGGTAGACGGTGGTGCCGACGGACGGCGTGGCCGCGCTGGTGATGTCCACGCTGCCCACGGTGCCCGACTTGGTCACCGAGCTGTTGGTGTAGCGCACGATGCCGTAGTCGTTGCCGGGGAAGGAGGAGCCGGCGGTGGTGCCGAGCGTGGTCGAGTGCGACGAGTCCGACCACCAGGTGCCCGCACCGTCGGTGCAGTGACCGGCGGTCAGGAAGTAGTAGTTGCCGCTGGCGTCCTGGACGTTGAAGCCCAGCGAGCAGCGCCAGCTACTCGCATAGATGGCGTCGCCGCCGGAGATCAGTTTGTTGAACTTGCCCGGGGTGTGCTTGATGGTCAGGGCGCCGGAGTTGGCACCCGCCTGCCGCTTGATCTTGGCGATCTCGGCCGGAGAGACCGTGCTGTCGACGGTGACGACGACACGGTTGGTCTTGCTGTCGACCGCCCAGGCGGTGCCCGGGATGTCGGCCTTGAGCACCGAGTCGCTCGCCTTGGTGAGCTGGGCGGTGCTGAAGGTGGTCGTGTCGGACGCGTTCGCGCTGGGGACCGCGAACGCGGCGGCGGCAACGAGCCCGGTGGAGACGGCGATCAGCCGGGTCCGTCTCGTAATGCCGCTGCGAGGAGTGGTGCGCTTGATCCTCACTTTTCGTTCCTCCACAGGGGAAGTCGGGGGCCCGCGTGGGGTCGGGGCCCGTGAGGCGCAGCCAGGGAGCACGCGTCCGGATTCCGGACACGCCGTGCCCCTGACAAGCGCTGTGGGGGGAGTATTCGGCCGAACGGCCGGTAGGCGCAAGGGCGCCTTTCGGCCGTGCGACTGTGTGTGATTCGAGTGGGCTGTGTGCGATCAGGACGAGTTGACGCTCCGTCAGCAGCGAGGACAACCTTGCCTCAGAGCAGGGTGCGCTCCCCCGCCGGTATCGCAAGGCCCAGGGTGTTCCCCGGCGGCGGGAACGGGCAGATGAAGTGGTCGGCGAACGCGCACGGCGGAAGAAGGGCGCGGTTGAAGTCGACGATTGTGCGCCCCTCGGCGTCCGGGGCGCCGGGGTACAGGAACCGGAAGCGGATACTGCCGTCCCCGCTGGTGGCGTCGGCGAACACCGCCCACAGCGAACCGTCCTGCCGCACCGCGACCTGGAGCGTCAGTTCCTGTCCGTCGAGCGTGAAGGCCAGTTCCCCGGCGAGCCCGAGACCGCGCTCGCGTCCGTCCGCGTTCCGCACGCGCACGGTGCGGCTCTCCTCGTACGCGGTGAAGCGCCCCGGCACCGACCAGCGCGGATCGTAGGCAGTGGCCTCGATGCCCCGGAACGCCCGCCGCGCCGCGGCGGCGGGATTGAAGTCCCGTATGCCCCATATGCCTTCGCGGACCAGCACGACCAGCCGGCGCTCACCCAGCGCGACCCGGGCGGCGTCCACCGCTCCGGTGTCGGCGACGAGCCGCACCTGACCGCTGAAGGGCTGCCCGTCGACGGTCAGACCGTCCGCCTCGGCAGCGGTGAGCACGACCGTGTCACCGTCGGCCGCCCAGGTCCCGGGGATGTCCGGAATTCGACCGTCCGGATAGTCCTCCAGCCAGTACGTGCCGGACAGCGCGAGTGGCCCGTAGGGCGCCGACACCGTTTCGACACGGTGTTCGTGCCACTGCTTCCACGCGTCGGATGCGTCCGTCGTCATGTGATCAACCCTTCCATGCCGGGCTGGGCAGGCAAACCGAGGTGTGAGCGCAGAGTGACGCCCTGGTATTCCGTGCGGAACGCGCCGCGCTCCTGGAGCAGCGGCACCACGCGGTCCACGAAGTCGTCCAGTCCGCCGGGGGTGAGATGCGGGACGAGGATGAAGCCGTCGGCGGCGTCACGCTGTACGAACTCGTCGAGTTCGGCGGCGACCGCCTCCGGGGTGCCGATGAAGGACTGCCGGCCGCTCGCCTCGATCACGGTCTGCCGGATGGACAGCCCCTTCTCCTTCGACAGCGCCCGCCACTTCTCGGCGAGCGCGACGGTGTCGCCGCGCCGGGTCCGTCCCTGCGTGAGCTGCGCGTCCGGCACCGGGTCCAGGTCGGGCAGGGGCCCGTCGGGGTCGTACGCCGACAGGTCGACGCCCCAGATCTGCTCCAGCGCGAGCATCGCGTTCTGCGGGGAGATCTGCCGCTTGCGCATCTCGCCGGCCTTCTCCTGGGCCTCGGCGGCGGTGTCGCCGAGGACGACGGTCACGCCGGGCATGATCTTCAGGTCGTCGGGTCCGCGGCCGTACTTCGCCAGCCGCCGCTTCACATCGGCGTAGAAGGCGCGCCCCGCCTTCAGCGTGCCGTGCCGGGTGAAGATCACGTCGGCCGTGGCGGCCACGAACTCCCGGCCCTCGTCGGAATCCCCCGCCTGGATGACGACCGGATGGCCCTGCGGCGAGCGCGGAACGGTGAACTCGCCCGCGATGTCGAAGTGCTGCCCTCGGTGCGCGAACGGCCGCGACACGCCGTCCGGCGTCCACGCGTCCCACAGCTGACGTGCCTGGACGTGGAAGGGCTCGGTGTGCGTGGTGGTGACCGTGGGGACCAGGCCGACGCGGTGGGTCGCGGGCGCCACCCGGGACAGGACGGTCAGCGCGTCGGGGCCGGGGCGCGCGAAGCTGTCGTCGAGCGTCACGAAGTCCAGGCCACCGCTCTCGGCGAGCCGCGCCAGCGCGACGTAGGAACCGGCGTCGTACGCCGACTGCTGATCGACGGCGGCCGCCAGGTGCAGCAGCCTCCGGCCGTGCGGTGCGGTCATGTGGGGGAATCCCTTCTGTGGCGAGCCACGGTTCAGAGGACCTTGGAGAGGAACGCCCGCGTCCGCTCGTGCTGCGGCCGGTCGAGTACGTCGTCGGGCGCGCCCTGCTCGACGATCCGCCCGGCGTCCATGAAGACCACGGTGTCGGCGACCTCGCGGGCGAACCCGATCTCGTGCGTGACGACGATCATCGTGGTGCCCCGGCCGGCCAGGTCCTTGATGACGTCGAGGACCTCGCCGACCAGTTCGGGGTCGAGCGCGGAGGTGGGTTCGTCGAAGAGCAGCAGCTTGGGTCCAGAGGAGTACCGCACCCCGTCCAGCGGACGGTCGAGGGCACCGAGGTCGAGCCGGTCGGCGGGGTCGGGCACGGCGGACGCGACGAGCACCTCGCGCTCGGCGGTGTCGGCGGCCGCGTACTTTTCCTCGAAGTCCGCCCAGGCGACGGAAGTCCGGTCGGGGTGAGCCGCGAACAGCCGGTGATAGTGGGCGAACCCGAGTTCCTTCTCCACCAGCGGCCACACGTCGCGCCGGAAGTCGAAACCGTCCGGCCGGGCGAGCAGCGCGTCGACGTCGGCGGGGCCGAAGAAGCGGGGCAGCGGCGGGCGTTCACCGCCGAAGTCGTAGCCGATCTTGGAGTGGTACGGCACTCCGCGCCGCGAACCGAGTACAGGACCGGCTCCTGTCCCGACTAAACGTACGTGTCCCCCTCGTACCGCCCGCCCCGCCCCTCCGTCAGCAGCACCATCAGGTCGACGAAGGCGAGCCCGAACCGCGGACGAGGACGGGTTCGCCGGCCTTCAGCGGGGACAGGTCGCTGTCGGCGGTGAAGTCCGGCGGCAGGTGCACCAGGCCATGGGTGCGGGCGTAGGCGGCCAACTCGCCCTGCTCGCCGTCGAGTTCGGCGTCCAGGTGCCCCAGGGCGAGCACCACGAGGTCGGCGGGGAGCGGACGCGGGCGGCCCTCCAGCCACACCTGCTGGCGGCCCGCGCGCGGACGGCGGTGACGCGCACGGCGCGCCGCGGGTGGTGGTGCACGGTGATGCCCAGGGGCAGGGCGGCCACGGCCCGGTCGTACACCCAGCGCAGGTAGGCGCCCTGGATACGACGGTCGGCGAAGGTACGGCCGTCCAGGCCCGCCCACTCGTGCAGGTCGGGCCCTCGCGCACCGGCCCGGCCATGTCCACCGTGTCGTCGGTGAACATGGTGACGTCCTCGGCGTGCGAGTTCATCCACAGCAGCGGCGACTGCGCCGCGCGCCAGATGCGTCCGGCACCCGGCGGATGGGGGTCGACGAGGTGGATGTCGAATCCCGAACCGGCATACAGCTCGGGCGCGTTGGCGGCGATGCGCTCGATCAGACCGGTCCCCCGCGGCCCGGCCCGACGATCACCAGCGACGGCCGGTGGGTGGTCATCGGGTGCGCTCCGAACCGCGCGCGTAGTGCTTCTCCACGTAGTACTGGCCGACGCTGAGCACCGAGGTGACGAGGGTGTACCAGATCGTGGCCACCATCAGCAGCGGGATGACCTGGTAGGTGCGGTGGTAGACCAGTTGCACCGAGTACAGCAGGTCCTGGACGGCGATGACGCTGACGATGGAGGTGCCCTTGAGGGTGCCGATCAGCATGTTCCCGGCGGGCGGCACGATGGCGCGCATCGCCTGCGGCAGTACGATCCGCCGCCAGCGGCGCCACCGGCTCAGGCCGAGCGCCTACGCGGCCTCGATCTGGCCGCGATCGACGGACAGGATGCCGCCGCGCACCACCTCGGCGGCGTACGCGGCCTCGTGCAGGGTGAGGCCGACGATCGCGACGGTGACCGGGCCGAGCAGGTTGACCGTCTTCACGCCGAGGATCTGCGGGTACAGCGCCCCGATGTTGAACCACAGCAGCAGCTGCACCAGGATCGGGATCGACCGGAACAGCCAGACGTATCCCCAACTCACCGCCCGCAGCACGGGGTTGGCGGACAGCCGGAACACGGCGAGCAGGGTGCCCAGCGCGAAACCGAGCGCCATGACGACGGCGGTCAGCCACAGGGTCAGCCACAGCCCGCGCAGCACGGAGTCCGAGGTGAACCAGTCGGCGACGACGTCCCACTGGAACGCCTGGTTGCGCACGACCGAGGTGAGCGCGAGGCCGAGCAGGACGAGGACGAGGGCGGCGGCCGTCCACTGGCCGAGCCGGCGCTGCGGGACGATTCGCAAGGCGCCCGCGTGCTCCGGTATCTCCGGTGCGACGGCTTGGGCGAGAGTGTCGGAGGACATGCGAAGGCTCCGTGATGCGTAGGTTCGAGCACGGGGTGGGTGCCTTCACACGGAGCGCGCGGTGTCGCCACGGCACGCGGTACGGCCGAGCCCCTCAGCAGGGCCGTTCGTCGAGAGTACGGGTCCGTTTGCCCTCGCTGTCAAGGCTGTCCATCATGTGAGCCGTACATCTCAAGTCGGTTGACGCGGAACCGGATGCCTGTTCCACTCGGCCCATGCATCCACAGCAGTGGCTGGTCACGCGCTCCCACATCGACTTCGGTCGCGTGTGGTCCTCTTCCTGTTGAGCCGACCCACTGCGCGCCCCTGATCCCGTGGGCGCCGTCAGCGTTCTCCCTCCTCGCCTTCACACGCGCACCCATCCCTCGCGCTCTTTGACGCCCTTTTGCTCCCAGGAGACCGCACACCATGCGTACGCCCACGCGTGCCCGCCGCCGCCTTTTCGTACCCTTTGCCCTGATCACCTCCGCAGCGCTGCTCCTCACCGCGTGCAGCTCCGGGTCGGACGGCTCCTCGGGGAGCGGTGCCGCGGGCGCCGCCGCCAAGGCCGGCACGATCCCCACCACGGACGTCGTCTCCGGCATCCGGAGGGACGAGGCGGCTGCAAGGCTGCTGCCGTCCGGGGTGTCGGGCCTCACCGTCGTCTACAGCGTCGGCGGCACCCCGCCCGGCACCACCTACCTGGACGACGGCAAGACTCTCACCGGCCAGGACGTCGACTTCACGAACGCCGTCGCCAAGGTGCTCGGCATCAAGCTCAAGACGCAGCAGGCGAGCTTCGAGGCGATCCTGCCCGCCCTCGACAGCGGCAAGTACGACGTCGGCGCCGGCAACTTCGACGTGACCGACGAGCGGCGCAGGACCATCGACTTCGTCACCTACATCAACGACGGCCAGGGCTTCGCCACCCGCGAGGACAGCAAGCTGGGCAAGGTCACCGACCTCAAGCAGCTGTGCGGGCTGAACATCGCCACCGGCGCGGGCACGACCTTCGAGGCCACGCTGGAGCAGAACAAGCACGTCTGCACGGACGCGGGCAGGCAGGCGTACGGCGTGCAGACCTACAGCGAGACCGGCGCGCTGTGGTTTTCGCTCCAACAGGGCCGCAGCGACGTCGTGATGTCCACCATCAACGGCCTGCGCTACGCCGTCGCCCACCAGACGGGCGTGAAGTTCCTCAACGAGTACCACCGCCTCGACGTCGGCTTCGCCTTCAAGAAGGGCACGAAGCTGGCTCCGGCCTTCCAGGCGGCGGTGAACAAGCTGATCGCCGACGGGACGTACGAGAAGATCCTGAAGAAGTGGGGGACGACGGGATCGGCGATCAAGAAGTGGCAGATCTTCGCCGCCGGAACTGAAGAACTAGAACAGGCCTCAGCAGTCGCAGCCGCAGTCGCAGCCACAGCCGTCACCGCAACTGCAGCAGTTCCCGCAGCACTCACAGCAGTCGCCGCAGTCGCAGTCACAGTTGCTGCACCAGCCCTCGCGTTTCTGCCGCGACCACGGACCCTCGAACTCGTCTGCGCAGCACGCCTTGCAGGTGCAGCACAGCCCGATGGCCACCGCGCACCCGGCCCAGAAGCCGCGCTTGCCCGGCCGTGGGGGCTCGCCGCCGAAGGGGTTGCCTCCCGTGTAGGGGTTGTTGGGGTCGTACGGGGTCTGCGGGTTCTGGGGTAATGGGGGGCCCTGCGGTGCGTAGGGGCCCTGCGGCGGCCCGAAGGCGCCCTCGGGCGCGTGCCCGCAGGACTCGGTGCCGAAGGCCCGGTCCACCGAGCGCCGCAGTTCGTGGGCGAGCAGCAGGTGGGCGAGCCGGCCGTCGGTGAACTCCACCTCGCGCAGGGCGAGCCGGATGCCGTGCACCGCGTCGTCGGCGAGCCGGCGGGCCTCGGCGAGCGAGGTGCCGGTCGCGGTGAGCGGGTTCCAGGCACCCGACGCGGCGTCGGCCTCCCGGTCCTCGACGGCGTCCAGGAGGTGCGCGAGCCGTCCGAAGAGACGCCCGGCCTCGGCGAGCGGCTCGGCATTGCCCGGCCGCCCGGCGAGGACCGCGGTGTGGGCGAAGGCCGCGGCGGTGGCGGTCTCGGTCGGTTCGGTGACCGTCAGGATCGGCGTCCCGGGCCCGGCGAGCGCCTCGATGCCGACCTGCCGGTCGACGGCGTCGACGAGGACGGCAGTGTCGAACCCGACGTCGGCCCCGGTACGGGCGCCCGCGCGCCCCCAGCTGTCGGCGACCCGGCGGGCGGCGAGCGCCACCGGACGGCGGGCCAGCAGCCCGTCGCCGTCGGCGACGTGGTCGCGTACCTTGGCCGAGGCGAGCACCAGCGAGACGGCCGCCGCGAGCCGCGCCCCCTCGCCCTGCGCGACTGAAGCGGTGCGCATGCCGCGCAGCGGACACGGGCCCGCTGTGCGCCGCCCCCTTTCGTTCTTCGCGACCTGAGCCTCCGTCAGAACGGATATGATAAGCCCGTCATAGTTCGTCACGACGCGCGCGAACTGTCCGTGGTCGCCGCGCAGCGCCAGGCACAGCCCGCACAAATGCGCCATCCACTGAGTCTTGAGACTCTCACCGAGCCGGTGGCGGCAAGGCCTGACAATTCCGAACACGACGATCCCCCGTGACGCGTACGACGTTGACTGCCGCATCGTATCGGCCACTTCGTTCACCCGTACGCACCGCACGTCACCCGTACGCCGCCTACAATCATATTTCACTCTCAGTCAGCAGCCGTTTACCGCCGTGCCCTTGGGAAACACGGGCTCTCGACGGATTCGCTGTGCACCAGTACCGTCACAAACCCCCCGCGCGGCGTCTATCCACTTGGCGCGCCATCCGCATCATGGATGACCATAGGGATGCGGAAAGCAAGAAAGACCGCTGCGAGAGGAGGCGTCCATGGGATCGGTACGCAAGGCGAGTGCGTGGCTCGGCCTCGTCGACGACAACGATGACGAGCGCTACTACGACGACGACTACTCCGAGGGCACCGAGTCCGGGGACGCCTGGGTCACGGACCCCCGGGTGAAGGTGGCCACGGACACGGCCGAGGACAAGGGCCGCCGGATCGGCACGGTGACCCCGGACAGCTTCCGCGACGCGCGCGCCATCGGCGAGCTGTTCCGGGACGGGGTGCCGGTCATCATGAACCTCACGGCCATGGAGGCCGCCGACGCCAAGCGCGTCGTCGACTTCGCGGCCGGGCTGGTCTTCGGCCTGCGCGGCTCCATCGACCGCGTGTCCAACCGGGTGTTCCTGCTCTCCCCCGCCGACACCGAGATCGTCAGCGGCGACCCGGCGGCGCATCGCTCGGACGGCTTCTTCAACCAGAGCTGAGGCAGGGCCGCGTACCGGCCCTGCCTCCTTGAGGCCTCACCGGAAGGCGTCGAGACCGGTGAGCGCCTTGCCCAGCACGAGCTGGTGCATCTCGACGGTGCCCTCGTAGGTGAGCACCGACTCGAGGTTGGTCGCGTGCCGCATCACCGGGTATTCGAGGGAGATCCCGTTCGCCCCGAGAACGGTCCGCGCCGTACGACAGATCTCGATCGCCTCTCGTACGTTGTTGAGCTTGCCGAAGCTGACCTGCTCGGGACGCAGACGGCCGGCGTCCATGCGCCGCCCCAGGTGGTGGGCGAGCAGAATTCCCTTGTGCAGTTCGAGCGCCATGTCGGCGAGCTTGGCCTGGGTGAGCTGGAAGCCACCGATGGGCCTGCCGAACTGCTCCCGCGACTTCGCGTAGTCGACGGCGACCTCGAAGCAGGAGCGGGCCGCGCCCATGGCACCCCAGACGATCCCGTAGCGGGCGTGGGACAGACAGCTCAGGGGTCCGCGCAGTCCGACGACCTCGGGCAGCACGGCGTCGGCGGCCAGCCGCACGTCGTCGAGGACGAGCTCGCTGGTGACGCTGGCCCGCAGGGACCACTTGTGCTTGATCTCCGGGGCGGAGAAGCCGGGGGTGTCCGTCGGCACGACGAATCCGCGGATGCCGTCGTCGGTCTGTGCCCAGACGACGGCGACGCCGGCGACGGAGCCGTTGGTGATCCACATCTTGCGGCCGTTGAGAACCCAGTCGGTGCCGTCGCGCTTGGCGTAGGTGCGCATGGAGGCGGGGTCGGAGCCATGGTCGGGCTCGGTGAGGCCGAAGCAGCCGATCACCTCGCCGGTGGCCATGCGGGGGAGCCACGTCTGCTTCTGCTCTTCGGAGCCGAACCGATGGATGGCGTACATGGCGAGGGAGCCCTGTACGGAGACGAGGGACCGGATGCCGGAGTCGGCGGCCTCGAGTTCGAGGCAGGCGAGGCCGTACTGGACGGCGGTGGCGCCGGCGCAGCCGTATCCGGTGAGCGACATGCCGAGGGCGCCGAGGGCGCCGAGTTCGCGGGCGAGGTCGCGGATGACGGGCAGTTCGCCGTTCTCGTACCACTCGGCGACGTGGGGCAGGACGCGGTCGGCGGCCCAGTTCCGTACGGTGTCGCGGATGGCCAGGTCCTCCGGGTCCAGGAGGTCGTCGATCCCGAGCGGATCGGCGGGGTCGAACGGGGGCAACGGGGGCAACTTCGAGGACGCGGACATGGGACACCCTCCGGCAACTGAAAACTAGCATCGCTAGTTGAGCGACTCGGCCCGACGTTACGACGCAGTGTCTCGCACGTCCACCCAGCCCGTAGGAGGCGGCTCAAGCCGAGACGCGGGGCCTTTCGACCTCCCGTTGGGCAGGCAGCTCCACCGCCGACCCCTCACACTGCATCACCCGCGGCAGGCGCAACGCCATCACCGCCCCGAGCAGCAGCAGCCCCGCACTCACCAGCAACGTCACATGCAGCCCGTGCACGAAGGAGTCCCGAGCCGCCCGCCGCAGGGCCACCCCCGCCGACCCCCCAAGCTGCCCGGCCACCTCGTACGCCTCCCCGAGCGAGTGCGACGCCGCCCCGGACGCCGCCGCCGGCACCCCCGGCACCCCCGCCAGCCCAGGCGCGTACGCCGCGTTCATCACGCTGCCCAGCAACGCGATCCCGATCCCCGCCCCCAACTGGTACGACGTCTCCCCGATCGCCGCGGCCCCGCCCGCCTGCGCCGGCGGCGCCTCGCTCAGCATCGACTCGTACGCCCCGAACAGGGTCGTCTCCAGACCGAAGCCCAGCAGCACGAACCCGGCCAGCAGCAGCCCGGCGTTGTCGTCCCCGCCCATCGCCGTCAGCACCACCACCGCGGCCGCCGTCAGACAGAACCCGAAGCACACCATCCGCCGCGGCCCGAACCGCCGCAGCATCCGCGCCCCCGCCAGCCCGGCCGCCATCGCCGCGAACGTCAGCGGCAGCAGTCGCAGCCCGGTCTCCAGGGGGGACAGCCTTAGCACCAGCTGCAGATACTGGGCCGCGATCAGCTCCAGCCCGACCAGCGCCAGCATCGCCAGCACGATGCACCCGACGGACGTACTGAACGCCGGCCGCGAGAACATCCGAAGATCGACCAGGGGATGCCGACGGCTCCCCTGCCTCCGTACGAAGAAGACCAGCAGCACGGACCCCGCCGCCAGCGGCACCAGGGTGAACACGCTCAACACCGGCTCCCCGCCGCCGAGCCGCTTCACGCCCAACACCGCGCAGAACAGCCCGGCCGCCGCCATCAGCGCGCCCACGACGTCCCAGGGACCTTCGCGGTCGCCGGTCGACTCGGGCAGCAGCAGCCGGCCCACCGGCAGGCTGACCAGCATCAGCGGGATGTTGACGAGGAAGACCGACCCCCACCAGAAGTGCTCCAGCAGGAAGCCGCCGAGCAGCGGCCCGACCGCCGCGCCCACCGCGGCCACGGCGCTCCAGACCCCGATCGCCAGCGCCCGCTCACCCCGGTTGGGGAAGACCTGCCGCAGGATCGACAGCGTCGCAGGCATGATCATGGCGCCACCGACGCCGAGCAGCGCCCGGGCGAAGATCAGCATCTGGGGGTTCGGGGCGAAGGCCGATACGGCGGAGGCGATGCCGAAGAGGGCGTAGCCGAGGAGCAGGATCCGCCTGCGGCCCGCCCGGTCACCGAGAGTGCCGAAGAGGATCAGCAGCGAGGCGCAGACGAGCGGGTAGGTGTCGACGATCCACAGCAGTTGGATGGCGCCGGGCCTGAGATCCTCGGTGACGGCGGGCACCGCCACGTGCAGCACGGTGGCGTCCACGGCGACGAGCAGCAGGCTGACGCAGAGGACGACGAGGACGACCCAGCGGTTGGCACCGGCCCCGGCCGCCCGACGGCGCAGCGCACCGGCGGCCGTGGTCGTCCCGGACATGTACGTACCTCCCAGATGAGCCCTCGCGGTCGGCGGGCCCGCGGGGTGGGGACTCCCCACGGCTCGGCCGGAGAGGAGCGGTCGTCTCCAGCCCGCGCAACGACGTGCGAGTGACTCGTCAGCGTACGCGAGTCCGCCCCGGTGTCGCGTGGCCCACCTCTCAGACCCCGTGCCGAACCCGTGTGGCGTGCGCCACCCCCTCCTCCGCCATCACGCCCCCGCGGCCGGTCCGGTTCCGTACGCGGTCGATAATCGAGCCCGTGACCGATCTTGAAACGCACGTGGCATCGGCCCGCCCCGGGGCCCTGCGCCGGGCCGCACCGGCGCTCCTCGGGTACGCGGCCGTCCGCGCCCTGGGCCTGATCGCCCTGGCCGCATGGAGTGCCGCGCGCGGCAAGAGCGCGTACACCCTGCTGACCGCCCGCTGGGACTCGCTCTGGTACACGCGGGTCGCCGGGCTCGGGTACGGCTACGAGGTGCGCCTCCCGAACGGGGACGTGCACTCCAACCTGGCCTTCTTCCCGCTGCTGCCCTGGCTGGAGCGACTGCTCGCCGCGGTGACTCCGTTGTCCTGCGCCGACGCCGGCTTCGTCGTCAGCCTCCTCTCCTCGCTCGCCGCGGCCTGGGGGATCTTCGCGGTGGCCGATCACGTGTACGGCCGCCGGGTCGGGATCTGCGCGGTGCTGCTGTGGGCGGTGCTGCCGGTCGGGATCGTGCAGTCGATGGCCTACAGCGAGTCGCTGTTCACGGCGCTCGCCGCCTGGTCACTGTACGCGGTGCTGACCGGCCGCTGGGTGACCGCGGGCGCCCTGGCCCTGCTGTCGGGGCTGACCCGGCCGGTGGGACTCGCCGTGGTCGCGGCGGTGTGGGCGGGGGCCATCACCTCGTTCGTGCGAACCCGGAGCGCGCCGGAAGCCCACGGCGCGGGCAATCGGACACGCGCCCCCGGACTCGACGCCCGCCGCGCCCTCGGCATGCTGCTCGCCCCCCTCGGTGCCGCCGGCTACGTCCTGTGGGTCGGCCACCGCACCGGCAAGGGCCCCCTCGGCTATCTCGACGTCCAGGCGGGCTGGCGCAACGGCTTCGACGGCGGCTACGCCTTCGCCCGCTTCGTCGCCGACAAGTTCACGTCGTTTCCCTCGGCCCTGGCCGGGCTCGGGCTGGTCGTCGGCGTCGGTCTGGTGATCCGGCTGTACGTCGTCGGCGTACGACAGGGCCAGCCGTTTCCGCTGCTGGTGTACTCGGGCGTCGTCACCTTGCTCGCCCTGTGCGCGTCGGGCTACTTCGGCTCGAAACCGCGCCTGCTGCTGCCCGCCTTCCCGCTGCTGCTGCCGCTCGCTCTGGCCCTGGCCCGGCTGCGTTCGTCCAGGTCTGCCCTGGTGGTGGGTGGTGTGGCGGTGGCCTCCGCGGTCTATGGGGCGTTCTGGCTGAACGGCTCCGGTCCGCCGTGATCGGCTCCGGTCGGCCGATGAGCGCCCGGACAATTCCACCCGAGCGTTCGGTTAACGAATTCATAAGCGCCGCAAAACGGCCCTCCGGAATGATCAAAGGAAATGAAGGACGCCGCGCGCGGGCATTGCGGAATCCATGGAAATAAACCCCCGCTGAGAGCAATCCCACATCACATCGTCATCACAAAGCCCGTGATTCGTCCGGGAACTGCGCTCACTCGCTGTAACGTCGATTGGGTGCGTACCGAACGAACCCTCACCCGCCTGGACCGGGTGTTCGCCAGGCTGGACCGTGAGCCGCAACGGCCGGCGCACATCGACGTGCCGAGGATGAGCCGACACCGGGTCGTGCTCTTCTCGGCGACCCTGGCCTTCTACCTGTCGATCGTCTGGGCCGTGGTGACGACCTCCTGGCTGGTCCGGCTCGACTGGCAGGTCATGTTCTTCCGGCCGTACCAGCAGTGGCCGCAGATCCACGCGTTCCTCGACTACTACGTGGTGCTGGGCCAGCGCGGCCCCACCGCCGTGATGGTCGCCGCGTGGCTGGGCTGGCGTTCGTGGCGGCAGCACACCCTCCGTCCGCTGGTCACCCTCGCCATGTCGCTGCTGCTGCTGAACATCACGGTCGGCGCCGCGAAGATCGGGATGGGGCGCCTCGGACCGCACTACGCGACCGTGATCGGCTCGAACGAGATGGGCCTGGGCGGCGATATATTCCCCAGCGGCCACACCGCCAACGCCGTGGTGACGTGGGGCATCCTGGCCTATCTGGCCTCCACCCCGAGGGCGCGGCGCTGGCTGTCGGCGCTGTCCGCGGTGACGGCGCTCGGCGTCGGCCTCACCACCGTCTACCTGGGTACGCACTGGCTGAGCGACGTGCTCCTCGGCTGGGCCGCGGGGCTGCTGATCCTGCTGGCGCTGCCGTGGTTCGAGCCGCTCATCGCCAAGTCCGAGGCCGGGCTCTTCGACCTGCGCGACCGCTGGCGCTCCCGTCGCCGCCGTCCGGCAGCGGTGCCCGCTCCGGCCGCCCCGGTCGGTGCGCCCGTGCTGCTCAAGCCGCGCGTCCCGGCGCAGGACGAGGCGCCGGTGGGCCGCGAGACGGTCGGCGCACCCCGCTCGGCCAGGACCCCGGTCCATCTCGCCCCGGGCCCGCACACGGCCCGCTCGGAGCGCACGCCGGTCACCCCGGTCGGCAGCCGACGGCCGCCGCACTCCGACCGCATCCCGCGCGGCACGACTTCGGCGGCCCGCCCCCTGACGGGCGGCTGATCTCCCCCACTGCTCAACGCGTGGGAGGTACCCGAAGGCAGCGGGGCCGGTACGCACCCTCCACCCCGCGGCGAAGGCCCCGGCTCCTGTCCTCGAGTTCCAGGAGCCGGGGCCTTCGCCGTCGTTCGCGGCATCACCAGCCGGGCGGGGTGCTTCGTCGGCGGCGGTGTCAGCCCTTCCACGCGCGGGCCACGTGACCGTCCTTGACCTCGAAGTTGAGCCGTCCGACCCGGTACTCCATGGTGATGATCGCGCCCGGCGACAGGGACCGCACTTTGGACCAGCCCCGTTCGCGCGCGAGCCGCTCGGCCCGCTGGGCCTCGAGGCCGACATACCCGTCCGGACTGTCCTGGGGCTCCGCTGGCGGAGTGGGAATCGGTGACATACCGCCACGCTAGGCGCTGGCCCGCGAACGTGGAAGTCCACGGTGGCACCAGGGGTCCCGCATCCCCCTCCTGTCACACTTCTGTCACAGCGGCACGACGCCCGTTCGGCCCGAACTCCGTCACGCGTACGGGCGGTTCCGTCCCCCTTCCGCGGGCATTCGAACGCAATTCCCGCGTGTCGGGGCGGCGCCTGGAAAAGCACGGCGGAAAGTGCCGGGAGAACCGATCCGGGCCGGTCCGGGCCCCTTTCCATTCCGAATCCGCGCGGGGCCACAGGAGCTGACGCAGCACAGGAATTTCACCGTTCCAGCACAGAACACCCGTACGCCCCCTGTCGGAGCGCGCGGCGGCGTGCGCATGATGGCGTAAGCCCGCGGGGAGTGCGACGCGGGCCGCGGCGGACCCGGGCGCGACGAGCGAAGGGGCGAGCGAGCGATGGGAACCCAGACCGATCCGGCCTCCGTGCGACCCGCACGGACCAGGCGACCCGGCCGACTGGTCGTCGACTGGCTGACCACCACCGACCACAAGAAGATCGGCCATCTCTACCTGATCACGTCGTTCGCGTTCTTCCTGATCGGCGGGATCATGGCGCTGCTGATGCGGGCCGAACTCGCCCGGCCCGGGCTGCAGCTGATGAGCAGCACCCAGTTCAACCAGCTGTTCACGATGCACGGCGCGATCATGCTGCTGCTGTTCGCGACCCCGAGCTTCGCGGGCTTCGCCAACGAACTGATGCCACTGCAGATCGGCGCCCCCGACGTGGCCTTCCCTCGGCTGAACATGCTGTCGTACTGGCTGTTCCTGTTCGGCGGCCTGATCGTGCTGGGGTCGCTGCTCGTGCCGGACGGGCCCGCCGCCTTCGGCTGGTTCGCCTACGCGCCGCTCAACAACTCCGTGCACTCCCCCGGCCTCGGCCCCGACCTGTGGATCATGGGGCTGGCGCTGGCCGGCTTCGGGACGATCCTCGGCGCGGTCAACTTCATCACCACCATCATCGGAATGCGCGCCCCGGGCATGACGATGTTCCGGATGCCGATCTTCACCTGGAACACGCTGTTCACGTCGATCCTGATCCTGATGGCGTTCCCGGTGCTGGCGGCCGCGCTGCTGGTGCTGGAGGCGGACCGCCGCTTCGGCTCGCAGGTCTTCGAGGCGGCCAACGGCGGGGCGCTGCTGTGGCAGCACCTGTTCTGGTTCTTCGGCCATCCCGAGGTGTACATCATCGCGCTGCCGTTCTTCGGCATCATCACCGAGATCCTCCCGGTGTTCAGCCGGAAACCGATCTTCGGCTATATGACGCTGATCGGCGCGACGATGGCGATCACCGGCCTGTCGGTGGTGGTGTGGGCGCACCACATGTTCGCGACGGGCGCGGTGCTGCTGCCGTTCTTCTCCTTCATGAGCTTCCTCATCGCCGTGCCGACGGGCGTGAAGTTCTTCAACTGGAGCGGCACGATGGTCAAGGGCTCGCTGTCCTTCGAGACGCCGATGCTGTGGGCGACGGGCTTCCTGGTGTCGTTCCTGTTCGGCGGGCTCACCGGGGTGATCCTGGCGTCGCCGCCGTTGGACTTCCACGTCACGGACTCGTATTTCGTGGTCGCGCACTTCCATTACGTCGTCTTCGGCACGGTCGTCTTCGCGACCTTCGCCGGCTTCTACTTCTGGTGGCCGAAGTTCACCGGGAAGATGCTCGACGAACGGCTCGGCAAGATCCATTTCTGGACGCTGTTCGTCGGCTTCCACACCACCTTCCTGGTGCAGCACTGGCTGGGCGCGGAGGGCATGCCGCGCCGGTACGCCGACTATCTCGCCGCGGACGGCTTCACCGCCCTCAACACCGTCTCGACGATCGGCGCGTTCCTGCTCGGGATGTCGACGCTGCCGTTCCTGTACAACGTGTGGAAGACCGCCAAGTACGGCGAGAAGGTCGAGGTCGACGACCCGTGGGGCTTCGGCCGCTCCCTGGAGTGGGCGACCTCGTGTCCGCCGCCCCGGCACAACTTCGTCACGCTGCCCCGGATCCGCTCGGAGTCCCCGGCATTCGACCTGCACCATCCCGAGCAAGCCGGTGAGGCTCCGCAGCCCGAGCCAAAGCGGCATCAAGCCGGTCACGGGCCGTCCTGATCGCCTCGGTCAGCTCGGCTGGCTCCAGCACCTCGAACTCCAGGCCCATCATCACGTGGACGACCATCACGTCGAGGCTCGCGGCGCCCGTGCGCAGGATGCAGGCGTCCGGCCCGTCGGCCTGAAGCGTCCCGGCCGAGGGCGAGATCCGCTCGGCGGCCTCGGCCAGCGGCACGAACAGCCGGATGACGGCGTGCGAGGCGTACGCGCGCGTGGAGACGCCCAGGGAGACGTACGCGGCGAGGTCGTCGGCGGGCGGGTCCGTGGGGCGAAGCGCGGGCCGTGCGGCGGCCTGGGGGTGATGCGGTCGACGCGGAACGTACGCCAGTCGTCGCGGTCGAGGTCCCACGCGACCAGGTACCAGCGACGCTCGGTGCACACCAGGCGGTGCGGTTCGACGGTCCGGCGGGTGGCGGCGCCGATGGGGGTCCCCCCGCTCGAGCCGGTTCGAGAGTGGGGGAGGCTGCGGTACTCGAAGCGCAGCCGCTCGGCGTCCCGGCACAGCTGGGCGAGCTCGGTCAGGACGGCGGGGTCGGCGGCGGAGGGCTGGGGGCCGCGCAGCATCGGCACGGTGAAGGCGTTCAGGGCGCTCATCCGGCGCCGCAGCCGGCTCGGCAGCACCTGCTCGAGCTTCGCCAGCGCCCGTACGGAGGTTTCGCCGATGCCCTCGATGCCCTGCCCGGCGGCGGTGCGCAGTCCGGCGGCGACGGCGACCGCCTCGTCGTCGGCGGGCTCACCGAGCGGGAGCGGCGCAGCCTCGCGCCCATCGCGCGGTTCACCACGGGCGGCTTCGGCTACAACGTCCTGCAGTCCACCCGCCCGCAGACCCTGTCCTACGCCCTCATCGACTCCCCCGTCGACCGGGACACGCTGCTGACGAACGTGATGCTGTACTGGCTGACCGGCACGGCCGGTTCGGCCTCGCGCGCGCGTGGTGCTCCTCGACGAGCCCGCGCAGGGCATGTCGCCGACGGTCGCGGCCCGCACGTACGACCTGCTGGCAGCACTCCACGCGTGCGTGGTGCTCGCCGAGCAGCGACTGCCGCCCGTGCTGCACGGCCGTCCGGCCGTGGTGTACGAACTGCACCGCGGCCAGGTCGTGTTCAGCGGCGAGGCGAGCGAGCTGCAGCGGCGTTCGAGCAACGGCGGATCGCAGCGGGGCTCGGGCCCGGGGCGCCCTTCCGGCTGACCACCGACGCATCCGGGCCGAGAGCCGGTCCGGATGACCGCCGACGTGTGCCCGGGCCGAGCCGGTCCGGCTGACCACCGACACGCCCCGGCCCGCCCCAACGGGTGGGCCCCGCCCGGCCGGCGGGCCGGGCGGGGCCTCGTGCCCGGCGCAGGGGGAGCGGCTCAGAGAGCGAGGCGCTGTCCGGGCACGATCAGGTCGGGATCACCGCCGATGACGGCCTTGTTGCCGGCGTAGAGCCGCTGCCAGGTGGTCCCGTGCCGGGCGGCGATGCCGCTCAGCGTGTCGCCCTCGCGGACGGTGTAGTCGCGGCGGGACGCACCGCGGTTCGTGTAGCCCGTCGCGCGTGCCGGCGCCTGCGACGGTTGCTGCGAGGGGGCTGCCTTCCGTGTCGTCTTCTGGGCCGACTTGTGCGTCGACTTGTGCGTCGACTCGGTCGTGACCGAACCCGACGCGGCCGCGGGTGCGCTGCCGTACGCCCCGGCCCGGGCCGAACAGACCGGCCAGGCGCCCCACCCCTGGGCCCGCTGGACCCGGGTGGCGACGGCGATCTGCTGGGTCCTGGAGGCCTGGTCGGCGGTGGGCGCGTACGCCGTTCCGCCGTAGGCGCGCCAGGTGCCGGCGGCGAACTGGAGCCCGCCGTAGTAGCCGTTGCCGGTGTTGATGTGCCAGTTGCCGCCGCTCTCGCACTGGGCGATGCGGTCCCACACTCCGCCGTCCGCCGCCTGGGCGTTGCCGGTCGCGGCCAGCAGCCCGAGCGGAGCGAGCAGGGCCGCCCCGGCGAGAACCGCCGCCGTCCGTGTCTTACGAGCGTTGTCGCGCGTGGTATCGGCACATTCGGACATGTAATTCCCTTTCGAAGGACTCGGGGTCCCCCAAGGCGGGGCGCACTTCCCGCGCATGAACGCGGTTGTTGCGCTCCGCCCCGTCCGCCGGAGGCTGTGCTGCGAGCCGACTTGGTGCGGTCGGCGGACGTACCCGAGCGGTGCTCGTTGCACACGGCCGAGGAATTTAGGGAGCATGGCGAGCCGGGATCAACCAACTCCCCGTCGCCCCAGGCCAGTTCGCCGTTACCCCAGGTATCGGCGATTTCCGGTCACCCACTTCATGCGCTGATTTCCTGATTTGTCGACCAGTGACGCCGTCCACCTGTGACTCACTTCACCTCGTCAAGGCCCTTTGATTTCCGAGGAGTTGACAAGGAGTGGCAGGTTCCGCACCAGGCGTGACCCTGTGCGTCCGATGGTTCGATTCCGTTCGCCGGAGGGCGTGACTCCCGCCACAGATCACCCGTTGTCTTCTTCATGAACCGGGGGCCCATCCGGTTCATGGGCCGGGAGCCACCCGGTCCCGCCACGCACCGCATCCCGAGGGAGCCACCGTGCCGCGCATGCTCGACGTCAGCGACGCCGTACGCGCCGAGATCGGCGACGAAGAAGCCGACCGGCTGCTCGCCGGAGAGAACGCCCCGGGCAGTTACGACTGCACGTCCTGCCGCACCCCGGGCGACTCCGAGCAGGAGCGCACCAGCACCGTCCTGTTCGTCGGGGACGAGACCGCCGTCCTCGCCTTCGCCCACGCCAGCTGCCTGCCCTCGCAGGTCATCCAGGTCACCGAGGAGCAGCTGCAGGGCGCGGTCCGCTCCATCAACGCCGGTTCCGGGGCCACCGATGCGGAGCCCCAGAAGGTCGTGCCCGAGCAGGCCGTCCTCGGCGTGACCAGCGGGCTCGTCCTAATCGCCGGGGAGTTGCACCCGGCCCTCGTCGTGGAGCCGACCGCGCCGATCGTGCGCCCGGGCACGACCGGCGCCGGTGACGACTTCCTGCCGCTGCTCATCGAGCAGGGCTTCCTGTCCGTGACCGACCTCGGCTCCGTGCCGCCCGTGCTGCACGGCTGGTCGGTGCTGCTGGCCGTGGGCCGGCTGCACGCCGTCCTCCAGCCCGGGACCAACGGGGGCCAGGCGGTGGCCTGGTGGCAGGCACATCAGCCGCTGCAGGTCACCGACGGGTGGCGGGCGGCCGCCAACAAGCACCAGCAGGTCATCATGCTCGCGGCGCCGGTGGGGTCCATCGGGCGGCAGCCCCGGGAGGACCTACTGCGGGCGGCTTTGGACAAGGCGGCGGCGAACGGGAAGCTGGTTGCGGCGGCGCTGCCCCTGGCCGGGACCTGAGCGCCCAAGGTCCGGGGGCTACGGCTCCGACGATGGCTACGGCTCCGACGGTGGCTGCGGGTCCCGACGGTGACTACTTATCCCGACGGTGACTGCGGATCCCGACGGTGACTGCGGATCCCGACGGTGACTGCCGGTCGTTCGTGGCTTGTCGCGCCCTCGCGGCGCAGCCGCGTGACGCCACAGTCACCGCGCCCCTTTTGGGGCGCTTCACAGCCGCATCCCTTCCGGTTCGGGGTCGTTTGGACATACGTGCACGCATATGACGTTCCCCGCCGCCAGTCCTATCAGCTGATCCCGTCCGCGCGGGTGGCGCAGGATCCTCCTAGCGGCCCATCGGCCACGCCGATCTACGACGCGCTCTACGCCGAGTACGTCAAGTCCTACCGAGCCCTGCCGGGTGACCGCAGCGGCGAGGAGGACCTGGGCTTCATCGCGTTCGGGAACCTCCCGCACGGCTCGGGCCCGCACAGTACAGGGTCGTACGGCTCCAGCGGATACAGCGCCTACAGCGCGGGGGCGTACAGCACCCGTCACGGCACCGGGCAGCAGCAGTCGCAGTGGCAGCGCGTCGGGACACTCGGGCGGCAGGACTCCGGGATGCACCACGTTCCGGCGGCATTGCCGCCCGCCCGGCGGCGCGGAATCTGACGTACCGGCGTGAAAAGGGCGGCCCCTGGACAGGGGCCGCCCTTTCCGTCGCCGCTGCGGCTACTTCTTCTTCGCGCCGCGCTTCTCGCGCACCCGCACCGAGATGTGGATCGGCGTCCCCTCGAAGCCGAACTCCTCGCGCAGCCGACGCTCGATGAAGCGCCGGTAGCCCGCCTCGATGAAGCCGGAGGCGAACAGCACGAACCGCGGCGGCTTGGTGCCGGCCTGGGTGCCGAAGAGGATGCGCGGCTGCTTGCCGCCCCGGATCGGGTGCGGGTGGGCGGAGATGAGCTCGCCGAGGAAGGCGTTGAGGCGACCGGTGGGAACCCGGGTCTCCCAGCCGGCCAGCGCCGTCTCGATCGCCGGGACCAGCTTCTCCACGTGCCGCCCGGTGCGCGCCGAGACGTTCACCCGCGGCGCCCACGACACCTGTGCCAGGTCGGTCTCGATCTCCCGCTCCAGGTAGAAGCGGCGCTCCTCGTCGAGGGTGTCCCACTTGTTGTACGCGATGACGAGCGCGCGGCCCGCCTCGACGGCCATGGTGATGATGCGCTGGTCCTGCACCGAGATGCTCTCGGAGGCGTCGATCAGCACGACGGCCACCTCGGCCTTCTCCACCGCGGCCGCGGTACGCAGGGAGGCGTAGTAGTCGGCGCCCTGCTGGAGGTGCACCCGCTTGCGGATGCCGGCGGTGTCGACGAACTTCCAGGTCTTGCCGCCCAGTTCGATCAGCTCGTCGACCGGGTCGCGGGTGGTGCCCGCCAGCTCGTTGACGACGACGCGCTCCTCGCCGGCCACCTTGTTCAGCAGCGAGGACTTGCCGACGTTCGGGCGGCCGATCAGGGCGACCCGGCGCGGGCCGCCGACGGCGGTGCCGAAGGTCTGCGCCGGGGCGTCCGGCAGCACCTCCAGGACGCGGTCGAGCATGTCGCCGGTGCCGCGGCCGTGCAGCGCGGAGACCGGGTACGGCTCACCGAGGCCGAGGGACCACAGGTACGCGGCGTCGGCCTCGCCGCTCGGGCCGTCCACCTTGTTGGCGCACAGCACCACGGGCTTGCCGGCCTTGCGCAGCAGTCGTACGACCGCCTCGTCGGTGTCGGTCGCGCCGACCTTGGCGTCGACGACGAAGACGACGGCGTCGGCGGCCTCGATGGCGTACTCGGCCTGCGCGGCCACGGAGGCGTCGATGCCGAGGACGTCCTGCTCCCAGCCGCCGGTGTCGACGACCTTGAAGCGGCGGCCCGCCCACTCGGCCTCGTAGGTGACGCGGTCGCGGGTGACGCCCGGCTTGTCCTCGACGACCGCCTCGCGGCGGCCGATGATGCGGTTCACCAGGGTCGACTTGCCGACATTGGGGCGGCCGACGACGGCGAGCACGGGCAGCGGCCCGTGTCCGGCCGCATCGATGGCGCCCTCGACGTCCTCGAGGTCGAAGCCCTCTTCCGTGGCGAGCTCCATGAACTCCGCGTACTCGGCGTCGCCGAGCGCCCCGTGCTCGTACTCGTGCTCAGCCGAGCCGTCGGGCTGGATCTGGTCGTTCATGAAGTCCGTACCTCGTCGTTCATCGTGGTGGTCGGTGGCGCACCCGCGCCGGGTGATCCACTACTCAAGTGTCGCCCAGCGCCCGGTGAGGCGCCCGGCGTTTTCCGGGCGGCCCGTCAGAGGCGGGTGCCCGGCTGACGGCCGGTGAGCCGTCTGGCGTGCTCCAGGTGGGCCGCGAGCTGCTTCTGGATGCGCTCGGTGGCCTCGTCCAGCGCCCTGCGCGTACGCCGGCCGCTCCCGTCGCCCGCCTCGAAGGGGTCGCCGAAGACGACGTCGACGCGGGAGCGCAGCGGGGGCAGCCGCTTTATCAACCGTCCGCGCCGCTCGGAGCTTCCCAGCACGGCCACCGGGACGACGGGGGCGCCGCTGCGGACGGCGAAGTACGCGAGCCCGGCGCGCAGCGAGGAGAAGTCGCCCTCGCCGCGGGTGCCCTCCGGGAAGATGCCGAGGACGCCGCCGTTCTCCAGGACGCCGAGGGCCCGGGTGATGGCGGTCCGGTCGGTGGTGTCGCGGTCCACCTTCACCTGACCGATGCCGGTCAGGAAGGGGTCGAGCGGACCGACGAACGCCTCCTTCTTGATCAGGAAGTGCACCGGCCGGGGCGCCACTCCCATCACCATCGGACCGTCGATGATGTGGGAGTGGTTCACCGCGAGGATCGCCGGACCCGTCGCCGGCACCTTCCAGGCACCGAGCACGCGCGGCCGCCACAGCCCGTACATCAGGCCGACGCCGATGCGCCGCCCGACCTCGGCGCCCCGCTCCGAGGGAAGGCTCACTTGGCGGCCCGCTTCTCCTCGACGAGCGTGACGACACACTCGACGACCTGCGCCAGCGTGAGGTCGGTGGTGTCCACCTCGACCGCGTCGTCGGCCTTCGCCAGCGGCGAGGTCTTGCGGCTGGAGTCGGCCGCGTCCCGCTTGATCAGGGCCTCGCGGGTGGCGGTGACGTCCGCGCCCTTCAGCTCGCCGCTGCGGCGGGCCGCGCGCGCCTCCGGGGAGGCGGTGAGGAAGATCTTCAGATCGGCGTTCGGCAGCACGGTGGTGCCGATGTCGCGGCCCTCGACGACGATGCCGGTCTTGGCGGAGGCGGCCAGCGAACGCTGCAGCTCGGTGATCCGGGCGCGCACCTCGGGCACCGCGCTGACCGCGCTGACCTTGGAGGTGACCTCCTGGGTGCGGATCGGTCCGGCGACGTCCACGCCGTCGACGGTGATCGTCGGGTGGGCCGGGTCGGTGCCGGAGATGATCTCGGGCTTGCCGGCCACGGCGGCGATCGCGGAGGGGTCGTTGATGTCGATCCCGTTGGTCACCATCCACCAGGTGATCGCCCGGTACTGGGCGCCGGTGTCCAGGTAGCTCAGGCCGAGCTTCGCGGCCACGGCCTTCGACGTGCTCGACTTGCCCGTGCCGGAGGGGCCGTCGATGGCGACAATCACGGGCTGGGCGGTCCGGGCGGCGCCGTTTTCCACAGGGGACACCTTCCTGGTGAAGGGTGGTGGATGGGTGCGGGACGCGAGGGCGCCCCGCACAAGGTTACTGGCTCCGCGGACGCCCTCTTACTGGCGGATGGCCCAGCCCCGCTCCCGCAGGGCCGCCGTCAGGACCGGTGCCGCCTTCGGCTCCACCATCAGCTGCACCAGACCGGCCTGCTGCCCGGTCGCGTGCTCGATGCGGACGTCCTCGATGTTGACGCCGGCCATCCCCGCGTCCGCGAAGATGCGGGCCAGCTGGCCGGGCTGGTCGTCGATGAGGATGGCCACGACCTCGTACGCCCGCGGAGCGGAGCCGTGCTTGCCGGGGACGCGGACCTGGCCCGCGTTACCGCGCCGCAGCACGTCCTCGATGCCGGCGGTGCCCTCACGGCGCTTGGCCTCGTCGGAGGACTGCAGGGCGCGCAGGGCCTGGACCGTCTCGTCCAGGTCGGCGGCGACGTCGGAGAGCAGGTCGGCGACCGGGCCGGGGTTCGCGGACAGGATGTCGATCCACATGCGGGGGTCGGAGGCGGCGATCCGGGTCACGTCCCGGATGCCCTGCCCGCACAGCCGTACCGCCGCCTCCTCGGCGTGCTCCAGGCGCGCGGCGACCATGCTGGAGACCAGGTGGGGCATGTGGGAGACGAGGGCGACGGCGCGGTCGTGGGCGTCCGCGTCCATGACAACCGGAACGGCCCGGCAGTGCGAGACCAGCTCCAGGGCCAGGTTGAGGACCTCGGTGTCGGTGTCCCGGGTGGGGGTGAGCACCCAGGGGCGGCCCTCGAAGAGGTCGCCGGTCGCGGCCAGCGGGCCGGACTTCTCGCGGCCCGACATGGGGTGGGTGCCGATGTAGCAGGACAGGTCGAGGCCGAGCGACTCCAGCTCGCGGCGCGGGCCGCCCTTGACGCTGGCGACGTCCAGGTAGCCGCGGGCCACGCCCCGGCGCATGGCGTCGGCGAGCACTCCGGCCACGTGCGCCGGCGGGGCCGCAACGATCGCGAGGTCGACCGGGCCGTCCGGGGCCTCGTCGGTGCCGGCGCCGAGCGCGGCCGCCGTACGGGCCTGCTCCGGATCGTGGTCGGCGAGGTGGACGGTGACGCCGCGCTGGGCGAGGGCCAGGGCCGCGGAGGTGCCGATGAGCCCGGTTCCGATGACGAGTGCGGTTCTCACTGGGCGATGTCCTTGCGCAGGGCTGCCGCGGCGCCGAGGTAGACGTGGGCGATGTCGGCGCGGGGTTTGTCGGACTCGATGTGCGCGAGGACGCGGACGACGCGGGGCATGGCGCCCGCGATGTCCAGCTCCTGGGCGCAGATCAGCGGCACGTCGACGATGCCGAGCTTGCGGGCCGCGGCCGCCGGGAAGTCGCAGTGCAGGTCGGGCGTGGCCGTGAACCAGATGCTGATCAGGTCGTCCGTGGTCAGGTCGTTCCGCTCCAGGATGGCGGTGAGCAGGGCACCGACCTGCTCGTCCATGTGGCCGGCCTCGTCCCGCTCCAGTTGGACGGCCCCCCGGACCGCTCGTACCGCCACGGCGCTGCTCCTTGCTGACGTGCGTATCGGCTCTTGGCCCATCCAGCCTAGTCAGACCACATCCGGCCGGTGCGTGGTGCCCGCCGGCTGAGACGGCGGGGACGTCGGCCCCGACATCACCCGAGAACACTCCCGTGCGCCTCTGGACGCGGGGGCGCCGGTCCGCTCTGATGGCAAGCAAGCCCGCCTCGGGCAAGGCCCCGCATGAAGCGTCCCGGACCGCTGCTCACCCTTCACGCGGGCCTGCTGCTCGGCCTGTTCATGCTGACCCTGAACGCGACGACGGGGACGAAGAACGCTTCGTCGTCGTACCGCGAGGAGTCCCCCGCCCCTACGGCGTCGCCCCCGAGGACGACGACCCCGCCGCCCGGCCCGACGCCGTCGCGGACACCGGTGCGCGACGCCGACTACGCCGGCCGCACCGACGACGACGCGGCCGCGGTCGCCGTCTCGGTGCGGAACGGCAGGGCGATCGCGTACTTCTGCGACGGCCGCGCCAAGGAGTCGTGGCTGAAGGGCGACGTGAAGGACGACGGGAGCATGAAGCTCACCGGCCGTCACGGCACCGAGCTGGACGGGAAACTCCAGGAGGGCCGGCGGATCCGCGGCACGGTCGACATCGACGGGGGGCACTTCGCGTTCACGGCCGACAAGGCGGTCAAGCCGTCCGGGCTGTGGCGGGCGACGGCCACCGTGCGCGGCGCGAAGATCGACGGCGGCTGGATCGTGCTGAGGGACGGTCGGCAGGTCGGCCTCCTCGACCGCGACGGCAAGCCGTCGGCGGCGCCCCGCATCGATCCAGTGACCGGCGCGGTGACGGTCGACGGACAGCAGCTCACGGCTCGCCCCGTGACCCCCTGAAACCCCCTGAGGGAGCCGACCATGACCGTCGACCCGAACGCCGCCACCCAGGGCTTCCCCGCGCCCCGGCAGCCCGCCCGGCGCCGCCCGCACCCCGCCCGCTACCTCGTCCCGGCCCTCGTGGCCGCCGCCGTGGCGGTCGCCCTCGGCGTGTACGGCAAGGTGCACCATCCGACGGGCACCGCCTTCAACCTGGCCGGGTTCAGCAGCACGGGCGCGGTGAAGTCGTGGCTGGCGTCGACCGCCTTCTTCTTCGCTCTCGTCCAGCTGGTCTCGGCGTTCATGGTGTACGGCAGGCTGCCCGGGCCGCGCTGGGCGCCGGCGCTGCACCGCTGGTCGGGCCGGGCCGCCTTCCTGGTGGCGGTGCCGGTCGCGGTGCACTGCCTGTACGCACTGGCTATCAGTCGTACGAAACGCGCATTTTGTGGCACTCTCTCCTGTGTTGCTTCTTCTTCGGCGCCTTCAGTGCAAAGATGCTGTTGCTCCGCTTGGAGCGCCTCCCCGGCTGGCTGCTGCCCGTCGTCGGCGGACTGGTGTTCGCCGTGCTCACGGCCATCTGGCTGACGTCCACCCTCTGGTTCTTCCGCACCTTCGGAGTGACGACATGACCCACCCCTCGACGCGGCGCACGGTTCTTGCGACGGGCGCAGCGGCGCTCGTCGCGGCGGGGTGCAGCAAGCACGGCGACGACAACAACTCCTCGAAGGCGTCCCCGTCCGCGAGCGCCTCCGGCGGGCAGGTGCTGGCGAAGACGAGCGACATCCCGGTCGGCGGCGGCAAGGTCTTCACGGACCAGAAGGTCGTGGTGACCCAACCGACGAAGGACGAGTTCAAGGCCTTCTCGGCGATCTGCACCCACCGGGGCTGCACGGTGAACAAGGTCGCGGACGGCACCATCGACTGCCCCTGCCACGGCAGCAGGTTCCGCATCGCCGACGGCTCGGTGGCCGGCGGCCCGGCGCCGAGGCCACTGCCCGCGGAGCAGATCGAGGTGGAGGGAAATTCGATCCGCCTGGCATGAGGATCCGCGTACGCTCCCGGGCATGCAGCCCGAGGACCTGGTGCGCGACCACACGATCTACGCCTGTGTCATGGGTTCGCGGGCCTTCGGTCTGGCGACGGACGACAGCGACACGGACCGCCGTGGTGTGTTCGTCGCCCCCACACCCCTGTTCTGGCGCTTCGAGAAGCCGCCGACGCACGTGGACGGACCGCTTCAGGAGCAGTTCAGCTGGGAGCTGGAGCGCTTCTGCGAGCTGGCGCTGCGCGCGAATCCGAACATTCTGGAGTGCCTGCACTCCCCGCTGGTCGAGTACGCCGACGACACGGGCCGTGAACTGCTGGCCCTGCGCGAGGCGTTCCTGTCCCGGCAGGTGTACGAGACCTTCACGCGCTACGCCCTCGGCCAGCACCGCAAGCTCGACGCCGACGTCCGCACCCGCGGCGCGCCGCGCTGGAAGCACGCGATGCACCTGCTGCGCCTGCTGACGAGCGCCCGGGACCTGCTGCGCACGGGCCGGCTGACCATCGACGTGGGCGACGAGCGCGAGCGCCTGCTGGCGGTGAAGCGCGGCGAGGTCCCGTGGCCCGAGGTCGAGTCCCGGATGACCCACCTGGCGACGCAGACCGAGGCGGCGTTCCACCGCACCCCGCTCCCCGAGGAGCCCGACCGCCGACGCGTGGCGGACTTCCTGCTCCGTGTCCGCCGCGCCTCAGCCCTCCAGGCGGACCCGGACGACGAACACGTGCAGGACGTCGCACGCCCCCGGCGCGTCGGGCAGATCTGAGACGCCCCGCAGGTCCACATCCGAGTCCAAGGCCGGTGTCCAGGCGACGATCACGCCTCAGCGTCCCAGAGCGCTCCCAGTGCCAGCAGCTCCCCTCGGTACTCGATGCGGTCCGCCCACTGCGCCGGCCAGGCCTCCGCCCCCAGGCACGCGCGCCAGCGAAGGCGCCCGCCCCGGCGCAAGCCCCTGGAGATCGCCCCTAGAGGTCGACCTCCTTCATCAGCATTCCGACCTCCGTGTTCGACAGGCGGCGCAGCCAGCCCGACTTCTGGTCGCCCAGGGCGATGGGGCCGAAGGCGGTGCGGACCAGTCTGTCGACGGGGAAGCCGGCCTCCGCGAGCATGCGGCGCACGATGTGCTTGCGGCCCTCGTGGAGGGTGACCTCGACGAGGTAGTTCTTGCCGATCTGCTCGACGACACGGAAGTGGTCGGCGCGGGCGTAGCCGTCCTCCAGCTGGATGCCGTCCTTGAGGCGCTTGCCCAGGTCGCGCGGGATCGGGCCGACGATGTGCGCGAGGTAGGTCTTCCGCACGCCGTACTTGGGGTGGGTCAGGCGGTGCGCCAGCTCGCCGTGGTTGGTGAGCAGGATGACGCCCTCGGTCTCGGTGTCGAGCCGGCCGACGTGGAAGAGCCGCGTCTCACGGTTGGTGACGTAGTCGCCGAGGCACTGGCGGCCCTCCGGGTCCTCCATCGTGGAGACCACACCCGCGGGCTTGTTCAGCGCGAAGAACTGGTACGACTGGGTCGCGACCGTCAGGCCGTCGACCTTGACCTCGTCCTTCTCCGGGTCGACCCGGCGGCCCTGCTCGGTGACGATCTCGCCGTTGACCTCGACCCGGGCCTGCTCGATCAGCTCCTCGCAGGCGCGCCGGGAGCCGTACCCCGCGCGTGCGAGCACCTTCTGCAGCCGCTCGCCCTCCTGCTCGGCGCCCGGGAAGGTCTTGGGCAGCTTGACGTCCTTCTTGCCCGCGTACCGTGCCCGGTTGCGCTCCTCGATCTGCACCTCGTACTCGCGAGGGCGCGCCGGGGCCGTACGGCCGCGTCCGCCGCGCTGCTGCGGGGACTGCTTGGGGCCGCCCTTCGCGCCGCCGCGGGCCGCGTCCCCGCGCGCCGCGCCGCCACGCCCGGACTTCGGGCCGTCCTTCGTGGCGCCGGGGCCCACGTCGTAGCGGCGCTCCTCGGGGCGGGGCTTGCGGGGGCGGCCCTGCCCCTGCCTGTCGTCCCTGCTGTTGCCGGCACCGCGGTAGTTTCCGCGCCCGCCGTGTCCGCCGTTCCTGCCGCTGCTTCGCATCAAAGTTCCGTCTGGTCGTCTACGTCGTCGGTACCCGGCCTCACCGGGGTTCCCGGCGCATCGTCATCAGGCGCGTCCGGGTCGAACGACAAAGCCCCTTCCTGGGTCTCGGCCTCGATCGCCTCGGCCTCGGGGAGGAAGGGCGCGAGCTCCGGGAGCTCGTCCAGACCGCGCAGGCCCATCCGTTCCAGGAAGTAGTTCGTCGTCCTGTACAGGATCGCACCTGTTTCGGGTTCCGTGCCCGCCTCCTCGACCAGACCGCGCTGCAGCAGGGTGCGCATCACGCCGTCGCAGTTCACGCCGCGGACCGCGGAGACGCGGCTGCGGCTGACCGGCTGGCGGTAGGCGACCACCGCGAGGGTCTCCAGCGCGGCCTGGGTGAGCCGGGCCTGCTGGCCGTCCAGGACGAAGCCCTCGACGGCGGCCGCGTACTCGGGCCGGGTGTAGAAGCGCCAGCCGCCCGCGATGAGCCTGAGCTCGAAACCCCGGCCCTGCACGGTGTACTCGTCGGCCAGCTCGCGCAGCGCGTCCGCGATCTGCCGCCGGGGCCGCTGGAGTATCTTCGCCAGGTGCTCCTCGGTCGCGGGCTCGTCCACGACCATGAGGACGGCCTCCAGGGCGGGCTTGAGGTCGAGGTCGGCGACGGTGCGCAGCCCCGCCGGTACGTCGGTGGTCTCCTCGCTCACGCCTTGTCCTCCTTGGACTTCTTGGGCTCCTCGGGCGGTCGGTCGAACTCGTCCGTCACCATCGGCGTCTCGTCCCCGTCCCCGCCGGTCCAGCGCACGACCAGCTCGCCGAGCGCCGTCTCCTGCTCCAGCGCCACGGCCTTCTCGCGGTACAGCTCCAGTAGTGCTAGGAAGCGGGCTACGACGGTGAGCGTGTCGTCGGTGTCCTCGACCAGCGCCTGGAAGCTGGCCTCGCCCAGCTCCCTCAGCCGCGCGACGACGATCCCGGCCTGTTCCTGCACGCTGACCAGGGGCGCGTGGATGTGGTCGACGTACACCTGCGGCTTGGGCTTGGGCTGCATCGCCTTGACCGCGAGCCTGGCAAAGCCCTCCGCGCCGATGCTGATGACGACGTCGGGCAGCAGCTCGGCGTGGTGCGGTTCCAGGCCGACGGTACGGGGGTGGCGCCGGGCCTCCTCGTCGAGGCGGTGGCTGAAGATGTCGGCGATCTGCTTGTACGCCCGGTATTGCAGCAGGCGGGCGAACAGCAGGTCCCGGGCCTCAAGGAGCGCCAGGTCGGCCTCGTCCTCCACCTCGGCGGCGGGCAGCAGCCGGGCCGCCTTGAGGTCGAGCAACGTGGCCGCCACGACCAGGAACTCGGTCGTCTCGTCCAGGTCCCAGTCCGGCCCCATGGCCCGGATGTGCGCCATGAACTCGTCGGTGACCTTCGACAGGGCGACCTCGGTGACGTCGAGCTTGTGCTTCGAGATCAGCTGGAGGAGGAGGTCGAAGGGGCCCTCGAAGTTCGAGAGGCGGACCTTGAAGACGCCATCACCGGGTTCGGCTTCCTCGGGCTTCGGCTGCGGAGCGCCCTCGGGTGCCGGCTCGGGCTCCGCTTCCGGCTCCGGAACGACGACCGCGAGTTCCGGCTGAGGAACCATGACCTCGGCATCCGGCTCCGCAACGACGACCTCGGCCTCGGGTTCCGGCTCCGGCTCCGGCTCCGGCTCTGAAACGACGGCCGCCGGTGCCGGCTTCGCAGGAGCCGGAGGATCAGCAACGGGCGGTGTCTCCGTCGGCGTGGGAGCGGCCACCGGCGCCGGTTCATCCAGCGGAGCCACCCGCGGAGCGCCCGGCCCCCGCCCCAGCCCCAGCGCACGCCGACGGCTGGCGGAGGCGCCGGGGGCGGGAACGTCGTTCGAGGTCATGGCCCCCGCAGGCTACCGCTACCGCCCGCGCAGCCGTCGTACGAGGATGCTGGCGTCCCCGCGGGTCTCCAGATCCGCGAGCACGACGGCGACCGCCTCGCGGACGATGCGCCCGCGGTCGACGGCCAGCCCGTGCTCGCCCCGGAGCACCAGGCGGGCGTGCTCCAGGTCCATGAGCTCCTCGGCGGACACGTACACCGTGATCTTCTCGTCGTGCCGCTCCCGGCCGCTGGGCCGGCGGGCCGTGGCCCGGCCGCGCTTGCGCGGCTGCTGCGCGGCGGCCGAACCTTCCTGCGCCCCCTGGCGCCGCCCGGAGCGCTCCGCGGCCGCGCCCCGGCTGCGGGACTCGCCGGCGTCGGCCGCTTCGGCGTCGGCCGCGACGTGCTCCGCGCCCTCGCCGTCACCGCCCTGCGCGGGCACCGACTGCGGCGCGTCCTCCGCCGAGGCGACCGCCGGGTCGCTCTCCCCCGCGGGAGCGGGCACCCGGGCCTCGCCGTTGGCCTGGCGCCTGGGAGTTGACGCCTGCAGCGCCATTCCCCCTGTCGTACGGAACAGTTCGTCGGCCCCCGGCAGACTCACTCGGCGTGACACCGGGCGAGCACCTCCCTGGCGAGCTGGCGGTAGGCGGCGGCGCCGACGGAGTTCGAGGCGTACGTGGTGATCGGCTCACCGGCGACGGTGGTCTCCGGGAAGCGGACCGTGCGCCCGATGACCGTGTGGTAGACGTGGTCGTCGAACGCCTCGACGACCCGCGCGAGTACCTCGCGGCTGTGCACGGTGCGCGAGTCGTACATCGTGGCGAGGATCCCGTCGAGCTCCAGCTCCGGGTTGAGCCGCTCCTGGACCTTCTCGATGGTCTCCGTCAGCAGCGCGACACCGCGCAGCGCGAAGAACTCGCATTCCAGGGGCACGATCACCTTGTGCGCGGCCGTGAGGGCGTTGACGGTGAGCAGGCCGAGCGAGGGCTGACAGTCGATCACGATGTAGTCGTAGTCCGGCAGCAGCGGCTTGAGCGCCCGCTGGAGCGTCGACTCGCGCGCGACCTCGCTCACCAGCTGGACCTCGGCGGCCGACAGGTCGATGTTGCTGGGCAGCAGGTCCATGTTGGGGACCGCGGTCTTCAGCAGGACCTCGTCCGCGGACATGCCCCGCTCCATGAGCAGGTTGTAGACGGTGAGGTCGAGCTCCATGGGGTTGACGCCGAGGCCGACCGACAGCGCGCCCTGCGGGTCGAAGTCCACGAGCAGCACACGGCGGCCGTACTCCGCGAGCGCGGCGCCCAGGTTGATGGTCGACGTTGTCTTGCCGACGCCGCCCTTCTGGTTGCACATCGCGATGATCTTCGCGGGGCCGTGGTCGGTCAGCGGACCCGGGATCGGGAAGTACGGCAGCGGACGTCCGGTCGGACCGATGCGCTCACGGCGCTGGCGGGCCGCGTCGGGCGCGAGCGTGGCCGCGTACTCGGGGTCGGGTTCGTACTCGGCGTCGGGGTCGTAGAAGTGCCCCTCGGGCAGTTCGTCGTAGTCGGCGAAGTGGTTGTGGGGCACGCCACTTCCGTCGCCGGCCATGGCGTTCACGTGATGGCCATCCATGCTCTGGTGTGCTGTCCGAGTCGCCTGCGGACTCTGGTGGGCTGCGAAGGTGCGCACAGCAACGGAGCCGACAGCCTCGAATCCCGCGGGACCCCGGCCCCGTGCAGGCATTCCTGGTTGACCACCCCCGGGAGAAAATGTCGACTCATTCACAAGTCGTCTTACCTCCTTGGTGACCAGGAAACTTCTAGACAGGTCAGCGTGGCACCATGCCGACGGTTGGCGACTCTATGGCGTGTCGGCGGTCCGCAGCAACACAATCCGCCGGACCCGGCCCGATGTGTCGGCAATGAAACATCCCTCTGTCAAGGGCGTACGACCGTCGCACGGCAGGTTTCACCGGTGCGTGAATCGGTCGAAGGGTTACGTTCGAGGCGAGTTGACCGAGCGTGACGAAGTGACCATACACACATCCGGCCGGACCTCGTCGGGCAAGGTCCGGCCGGGTGTGCTCTGTTGACGACACGTGTTGACGTATCGCCTTTTGCTGACTGATGACTTGGCGGACGCTCCGGTCGGCGGATCAGCCGAGCAGGGACTCCAGCTCCACGTGCTCCAGGCCGTGCGCCTCCGCGACCTCCTTGTAAACGACCTTGCCGTCATGGGTGTTGAGGCCCTTGGCCAGTGCAGGGTCGCGGCGCAGCGCCTCCACCCAGCCACGGTTGGCCAGTTCGACGATGTACGGCAGCGTGGCGTTGGTGAGCGCGTAGGTGGAGGTGTTGGGCACCGCGCCGGGCATGTTGGCGACGCAGTAGAAGACCGACTCGTGGACCCTGAAGGTCGGCTCGGCGTGCGTGGTCGGGTGGGAGTCCTCGAAGCAGCCACCCTGGTCGATCGCGATGTCGACAAGGACACTTCCCGCCTTCATCCGGGACACCAGCTCGTTGGTGACCAGCTTCGGGGCCTTGGCACCCGGGATGAGGACGGCGCCGATGACGAGGTCGGCGTCAAGGCAGGCCTTCTCCAGCTCGAAGGCGTTGGAGACGACGGTCTGGATCTTCGTACCGAAGATCTTGTCGGCCTCCTTGAGCTTGTTGATGTCCTTGTCGAGCAGGGTTACGTGGAAGCCCATGCCGATGGCGATCTGCGCGGCGTTCCAGCCGGAGACACCGCTGCCGATGACGACCGCCTTGGCGGCCGGCACGCCCGGGACACCGCCGGGCAGCACGCCGCGGCCGCCGTTCGCGGCCATCAGGTGGTAGGCGCCGACCTGCGGGGCCAGGCGGCCGGCGACCTCGGACATCGGGGCGAGCAGCGGCAGGGTGCGGTTCGGCAGCTCGACGGTCTCGTAGGCGATCGCCGTGGTGCCGGACTCCAGGAGGGCGTCCGTGCACTCCTTGGAGGCGGCCAGGTGCAGGTAGGTGAAGAGGATCTGGTCCTTGCGGAGGCGGTGGTATTCCTCGGCGATGGGCTCCTTGACCTTCAGCAGCAGGTCGGCGGTGGCCCAGACCTCGTCCGCGGTGTCCAGGATCTGCGCACCGGCCGCCACGTACTCCTCGTTCGGGATCGAGGAGCCGACGCCGGCGTTCCGCTCGACGACGACCTGGTGGCCGTTGCGTACCAGCTCGTGCACGCCGGCGGGGGTGATGGCCACCCGGAACTCGTTGTTCTTGACCTCGCGGGGAATGCCGACCTTCACGTCGATCACGGTCCTTGGCTCAGAGAATGTGGGGCAATACAACACGTACCCCGGCATGCAGGGGCATACCAGGAGACACCGCAGGAGAACGAGCGGTAGAGCCAGTCTAATGAAGGCGTTCCAGCTGTCTAGCCTTTCATTGCATCAATCTTCAGCGGATGCGCTACGGATTTCGCAGGCGTTAGCGTCGTGTTCCGGGCCTGGATCGCTCTCCTGGAGCTCATTCCCCAGCATGCGCTCGGCCGCCCCGCGGTGCAGGCCCGCGGCCGCCGGGTCGCCCAGCCGCTCCAGGGTGTCGGCGAGCCGCAGCTGCAGCGCGGCCTGCAACCGGACGTCCTCGGCGCGGCGCGCCCACTCGACGGCCTCCTGGCAGGTGCGCAGCGACTCCGCGGGCCGTCCCGCGTACTCCTGGACCCGCGCCAGCTCGCTCAACGCCCGGGCGTGGGCGGCGACATCGCCGTTCCTGCGGTGCGCCGCGATCGCCGCGCGCCAGTTGCGCAGGGCCTCCCCGTAGCGGCCCGCGTAGGTGTGCGCGGTGGCGATACGGCCGTACAGCCGGGCCGCGTCCGCCCGCTCGCCGCGGGCGAGGCGCTGGGCCAGGGCCCGGCCGAACCAGTCGGCGGCCCGGTCGTGATCCCCGAGCTCCTGGTGGGCGCCGCCCACGGATTCCATCGCGCGGCCGGTCGCGTACGGGTCGTTCGCTTCCCGTCCGGCGTCCAGCGCGGCCCGGTAGCGGGCCAGCGCCTCCGTCGTCCGGCCGGTGCGGGCGTCCAGGTCGGCGAGGTTCAGCAGGGCGGCGGCCTTCTCCCGGGGCAGGTTCTGCCGCTCGGCCACGTCGAGGACGAGGCGGTGGATGCCGTACAGGTCGCCCGCGGCGGCCTGGGTGCCGACGTGGGCGACCATCGCCCGCACGAGCTGCGACATCAGGCGGCGCGCGAGGGTGTCCAGCTCCCCGTCGGCGACCGCGAGCCGGGCGGCGGCGAGCAGGGCGGGCCGGCGCACGCGCAGCCAGTCGGCGGCCACCCGCGGGTTGGGAAAGCGCAGGGCCGGGGGCAGGCTCTTCAGCTTCTCGCGGGTCTCGGGGCTGTCGGTCTCCGTGATCGCGCGGCAGGACTGCAGCAGCCGTACGGTCCGCTCCAGCATGCGGGCGCGGGCCAGCTGCAGCTCGGCGGGGCGGTCCTGGGTCTCGGCGAGGGACCGCAGCAGCGGGTGCAGGCAGCCGGGGACCTCGTAGCGCGGCAGCGGCGCGGGCACGGCCCGCAACAGGCCGAGGGCGACAAAGTCGTCGAGGGTGGCGTGGGCGCGGTCGACCGAGCAGCCGACGAGGGCGGAGGCGGTGTGCGGATCCACGTCGCCGGCCGGGGCGAGGGCGAGCAGGCGCAGCATCCGGGCGGCGGGGCCGGGCAGGGAGGCGTGCACGAGCCGGAAGACGCGGCTGAGCGGGCTGCCGTCGTCGGGGTCGGTGTGCAGGTGCTTGGCGAGGTCGGCGACGGCCGCCTTGGGGCGGGCGGCGAGCCAGCCGCCGGCCAGGGTCAGCGCGGCGGGCTGGCCCTGGCACACCTCGACGAGCCCCTCGGCGGCGCGCGGGTCGACGGTGATGCGGACCGGGTCGATGTGCCGGGACAGCAGCTCCACAGCGGACTTGGTGTCGAGCCCGCCCAGGGTGCAGGGGCGGACGTCCGCGATGCCGGTGAGCGGGCCCTCGGCGACGGCGACGACCAGGCAGTCGGCGTTCTCCGGGAGCAGCGCGTCGACCTGCTCGGCGCCGGCCGCGTCGTCGAGCAGGAGCAGCGTCCGGCGGTCGGCGAGGGCGGCCCGGAGGGCTTCGGTCAGGTCGTCCCCGGCGGCGCCGGGCGGGGTCGGCAGTTCCAGGGCGGTGAGCAAGTCGCGGGCGGCGCGCTCGACCGGCACGGGCGTGCCGTCGGGGTCGGTGAGCCGGGCGCGCAGCACGCCGTCCGGGTAACGGTCCGCGACCTGCCGTACCAGCTCCTCGGCGAGCGCCGTACGGCCGGAGCCGGGCCTGCCCGCGATGAGGAGCACGCGCGCGCGGGGGGCCTTGCGGCCGGAAAGGGTGTCGAGGCCGGCGCGCTCGATGTCGGCGCGCAGATCCTTCAACTCCCGTGTGCGGCCCAGGAAGCAGCTCTTCGCGGCCGCGGGGAACCGGTCGTCCGCGGACAGGTTCACGCCACCTGCGTCCACCGCCTGATCCGTCACGGGCCACACTCCCGTCCCACCGCACGCGCAAGCCCGCCGGGACTCCGGTCCGGGCGTTTCCAGAGCCTAGTTCACGCTCTGCGACGTCCCGGGTGGAGCACGGCGGACACGTCGCCCGATCGGATCAGGCGATCGTCACACTGGAGGGGGGAGGGGCGTTCTCAGGACTCGAAGGGGCGCGCGGGCCACGGCGCCTCGGCCGGGCGCAGGGCGTCCAGCCCGGCGCCCTGCCGCGCCGCGAGAAGCGCGAGGACGCCCACGACCAGGCAGTTGTTGTGCAGGTCGCCCGCGAGTACCCCACGCACGAGCTCCTCGACCGGTACGCGCGCGATCTCCAGATCGGTCTCCTCGTGCTCGGCCTCGAAGCGCTCACCCTCCGCCTCGGACAGGCCGCGGGCGAGGAAGATCCGCACGGCCTCGTCGCAGCCGCCCGGGGTCGTGTACACGTCCGTCAGGACGCGCCAGTCCTCGGCCTTGACGTGCGCCTCCTCGTACAGCTCCCGCTGGGCGGCGTGCAGCGGGTTCTCGCCGGGCACGTCGAGCAGGCCGGCCGGGATCTCCCACAGCTTCTGCCGCACGGGGTGGCGGTACTGGCGGATGACCAGGACGCGGTCGGCGTCGTCGAGGGCCAGGACGGCCACGGAGCCGGGGTGCACCTGGTAGTCGCGGCGGACCACGCTGCCGTCGGGCATGACCACGTCGTCGGTGCGGACCGAGGTCTTGTTCCCGACGAACGGGGTCTCCGTCGCCCGGATCTCCCACTCCTCGGGGGTGTCCTTGATCGTCATGCCCTGTCCTTCCACACGTGCACAGAGAAAAGCGGGGGTGCGCACCTTTGAAGGTACGCACCCCCGCCACCGTACAACTGGTGTGTTACTTGGAATTCTTCCGCTCGACCGCGGCCTTCACCAGGCCGGCGAACAGCGGGTGCGGACGGGTCGGGCGCGAGCGCAGCTCGGGGTGCGCCTGCGTGGCGACCAGGTACGGGTGGACGTCGCGCGGGTACTCGACGTACTCGACGAGCTTGCCGTCCGGCGAGGTGCCGGAGAAGACGATGCCCGCCTTCTTCTCCAGCTCGGCGCGGTAGGCGTTGTTCACCTCGTAGCGGTGGCGGTGGCGCTCCTCGACGTACTCCTTGCCGTCGTACACCTCGCGCACGATCGAGCCCTCGGCCAGCTTGGCCGGGTACATGCCCAGGCGCATCGTTCCGCCCATGTCGCCCTCACCGGCGACGATGTCGAGCTGCTCGGCCATGGTGGAGATGACCGGGTGGGCGGTGGCCGGGTCGAACTCGGTGGAGTTGGCGTCCGTGATGTCGGCGAGGTTGCGCGCGGCCTCGATCACGATGCACTGCAGGCCCAGGCACAGGCCGAGCAGCGGGATCTTGTTCTCGCGGGCGTAGCGGATGGCGCCGACCTTGCCGAGCACGCCGCGGTCGCCGAAGCCGCCCGGGATGCAGATGCCGTCGACGTCGGCGAGCTGCTGCTTGGCGCCGGCCGGGGTCTTGCAGTCGTCGGAGGTGACCCACTTGATCTTCACGCGGGCCTTGTTCGCGAAGCCGCCCGCGCGCAGCGCCTCGGTGACCGACAGGTAGGCGTCGGGCAGGTCGATGTACTTGCCGACCAGGGCCAGGGTGACCTCGTGCTCGGGGTTGTGGACGCGGTCGAGCAGGTCGTCCCAGGTCGTCCAGTCCACGTCGCGGAAGGGCAGGTCCAGCTTGCGCACGACGTAGGCGTCCAGTCCCTCGGAGTGCACGACCTTCGGGATGTCGTAGATCGAGCGGGCGTCCGGGCAGGCGACGACGGCGTCCTCGTCGACGTCGCACATCAGGGAGATCTTCCGCTTGATCGCGGTGGGGACCTCGCGGTCGCAGCGCAGCACGATCGCGTCCGGCTGAATACCGATGTTGCGCAGCGCCGCAACCGAGTGCTGGGTCGGCTTCGTCTTCAGCTCACCCGAGGGGCCGATGTACGGCAGGAGCGAGATGTGGACGACGAAGACGTTGTCGCGGCCGACCTCGTGCCGCACCTGGCGGACCGTCTCCAGGAACGGCAGCGACTCGATGTCGCCGACCGTGCCGCCGACCTCGGTGATCACGACGTCGACCTCGTCGGTCGCCATGCGGCGGATGCGGTGCTTGATCTCGTTGGTGATGTGCGGGATGACCTGCACCGTGTCGCCCAGGTACTCGCCGCGCCGCTCCTTGGCGATCACCGTCGAGTACACCTGGCCCGTGGTGACATTGGCGGTGCCGTCCAGGTCCCGGTCGAGGAAACGCTCGTAGTGCCCGATGTCCAGGTCGGTCTCGGCGCCGTCGTTGGTGACGAACACCTCACCGTGTTGGAAGGGGTTCATCGTGCCCGGGTCGACGTTCAGGTACGGGTCGAGCTTCTGCATCACGACGCGCACGCCCCGGGCCTTGAGCAGCATGCCGAGGCTCGAGGCCGTGAGACCCTTGCCGAGAGAGGAGGCGACACCCCCGGTGACGAAGATGTGCTTGGTCGTCGTGGATTTGGGCGGCATGGGCAAGAGGGGGCTCCCGTGGTCGCGGTCTGGAGGGCGGTGCGGCTGTCCGGCCCGGAGAATCCGGGCTTTTCCGGGTTCTTTCCCGGGGGTGCCGTCGCTGCGGTTCGGGGGTTTCGAGCCCACCGGTCCACGGACTACCAGGGTATCAGCGCCGCGCGGGGATGACTTCCGGCCACGCTCCGCGCACACGTCGACACGGTCGCGAACCGCTCACAGGTTTCTCACCCATGGCTCACCCGTTCGGCGCATGTGCGTTGCCCGGAGCGGCACGCAGATCATCTACGTGCGTCGTATCCTGCTCGGACACTCGCTGCCGAGCCCGGCCGGAAACACGGCACCACCCCCGCCCGTCATCACCGGAACAACGAGAGCTCGTCAGTCCGTTGAGCAACAACTGTCGTTTTGCCCCACAAGCCGAGCGACTGCTTGCTGCACCGCTCAACGACGCATTACAACGACCCCTTGACCGCACTAGCGACCGCCCCTTGCGGGGTGACGTGGCCGTTCGACTGGAGTTGCACGTGGCCGGGCGCATCGAAGACTACGCACTCATCGGAGACATGCAGACCGCAGCACTGGTCTGCCGGGACGGGACAGTCGACTGGCTGTGCCTGCCCCGCTTCGACTCGCACGCCATCTTCGCCGGTCTGCTGGGCAACGAGGAGCACGGCTTCTGGCGGCTGGGCCCCGCCCACCCGGCCGACGCGGAGCCGCCCGCGGCGGCCCGCCGCAGCTACCGGGGCGACTCGCTGATCCTGGAATCCGAGTGGGACACCCCGCGCGGCACGGTCCGCGTGACCGATTTCATGCCCCCGCGTGACGGCGCCCCGCAACTGATCCGGATCGTGGAGGGCGTCTCGGGCCGGGTGCCGATGCGCTCGGCGCTGCGCATGCGATTCTCCTACGGCCGGGTCGTGCCGTGGGTGCACAAGCACGACCATCGCACGGTCGCGGTCGCCGGCCCGGACTCCGTGTGGTTCGACACATCCGCCGAGACCTACGGCAAGTCGTTGACCACGTACGCGGACTTCACGGTCGCACCGGGTGACCGGATCACGTTCACGATCTCGTGGCAGCCCTCGCACAAGGAGCCGCCGCCGCTGCCGGAGCCGGAGCAGTCGCTGGAGGCGACGGAGGAGTTCTGGCGCGAGTGGGTCGGGCACTGTACGTACCACGGTCCGTACCGCGAGGCCGTGATCCGCTCCCTGATCACCCTCAAGGCCCTGACGTACGCCCCGACGGGCGGCATCGTCGCCGCCCCCACCACCTCCCTGCCGGAGGACATGGGCGGCGTGCGCAACTGGGACTACCGCTACACCTGGCTGCGGGACGCGGCGATCACGCTGTCCTCGCTGCTGCGCACCGGCTACCGCGAGGAGGCGCGCGCCTGGCGCGAGTGGCTGCTGCGGGCCGTCGCCGGCGACCCGGAGAACCTGCAGATCATGTACGGCATCGCCGGGGAGCGCGAGCTCGGCGAGGCGGAGCTGGACTGGCTGCCCGGCTACGAGAACTCCGCGCCGGTCCGCGTCGGCAACGGCGCCGCGCACCAGCTCCAGCTGGACGTGTACGGCGAGGTCATCGAGGCGCTGCACCTGGCCCACATGACGGGCCTGGCCCGCAACGACTACGCCTCCCTGCTCCAGCTGAAGTTGATCCGCTACCTGGAGCGGCACTGGGAGGAGCCGGACGAGGGCATCTGGGAGGTGCGCGGCCCGCGCCGCCACTTCGTGCACTCCAAGGTCATGGCCTGGGTCGCGGTCGACCGCACCATCAAGCTCCTCGAGTCCGGCGACGCCGACGGCCCGCTGGAGCGGTGGCGCCGGCTGCGTGACGACATCCACCGGGACGTGTGCGAGAGGGGCTACGACAAGGAGCGCAACACCTTCACGCAGTCCTACGGCTCGAAGGAGCTGGACGCGTCCTTGCTGCTCATCCCCCAGATGGGCTTCCTGCCCCCGGACGACAAGCGCGTGATCGGCACCATCGAGGCGATCCAGCGCGAGCTGTCCACGCCGGACGGCTTCATCCTGCGCTACCCCACGGACGGGGAGAAGGCGGGCGTCGACGGCCTCCCCGGCGACGAGGGCGCCTTCCTCGCCTGCTCGTTCTGGATGGCCGACGACCTCGCGATGATCGGCCGCGTGGACGAGGCACGCCAGCTCTTCGAGAAGCTGCTGTCCCTGCGGAACGACCTGGGCCTGCTGGCGGAGGAGTGGGACCCGCGCCTGCAACGCCAGGTGGGCAACTTCCCGCAGGCGTTCAGCCACGTGCCCCTGATCGACACGGCACTGCGGCTGACGGCGAGCGGGGCGTACGGGGGCTGACGCGGGCCACAGGCAGCACGCGGACCCGCCCACCCCCGCAGCCACCCCTGCGCCGGGCGCACCTGAAGCTGTCCCGACTCCATCCGCCCAGGTAGCGTCCGCTGCATGGACAGCAGATTCGACACCGAGGGAGCCGGGATCACGGTTCGGCGCGCCCTCGAGCTGCCCGGCCTGCGCAGCGGCCTTCCTGAGGTCGTCGCCGCCGCCGACCGGCTGCACCGCAGCGTCCGCTGGGTGCACGCGGGCGAGGTCCCCAACATCGCCTCCCTCCTCAAGGGCGGCGAGCTGCTGCTGACCACCGGCTACGGGCTCGGCACCCGCCCGGCCGACCAACGCGCCTTCGTCCGCACGCTCGCCGACCGGGGCATCGCCGCCCTCGTCGTCGAGCTCGGCCCGCGCTTCGCCCGCCTGCCCACCGCCCTGGTCGAGGCGGCCCGGAACGCCGGTCTCCCCCTCGTCCAACTGCACCGCGAGGTGCCGTTCGTGACGGTCACCGAGGAGATCCACACGGAGATCGTCAACGGCCACTACGCGCTGCTCCAGCGGGCCGAGGAGGTGCACCGCCGATGTACGGAGGCCCTGCTGGGCGGCGGCGGGGTGCCGCAGGTGCTCGGCATCCTGGCCGACGTCGGCGACAACCCCGTCTTCCTGGAGACCCCGGACGGGCGGCTCCTGTACGCCGCCGGCTCCGGCCCCGAGGGCGCCGATCCGCTCCAGGTCTGGGAAGGGCTGCGGGGCCAGCACAAGGACGCCCCGCCCCCGGCAGGGTCCGTCCTGGTGGACGTGCCCGGCGGCGGCCCCGGGACGGGGTCGGTCCGCGCCCGGCTCGTGCTGCTGCCCGTCCGGGCGCCCCTCGCGCCGGTGCACCGCATGGCCGCCGAGCGGGCCGCGGGCATCCTGGCGGTGGTCCTGATGCAGGCCCGCCAGGAGGAGGAGCTGGCGGCGCGCGGCCGCGGCGACTTCCTCACCGACCTCGCCGAGGGCCGTATCGCCGCGGAGGACGCCCCGGCGCAGGCCCGCGTCCTCGGCTTCAAGCCGGGCAACAGCCCGCTCCTGCCCGTGGTCATGCGGCTGGGCGACGCCCTCGCGCCCGATGGGGGTACCGCCCGCTCGAGCGCAGGCGGGAGTGGGGGAGGCTGGGCGGTGCTGGCGCGGGCGGTCGCCGAGGAGCTGGCGTCGGTGGGCGTGCCGGTGCTGCTGGGCGTGCGGCCGGTCGAGGGCCGCGTCCCGCTGCTGCTCGGCCTGCGCTCGGAGTCGGAGCGGTCGGCGGTCGCGGACCGGGTCGCGGCGGCGCTGCGGGCCGGTGTGGAACGGGCGGGCATGCAGCGGCCGGGCGCGCAGCCGCCGGTCGTGGTCGTCGGGGTGGCCGGCGGCTGGGCGGCCGCCTCGGCGGGCCTGCGGCACGCGGCCGAGACGGCGACCGCGGCGCAGGGGCTGCCGGACCGGCCCTGGTACGACGCCCGCCGCCTCGACATCGACCTGCTGTTGTGGCGGCTGCGCGACCACCCGGACCTCGCGGCCTTCGTGGACCGCGCCATCGGCCCGCTCCGGGACCACGACAACCGTTCCAAGCCGCCGCTGCTGCCCACCCTGGAGACGTACCTGGCGCACGCGGGCCGCAAGGCGGAGACGGCGCGCGAGCTGCACCTCAACCGGCAGACGCTCTACAACCGCCTCGCCCGCATCGGGGAGTTGCTGGGCACCGACCTCGACGACCCGCAGACGGTCCTGGCGCTGAGCCTGGCCCTGCGGGCCCGCCGGCACGTCCCCTAGGTCAGCGGCCTTGGCTGGGTCAACTCGTCGTACACGCTGAGGACCTGGGCGACGTTCTCGTCCTCGGTCGGCCAGGTGGCCGCCTGCCGGGCGCCCATCTCCTTCAGCGCCTCCTGGCGTTCGGGGTCGCCCAGCAGCCGTACGACGGCGGCGGCGAACGCCTCCGCGTCCTGGTGCGGGACGAGTTCGGCCGCCTCCCCCACGACTTCGGGGATGCCGCCGGTCTGCGCGGCGACGAGCGGCACGCGCGCGTGCAGGGCCTCCTGCGCGAGGACGGAGCGGGCCTCCCAACTCCCCGGCAGCAACGCCAGATCGGCGGCCGCGAGCAGCTCGCCCACGTCGTCGCGCCGCCCGATGAGCCGGACCGGCAGCTCCTCGTCCTCGATCCGCCACTGCAGCACCGTACGCAGCGGGCCCTCCCCCGCGATCACGAGCAGCGGCACGGGATCCAGGCGGCGCCAGGCGCGCGCGGCGTCCAGCAGGAGCTCGTGGCCCCGGTGCCGGTGGAGGGAGCCGACGGCGATGAGCAACGGCCGTCCCGTGGCGCCGAGTTCGGCCCGCACCTTCGCGCGCGGCCGCTCGGGATCCTCGTACCCGGCGGCGCGCGGCCGGGGCACCGCGACCGCGGCCAGCCGGGCGTCCCGCGCGCCCCTGCGGCGGGCCCGGTCCACGAGTTGCGAGGTGGTGCCGAGCACGACGGTGGCGGCCTTCGCGACCCGCCGCTCCAGCAGGCGCAGCAGATGGGCGCGGGGCCCTTCGGCGTGCGCGTGGTTGTGCCAGGTGACGACGAGCGGGGTGCGCCGCCCGCCGAGTGCGAGCACCGCCCGGAAGGAGGCGTGCAGGCCGTGCGCGTGCACGAGGTCGGCGTGCGAGCAGGCCGCGCGCAGCTCGGCCACGGACACCGGGTCGCTGCTGCGCGGCACCGGTACGTGCTCGGCACCGACGCCGGTGAAGTCGTAGGCGCGGTCGGCCTCGGCGGGGGCGCACACCGTGACCCGCACGCCCCGCGCGACCAGCCCCGCGGCCAGCGACCGCACGTGCGCGCTGCTGCCGGCGTTGCCTCCGCCCAGCACCTGCACGGTGCGCAGCGCCGACTGACCGTGCGATGCGGGGCTGCTCACAGGGCTCACGTGGCCGGGGCTCCTGGTTCGGCGTCGGGCGGTCACGAGGAAACGTACAGAAGGTATCGAGCGGAGGGGCTGTACCGCGCGCTTCCTCCGCGTGCTGGGGTTCCAGCCCCAAGGATGCCAGCACGTACGGGTGTTCCGGGAATGCCCGGGGGTGCGACAGCCCCCGGGGACGGGCCGACGGGACGGGTCGGGTCACTCACACGAGTGAAAGTGACGAGCCGGGCGGCCCTCGGCATGCTTCACAGGGAGCGGGCCCACTCGCTCACCTTGTCCCCGTACACGGCCGCGGCCACCACCGCGGCGGCGTGCGCGAGCAACCCGGCGCGCCCGTTGCGCGCGACGGCGGCGGCGCCCAGGGCCGCGCCCAGCGCGTGCGCCCCCGTGTCACCGATCATCACGCGCTTCCCCCAGGTCGTCGGGGAGGACGGCCGCGGCGGCGCCCATCGCGGCGGCGGCCGGTTCCGCGCCGGGTCCCGGCCGCAGCAGCCCGGGCGCCCCGAGCATGAGCACCGCACCGGCGGCCCGGCCCGGGTGCACATCCACGAGGTTGACGACGTGCGCGGCCCCGGCGATCACGATCCCCGCGAGCACCTTGTCCAGCGGCCGCTCCTTGAGCCGCGCCCCCGCGACGAGCCCGGCGGCGGAGATCCCGAACAACTTGACCGCCCCGCTGGTGACTTCACCGTTCCGCAGGGCCGCCAGATGGGCCCGGAACCCGCGCCGCGGGTCACCGGCCCCGGCGACGTCGTCGTAGGCCCCGCAGGCACCGGCGGCCAGCACCGCGAACCCGGAGACCGGCCGCACCCGCCCCGCCGCGACCGCAGCCGCCAGCGCCGTCGCGGGCCCGGCGTACAGCCCGACGGCCCGCCCGGCGTGGTTCTTCCGCTCCCAGCGCCCACGTCCGCCCGGCGCGGTGGCGCGGAGGGCGGCGGTTCCGGCGCGGGTGAGGCCGGCGGCGAGCGCGAACGAGGTGGCCATACGGGTGATCATCCCCCCCCCACCCTACGGACCGCGCCCGCTACGCGTCCGCCCGGGCCGTGGCCAGCAGTTCCTCGGCGTGGGCGCGGGCCGTCTGAGAGTCCTCCTGGCCGGCCAGCATGCGGGACAGCTCCCGGATCCGGTCCTCGCCCTCGAGCACCTTCACCCCGGACCGGGTCACCGACCCGTCGTTGGTCTTCTCGACCAGCAGCTGCCGGTCGGCGAAGGCGGCCACCTGCGGCAGGTGGGTCACCACGACGACCTGCGCGGTCTTCGCCAGCCGCGCGAGGCGCCGCCCGATCTCCACCGCGGCCTTGCCGCCGACGCCCGCGTCGACCTCGTCGAAGAGGTACGTCGGCACCGGGTCCGTCCCCGCGAACACGACCTCGACGGCCAGCATCACGCGCGACAGCTCACCACCGGACGCGCCCTTGGCGATCGGCCGCGGTGGTGCTCCCGGATGCGGGGCGAGCAGCAGCTCGACCTCGTCGACACCCGAGGGCCCGTACGCGACCGTACGGCCATTGACCTCGACGCCGTCCGGGTCCTCGGTCTGCCGGATGTCGAACGACACGCGCGCGTGCGGCATCGCCAGCGAGGCCAGCTCGGCGGTCACGGCGGCGGCGAACCGCTCGGCGGCCTCGGTACGGGCGTCCGTCAACGCCTGTGCCAGTCCGCCCAGTTCGGTCCGCAGCGCGTCCCGCTCGGCGGTCAGCTCCTCGATCCGCTCGTCGTCGCTGTCCAGTTCGGTCAGCCGCGCGGCGCTCCGCTCGGCCCACGCGAGCACGGCGGCGACGTCCTCGCCGTACTTCCGGGTCAGCGCGTTCAGTGCGGCCCGCCGCTCCTCCACAGCCGCCAGCCGCAGCGGATCGGCGTCCAGGTCGTCGGCGTACCCCGCCAGCTCCCCGGCCGCGTCGCCCAGCAGGATCCCGATCTCCCCGATCCGGTCGGCGAGCGCTGCCAGCGCCGGATCGTGCGCCCGCACGGCCTCCAGGGCCCGCTGGGCGCCCGCGACGAGGGTCGCCGCGTCGATGCCCTCGGGGTCCTCCGGATTGCCCGCGAGAGCGGCGTGCGCGGCCGTCGCGGCGGACGAGAGGGCTTCGGCGTGCCCGAGCCGTTCCGCCTCCTCGGCCAGCTCCACGTCCTCACCGGCCCGCGGCTCCACTGCGGCGATCTCGTCGAGGCCGTAGCGCAGCATGTCGGCCTCCTGGGCCCGCTCACGCGCGCGCGTGGTGATCTCTTCCAGCTCCGCGGAGACTGCCCGGAGCCGCCGGTAGGCCTCCGTGTACTTCGCGAGCGGAACGGCGACCGCGTCCCCGGCATACCGGTCGAGCGCCTGCCGCTGCCGGGACAGCTTCAGCAGGCCCTGCTGGTCGGTCTGCCCGTGCACCGCCACCAGGTCGTCGGCGAGCTCGGCGAGCAGCCCCACGGGCACACTGCGCCCGCCCAGATGCGCCCGCGAGCGTCCTTCGGCGGAAACGGTACGGCTGATCAACAGCGCCCCGTCGTCGAGCTCGGCGCCGGCCTCCTCGGCCCGGACGGCGGCCGGAGCGTCCGCGGGTACGGTGATCCGCCCCTCCACGACCGCGTTCCTGGCCCCGATCCGGACGAGCGCCGGGTCCGCACGCCCGCCCAGCAGCAGCCCCAGGCTGGTGACCACCATGGTCTTGCCCGCACCCGTCTCACCCGTGACGGCGGTGAAGCCGGGCGACAGCTCGACGACCGCATCGTCGATCACTCCGAGCGACCGTATCCGCATCTCCTCCAACACGGACAAGACCTTACGAGGTCGGGGGCGGGGAGTGCGACGGCCCCCGGCCCGGTCGTGAGTAGCCGCAGGTGGACGAAAGCGCATTGGTCGCTTATGTCACCCAGGTGAGTGGACCCGCCTCAGGGGCCGGGGGCGCGGGGTTGTGCCGGTATGCGGCTTTGCCGCGCGGGCGCGACCGGCCGGAGACGACCCGCAGCCGCCCGCGCTCCCCAGCGCCCCACGGCGAACCGCTAGTGCGGCGCCCCCCGCCACCCGGAAACCGGCAACGCGAACTTCGCGACCAACCGATCCGTGAACGAGGCGTGATGCAACCGAGCCAGCCGCACCGGCACAGCCCCTCGCCGCACCTCCACCCGCGCCCCCGGCGGCAACTCGACCGCCCGCCGCCCGTCGCACCACAGAACCCCCGGCGGGACGTGCGGCAGCACCTCGACCGCGAGCACCGAATCAGGCGACGTCACCAACGGCTTGGCGAACAGCGCGTGCGCACTGATCGGAACCATGAGCAGCGCCTCGACCTCGGGCCACACCACAGGTCCGCCCGCGGAGAAGGCGTATGCCGTGGAACCGGTCGGAGTCGACAGGACGATCCCGTCGCAGCCGAACCCCGTCACCGGCCGCCCGTCGATCTCGAGCACCACTTCGAGCATCCGCTCGGCGGACACCTTCTGCACGGCGGCCTCGTTGAGGGCCCAGTCGGTGTGCACGATGTCCCCGTTTCGGTGCACGACCACGTCGACGGTCATGCGCTCCTCGACCTCGTACGCCCTGCTCACCACCCGGTCGACGACCTTGTCGAGGTCGTCCCGCTCGGCCTCGGCGAGGAAGCCGACGCGTCCGAGGTTCACGCCGAGCATCGGCACCCCGGAGGCGCGGGCGAACTCGGCGCCGCGCAGCAGCGTGCCGTCACCGCCGAGCACGATGAGCAGTTCGCACCCGTCGAGGCACTGCGGAGTGGCCTCCTTGACCAGCTCCACCTCGTCCGGCAGCGGCAGGTCGCGCGCCTCCGCCTCCAGGACGCGCACGCCGATCCCGCAGCGCAGCAGCCCCTTGACCACGAGCTCGGCACTGCGAACGGCTGCCGGCCGCCCGGTGTGGGCCAGCAGGAAAACGGTTCGAGCTTGGGTCTGTGTCAACGCGGCCCCTCCGCCACTGCACGGTCAACGTCGGCTGGATCCAGTTCGGGTGCGCCGGCCCGCAGCCAGAGAAAGTACTCGACATTGCCCGAGGGCCCGGGCAGCGGACTGGCGGTGACACCCTGCACCCCGAGCCCGAGCTCCCAGGCCTTCCCGGCCACCCCGCGCACGGCCTCCGCGCGCAACTGGGGACTGCGGACGACGCCCCCGCTCCCCAGCCGTTCCTTCCCTACCTCGAACTGGGGCTTGACCATCATCACCAGGTCGGCGTCCGGCTTCGTGCACCGCACCAGGGCGGGCAGCACCAGGCCGAGCGGGATGAAGGACAGATCCCCCACGACAAGATCCACAGGCTCCCCATCGATCGCTTCGAGCGTCAACTCTCGTACGTTCGTACGGTCCTTGACAGTGACGCGTTCATCGTTCCGGAGAGACCAGGCGAGTTGTCCGTATCCGACGTCGACGGCGACGACGTGTGCGGCGCCCGCCCGCAGCAGGACGTCCGTGAAGCCGCCGGTGGACGCGCCGGCGTCCAGCGCCCGCCGGCCCTCGACGACGAGCCCCTGCGGCACGAAGACCTTCAGCGCGCCCGCGAGCTTGTGGCCGCCCCTGGAGACGTAGTCGGGGTCGCTGTCGTCGGCCGCGACGACGATGGCGGCGGCGGTCTCCACCTGCGTGGCGGGCTTCGTCGCGACGGTCTTGCCGACGGTGACCCGCCCGGCGGCGATCAGCTGGCTGGCGTGCTCACGCGAGCGCGCGAGCTTCCGGCGGACCAACTCCGCGTCGAGACGGCGGCGTGCGACTCCTGCCACGTTCGGTTCAGCTCCTGTTTTCGTGCGGCAATCAAATGGGGTGACCGGGAGGGTCTCATTGAGGGGCGGTGGTCGGGTGACGGGTGGGCGCCGGAGGTCCCGGGCGGGCGTCGAGCGCGGTCAGCGCGTCACGCAGCGCCCGGTGTACATCCTCGTACACCTCGACGTGTCCGTCCGTGGCGAGGTGGTCGGCGTCGCCGAGCCGCTCCAGGGCCGCGTCGACGTCGGCGTTGCCGGTGGGGGTGCGGGGCACGTTCAGGGGGGCGGGGGCGGAGGGGTCGTACTCGGGTTCGACCGGAGCATCCACCCCCGGATCCACCGTTTCCTCTCGCACCCCGGCCTCGGGCACAGAGTCGCTCATGCCCAGACGCTACCTCGAACCGCTGGGGTACCGTCGATCGCGATGGCCACGATTGAGGAGTGCCGTACGGCACTCGAAAAGCTCTCGGACAACATGGCGAACGCGGAAGGGGACGTCCGTGAGGCAGCGGCCCTGGACCGCTCGGTGAGCTGCCACATCAAGGATCTCGACGTCACCTTCGTCGGCCGCCTCGAGAACGGCCGGATCGTGGTGCGGGACACCCTGCAGGGACCGCCGCCGGAGAAGGCCCAGATCCGGCTGGCCATGGCCGGCGACGACCTGGTGGCGCTGGTCGACGGCGAACTGCACTTCGCCAGGGCCTGGGGCTCGGGCCGGGTAAGGCTGGAGGCGAGCCTGTTCGACCTGTTCCGCCTCAGGAAACTTCTGTAGCGGCCACCCTCCGGGTCTCGGCCCGTGCCTTGCGCGCCGCCGGCACCACCAGCGGCGTCCCCGTCTCCGGGTCGTCGATGACCTGGCAGCGCAGCCCGAAGACCTCCTCCACCAGCTCGGCCGTGACGATGTCGTTCGGCGCGCCCTCGGCGATGACCTTCCCGCCGCGCAGGGCGATGAGATGGGTGGCGTACCGGGCCGCGTGGTTGAGGTCGTGGAGCACGGCGACCAGCGTGCGGCCCTGTTCCTCGTGCAGTTCGGCGCACAGGTCGAGGACGTCGATCTGGTGCTGGATGTCCAGATACGTCGTCGGCTCGTCGAGCAGCAGCAGCGGGGTCTGCTGAGCGAGCGCCATGGCGATCCACACACGCTGGCGCTGACCACCCGACAGTTCGTCGACATGGCGATCGGCGAGCTCGGCGACCCCGGTCTGTTCCATGGACTCCCGTACGACCCGCTCGTCCTCGGCCGACCACTGCCGCAGGATCCCCTGGTGCGGATAGCGGCCGCGGCCCACCAGGTCGCCGACGGTGATCCCGTCGGGTGCGATCGACGACTGCGGCAGCAGCCCCAGCGTCCGCGCGACCTTCTTCGCGGGCATCGACTGGATGACCTGCCCGTCGAGCAGCACCCGGCCCTGGCTCGGCTTGAGCATCCGCGACAGGGCCCGCAGCAGCGTGGACTTGCCGCACGCGTTGGGGCCGACGATCACCGTGAAGGAGTGGTCGGGTATCTCCACCGACAGCTGCTCGGCGATGACGCGCTGGTCGTAGGCGAGGGTGACGTTGTCGGCGGACAGGCGGTTCACGGTGCTCCTTCGGTCGGTCGGCCCGCTGCTGACGCTGGGGTGGCGCTCATGTCCGGCCCGCCGCTGACGCTGGGAGTGGCGCTCATATCCGGCCCGCCCTGCGCTCGGTGACCAGCAGCCACAGCAGGTAGACCCCGCCGAGCACGCCGGTGACCACGCCCACGGGCAGCTGGTCGGCGCCGAACGCCCGCTGCGAGGCCCAGTCGGCGGTGACCAGCAAAGCAGCGCCCATGCACAGGGAGGCCACCAGGTTCGGGCCGGGCGAGCGGGTCAGGCGCCGGGCGAGCTGCGGTGCGGTCAGGGCGACGAAGCCGACGGGGCCGGCGGCGGCGGTGGCGGCCGCGGTGAGCAGGACGGCTGCCCCCATCAGCAGCAGCCGTACGCGCTCGACGCGCACGCCGAGGGCGTACGAGACGTCGTCGCCCATCTCCAACATGCGCAGGTCGCGGGCGTGGGCCAGGACAAGCGGCACGAGCACGGCGCAGAGCGCGAGTAGCGGCCAGACCTGGTCCCAGTCGCGGCCGTTGAGGGAGCCGGTCATCCACACGACCGCGCGGGCCGCGTCCACGAAGTCGGCCTTGGTGATGAGGTAGCCGTTGACCGCGGTGACGACCGCGGAGACGCCGATGCCGACCAGGACCAGCCGGTATCCGTGCACGCCCTGCTTCCAGGCGAGCAGGTAGATGGCGAGGCCGGCCACCAGGCCACCCACGAGGGCTCCGAGGGTGACCGCGGTGGCGCTGCCCGCGAACAGCACGATCACGACGAGCGCGCCGGCCGTCGCGCCCTGCGAGAGGCCGAGCACGTCCGGACTGCCCAGCGGGTTGCGGGAGATGGACTGGAACAGCGCACCGCCGAGCCCGAGACAGGCGCCGACCAGAAGCCCCACGAGGACACGCGGCAGCCGCAGTTCACGGACGATGATCTCCTGGACCTGGTTGCCGTTGCCGACGAGCGTCTTGAGCACGTCGGAGGCCGGGATCGGGAAGTCGCCGGTGCCGATCAGGACGACGCTCGCGGCGAGCGCGGCGAGCAGCAGCAGGATGACGACGACGAACGCCCGGACGTCGAGGCGGACGGACAGCCCGCCCGGGGTCCGGACGGTGCGGACGGCACGGGTGGTTCGGACGGCACGGGTGGCACGGACGGCACGGGTGGCACGGGTGGTCTTCACAGCTGCGCCGTCCTCCGCCGTCGTACGAGCAGGATGAACACCGGGCCGCCGATGATCGCGGTGACCACACCGACCTGGAGCTCGGCGGGCCTGGCGACGATCCGCCCGATCACGTCGGCGCCGAGCAGCAGCACGGGCGACAGGATCGTGGCGTACGGCAGGATCCAGCGCAGGTCGGGTCCGGTGAAGGAGCGGACGACGTGCGGGACCATCAGCCCGACGAAGACGATCGGCCCGCAGGCGGCGGTCGCGGCCCCGCACAGCACGGTCGCGGCGAGCATGGACAGCGCCCGGGTGCGGTTCAGGTGGGCGCCGAGGGCGCGGGCGGTGTCCTCACCCATCGCCAGGGCGTTGAGCGGCCGGGCGAGCAGCAGGGCCAAGACGGTGCCGGCCGCGAGGAACGGCAGCACCTGCGTGATCGTCGCGTCGGTGGCGGAGGCCAGGGAACCGACGGTCCAGAAGCGCATCTTGCCGAGCGCCGCGTCGTCCATGATCATCACGGCCTGCAGATAGCCGTAGAGCGCGGCGCTGATCGCGGTGCCGGCGAGCGCGAGCCGTACGGGTGTGGCGCCCCGGCTGCCGCCGAGGAACCACACCAGCGCTCCGACGGCGGCCGCGCCGAAGAAGGCGAACCAGACGTAGCCGCTCAGGCTGGTGACCCCGAAGTACGCAATAGCGGTGACGACCGCGGCCGACGCGCCCACGTTGATGCCGAGCAGCCCCGGGTCGGCCAGCGGATTGCGCGTCAGCGCCTGCAGGACGGCCCCGGACAGGCCGAGCGCCGCCCCGGCGAGCAGGCCGAGGACGGTACGGGACAGCCGCTCGCCGACCACGACGTCGCCGTACGTCCCCGAGCCCTGGAACAGGCCGTGCCAGACCTGCACCAGGGACAGCTCCTTCGCTCCGATCGCGATGCTCGCCAGGGCGACCAGCACCAGGATCGCGGCGGACACGAGGAGCCCAACGGCTCGTATCGCCCGGCGGGTTGGGGGCGCGGCACGGGTCACCGCGTGTTCTTCGGGAGGACTGTCGACCAACACGAGGTTAGGTTAACCTAACCTCGCCAACTCCTCGATGTCGCGTCGCGCGGGACGCCCGGATTCACCGGCTCGTGGGTGCGATTCACAGACCCAATCGCGCCAGCGCCTTCCCCGCGTCCAGCGCGCACGAGCCGTCACCGGCCGCCGTCCAGGCCGCCGCACACAGGGCGCGCAGCCCGTCCAGCGCTTCCCCGTCGCCGTCCAGCTCCAGCCGCTCCGCTCCCGCCGTCGCCGTCCACCCGCCGCAGCGGAAGCCGTCACCCATCTCGGTGATCTCCGGCTGCCCGGTGAGCAGTCCGCGCAGGTCGGCGTCGACGTACGTCGGCCGGTGCTGCGGCGGCGCGGCGAGCAGCTGCGCACCGTCGGTCACTCCGGTGAGGACGAGCAGCGAGTCGACACCGCCGTTGAACGCGCCCTCGATGTCCGTGTCCAGCCGGTCCCCGACGACCAGCGGCCGCTTCGCGCCGGTGCGCAGGATCGTCTCGCGATGCATGGGAGGCAGCGGCTTGCCCGCCACCTGCGGCTCCGCCCCTGTGACGATCCGGACGACCTCGACGGCCGCGCCGTTGCCCGGGGCGATGCCGCGTGCGCTCGGGATCGTCAGGTCGGTGTTGGAGGCGAACCACGGCACCCCGCGCGCGATGGCGTAGCACGCCTCCGCGAAGCGCCCCCAGGGCAGTTCGGGCCCGCCGTACCCCTGCACGACCGCCACCGGATCGTCGTCCGCCGACTCGACCGGCTCGAGGCCGCGCTCGCGCAGCGCCACCCGCAGCCCCTCCCCGCCGACCACGAGCACGCGCGCGCCCGCCGGCACCTGCTCGGCGATCAGCCGGGCCACAGCCTGCGCCGACGTGACGACGTCGGACGCCGCGGCCGGTATCCCCAGTTCGGTCAGGTGCGCGGCCACGGCGTCCGGGGTGCGCAGCGCGTTGTTGGTGACGTACGCCAGCCGCATCCCGCCGTCCCGGGCCATGCCGAGCGACTCGACCGCGTGCGCGATCGCGTTGCCCCCCGCGTACACCACCCCGTCCAGGTCGAGCAGGGCCGTGTCGTACGCCTCGCTCAGGGCCTGCCCACTGCCCTCGGGCCTTGTCCTGACGCCCTGGCTCATGCCCAGACTCATTCCGCATCGCTCCTCGTGACACCGGCTTTCCCCCGATCATCCCCCATGCCACCGGCACACGTACGATGCCGGGATGAACACTGCGGGTCACTCGCCAGCAACGGCGCGCCGAGGCCTCGATCTCACCCCGTTCCGGGGCCTTCGTTACAACCCCGAGCGGGTCGGCAGCCTGGCCGCCGTGACGTCCCCGCCGTACGACGTCGTCGTACGCCCCGACGGCCTGCACCACCTCCAGTCCGCCGACCCCCACAACATCGTCCGCCTGATCCTGCCGCAGGCCGGCACGCCCCGCGCCCGCAACGAGCAGGCAGCGGACACCCTGCGCCGCTGGCTGTCCGAGGGCGTCCTGACCACCGACCCCGAACCGGGCCTGTACGTCTACGAACAGCGCAACGGCGACGGCATGCTGCAACGCGGCCTCATCGGCGCCCTGCGCGTGTCGGACCCGGCGGAGGGCGTGGTGCTGCCGCACGAGGACGTCATGCCGCACGTCGTCGCGGACCGCGCCGCTCTGATGCGCGCCACCTGCGCGAACCTCGAACCGCTGCTCCTGACCTATCGCGGCAACGGCCAGGCTGCCGCCGCGACCGTGGTTGTCGAGCGCACCGCCGAACAGCCTCCCCTGCTGTCGACGACCACCGAGGACGGTTTCAGCCACCGCCTGTGGTCGATCACCGACCCGGCCGACGTGGAGCGGATCCAGAAGGACCTGGCCGAGCACCAGGCCCTGATCGCCGACGGCCACCACCGCTGGGCGACCTACCGGTGTCTACGCGCAGAGCACCCCTCCCCCAGCCCCTGGGACTACGGCCTGGTCCTCCTCGTCGACACGGCCCGCTACCCGCTTCGCGTCCGCGCCATCCACCGCCTCCTGCACGGCCTCCCGGTCGCCGACGCGCTGTCCGCGCTCGACGGCCTGTTCCGCGTACGGCGTCTCGACCTGCCCCTGGCACAAGCCCTGGAGGACCTCGCCGACGCGGCCTGCGCGGGCAACGCCTTCCTGCTCGCCGGGGACGGCGCCTTCCACCTCGTCGACCGCCCCGACCCGGACCTCCTGGCCCGGACGGTCCCCGCCGACCGTCCCGCCGCCTGGCGCACCCTCGACGCCACGGTCCTCCACGCCACGCTCCTCGACCACGTCTGGCGCATCCCCGAGGACTCCCCGGCCCACATCGCCTACATCCACGACACGGTCGCCACGGTGGAGAAGGCGGAACGCGACGGCGGTACGGCCGTCCTGATGCACCCGGTCCGCGAGGAGGTCGTGCGCGACCTGGCCCGCCAGGGCGTCACGATGCCCCGCAAGTCGACGTCGTTCGGGCCGAAGCCGGCGTCGGGGCTCGTGCTGCGCGCGCTCGACATCTGACACGGCAGAGGGCGGGTCCCCGCCGGGGCCCGCCCTCTCTCACCGGCTGACGCCACTCCTCCGTCGTCAGTCCTTGTCGTCCGTACTTCGTCGTCAGCCCCTGTCGTCGTCCGTGGACGCGTCCTCGGACTCGGACTCGGCGTCGCTCTCGCTCTCGCGCTTGCTCTCACCCTCGCTCTCGTCGAGCGCGTCGACGAACTCCACGCCGTCCAGCTCCGCCAGCCGGTCCGAGGCATCGGTGCTGCCGTCCCGGTCGGCCTCGACGGCCTTCGCGAACCACTCCCGCGCCTCGGCCTCCCGGCCGGCGGCGAGCAGCGCGTCGGCGTAGGCGTACCGCAGGCGCGCGGTCCACGGCTGTACGGAGTTGGAGGCCAGCTCGGGGCTCTGCAGCGTCACGATGGCGGCGTCGAGCTGCCCCATGTCACGCCGGGCGCCGGCCGCGACGAGCCGCATCTCGACCTGCCCGGCCTTGTCGAGCTTGTGCACCTCGGGAGCCCCGGCCATGTCCAGCGCCTTCTCCGGCCGCCCGAGACCGCGCTCGCAGTCGGCCATCAAGGGCCACAGGTCCACGTTCCCGGTCATCCGCCGCGCGGTGCGGAACTCGGCGAGCGCCTCGCCGTACTTCTGGTTCGCGTACGCGGCGAACCCCGCAGCCTCCCGTACGGCGCCGACGCGGGACGCCAGCCGCAGGGCGACCTTGGAGTAGCCGTAAGCGGCCTCGGGGTCCTCATCGATGAGGCGTGCGACCATCACCAGGTTCTTGGCGACGTCGTCCGCAAGCGTTTTCGGCAGGCCCTGCAGCTCCTGCCGTACGTCCTTGTCGATCTCGTCGCCGGTGACGTCCTCCGGGATCGGCAGCCGCTTGATCGGCTCGCGGTCCCGCTCCCGCTCCTCCCGGAACCGGCCACCGCCACGCCGGTCGTCACGGCCCCGGAAGCCACCGGGGCGTCCGCCGCGGTCGTCGCGACGGGGGCCGCGTCCGCCACGGTCGTCCCGGCCACGGAATCCCCCACGCTCGCCGCGGTTGTCGCCGCGGTTGTCGCCGCGGTTGTCGCCGCGGTTGTCGCCGCGGTTGTCGCCGCGGTTGTCGCCGCGGTTGTCGTCGCGGCGGCCGTAACCGCCGCCGTAACCGCCACGGTCGTCGTCGCGCCGGAAGCCACGGCGGTCATCGCGAGGCTCGCCTCGATCATCCCTGCGGTCGTCACGACGGTCGCCACGGCGGTCATCGCGGCGGTAGGCGGGTCGGTCGCTGTCACGCCGGTCGTCACGGCGTCCGTAGCCGCCGCGCTCACCTCGGCTGTCGTCTCGGCGGAACCCTCCACGCTCGGGGCGCTCGGACCGGTCATCGCGACGGAAACCGCCACGGTCGCCGCGGTTGTCGCCGCGGTTGTCGCCGCGGTTGTCGCCGCGGTTGTCGTCGCGGCGGCCGTAACCGCCGCCGTAACCGCCACGGTCGTCGTCGCGCCGGAAGCCACGGCGGTCATCGCGAGGCTCGCCTCGGTCATCCCTGCGGTCGTCGCGCCGGTCGTCGCGGCGGTAGGAAGGGCGGTCGCCGTCGCGCCGGAAGCCACGGCGGTCATCGCGAGGCTCGCCTCGGTCATCCCTGCGGTCGTCGCGCCGGTCGTCGCGCCGGTAGGAAGGGCGGTCGCCGTCGCGCCGGAAGCCACGGTCCCGGTCGTCGCGCCGCCCGTAACCGCTACGGTCGCCGTCTCGCCGGTCGTCACGGCGGAAGCCGCCGCGCTCGCCGCGCTCGCCACGGTCGCCGCGCTCGTCGCCGCGGCGGTCGTCGCGACGGCCGTAGCCACCACGGTCGTTGCCGCGGCTCGGGCCTCCGCGGTATCCGCCGCGGTCACCACGGTCACCACGGTCACCACCGTCCCGGCGGCGCTGGTCGCGCTCCGGGCGCTCGTCGGGAGAGTTGGTGGACATCGGTGACTCCTGTCTTCTGTACCGCAAAGTCATTCTTGCGCAGCCGGGTACCCGGCGCGCTCCGGAAAAACGAAAGGACCCCTGGTCCCAGCTGTACGCTGGCGACCAGGGGTCCTCCAAAGATTGTTCGGCGGCGTCCTACTCTCCCACAGAGTCCCCCCTGCAGTACCATCGGCGCTGTAAGGCTTAGCTTCCGGGTTCGGAATGTAACCGGGCGT
>NZ_JBEXHW010000037.1:31229-65267 GCF_040608235.1 Streptomyces sp. NPDC005202 | reverse complement strand
CGCTGTTGAGTTCTCAAGGAACGGACGCTTCCTTCGTACTCACCCTCTCGGGCTTTCCTCCGGGCGCTTCCCTTCGGTGTCTCCGACTCTATCAGATCTTTTCTCGATCCGATTCCCGGTCGGCGGGATTTGCCTTTCGGCCGCCTTTCAGGTTCCCGCTTTCGCGTTTCCCTTTCCAGCGGCTCCGACTTTATCAGAGATTCTGAGCCGGATTTCCCGCCCCCTCCGGGACACCACTGGAGCGCACGAGGCGTCCAGGTTCCCGTCCGGGCGGAGTCGTAAACGTACTGGAGCGGGGCGCCCCGATGCAAATCGAGGCGCCCCGCTGCCAGTTCACGGGTACGGACGGTCGTACGCGGGTCAGACCTCCACGACCACCGGGAGGATCATCGGCCTGCGCCGATACGAGTCCGAGACCCACTTGCCCAGCGTGCGGCGGACGAGTTGCTGCAGCTGGTGGGCATCCGCGATGCCTTCCTGGGCGGACCGCTCCAGCGCTTCCGCGATCTTCGGGATGACCTCGCCGAAGGCGGAGTCCTCGATGCCCGAACCGCGGGCCTGCAGGTGCGGGCCGCCGGTGATCTTGCCCGTGGTCGAGTCCACCACCACGAAGACCGAGATGATGCCCTCGTCGCCGAGGATCTTGCGGTCCTTGAGCGCGGGCTCGCCGACGTCGCCGACCGAGAGGCCGTCGACGTAGACGTACCCGGCCTGGACCTTGCCGGAGATCTTGGCCTTGCCCTCGACGAGGTCGACGGTCACGCCGTCCTCGGCGATGACGATCCGGTCGTGCGGGACACCCGTCAGCGCGCCCAGCTCGGCGTTGGCGCGCAGGTGGCGCCATTCGCCATGGACCGGCATGAGGTTCTTCGGTCGGCAGATGTTGTAGAAGTACAGCAGCTCGCCGGCCGAGGCGTGGCCAGAGACGTGCACCTTGGCGTTGCCCTTGTGGATGACGTTGGCGCCCCAGCGGGTCAGGCCGTTGATGACCCGGTACACCGCGTTCTCGTTGCCGGGGATCAGCGACGACGCCAGGATCACCGTGTCGCCCTCGACGATGCGGATCTGGTGGTCGCGGTTGGCCATGCGCGACAACGCGGCCATCGGCTCGCCCTGCGAACCCGTGCACACCAGCACGACCTCGTTGTCCGGCAGGTCGTCCAGCGTCTTGACGTCCACCACCAGGCCCGGCGGGACCTTCAGGTAGCCCAGATCCCGCGCGATGCCCATGTTGCGCACCATCGAGCGGCCCACGAACGCCACCCGGCGGCCGTATTCGTGCGCCGCGTCCAGAATCTGCTGGATGCGATGGACATGGCTGGCGAAGCTCGCCACGATGATCCGCTTTTGTGCGGCGGCGAAGACCTGGCGCAGGACGTTGGAGATGTCGCGCTCGTGCGGGGTGAAGCCGGGCACCTCGGCGTTCGTCGAGTCGGTGAGGAGGAGGTCGATGCCTTCCTCGCTCAGCCGTGCGAACGCATGCAGGTCCGTCAGCCGGTTGTCCAGCGGGAGCTGGTCCATCTTGAAGTCACCGGTGTGGACGGCCATGCCGGCGGGCGTGCGGATGGCGACCGCGAGGGCGTCCGGGATGGAGTGGTTGACCGCGATGAACTCGCAGTCGAACGGGCCGATGCGTTCGCGGTTCCCCTCCGCCACCTCCAGGGTGTACGGACGGATGCGGTGCTCCTGGAGCTTGGCCTCGATGAGGGCGAGGGTCAGCTTGGAGCCGATCAGGGGGATGTCCGCCTTCTCCCGCAGGAGATACGGGACGCCGCCGATGTGGTCCTCGTGACCGTGCGTGAGGACGATGCCCTCGATGTCGTCGAGACGGTCCCGGATCGACGAGAAGTCCGGCAGGATCAGGTCGATTCCGGGCTGCTCCTCCTCGGGGAAGAGCACTCCGCAGTCGACGATCAACAGGCGTCCGCCGTACTCGAAGACCGTCATGTTCCGGCCGATCTCGCCGAGGCCGCCGAGCGGGGTGACCCGCAGGCCGCCGTCGGGGAGCGGCGGGGGCGAGCCGAGTTCAGGATGCGGATGACTCAAAAGACTCTCCTCACCACGCGCGCCACGTACCGGTAAGGCACGTGGCGCGCGTGACGTTCGTGCAGAAGCAGTTGTCGTGTGGGATGCAGGCACCGGTGGCCTGCTTATTCAGTTGTGAAGCCTGATGTGGAGCCTTGTAGGGGCGAGCGGTCTCGCGAGGTCTCGTTGTCAGAGCTGTACCCCGCCCCCGGCAAGATCGATCTTGAGCTGCTCGATCTCTTCGGGCGTGAGCTCGATCATGGGCGGCCGCAGCGGCCCGCCAGGCAGTCCCTGCAGGGCGAGTGCGGCCTTGGTGGTCATGACGCCCTGGGTGCGGAACATGCCGGTGTAGACCGGCAGGAGCTTCTGGTGGATCTCGGTGGCCTTCTGGACGTCACCGGCCGTGTACGCCTCGAGCAGGGCACGCAGGTCCGGGGTGACCACGTGGCCGACGACCGAGACGAAGCCGACCGCGCCCACGGAGAGCAGCGGCAGGTTCAGCATGTCGTCGCCGGAGTACCAGGCGAGGCCGGAGCGGGCGATGGCCCAGCTGGCGCGGCCGAGGTCGCCCTTGGCGTCCTTGTTGGCGACGATCCGCGGGTGCTCGGCGAGGCGGACGAGTGTCTCCGTGTTGATCGGGACGCCGCTGCGGCCCGGGATGTCGTAGAGCATGACCGGCAGCTCGGTGGCGTCGGCGATGGCCTTGAAGTGCCGGTACAGGCCCTCCTGCGGGGGCTTGTTGTAGTACGGCGTGACGGTCAGCAGGCCGTGTGCGCCGGCCTTCTCGGCGGCGCGGGCCAGCTCGATGCTGTGGTGGGTGTCGTTGGTTCCGACACCGGCCACGATGTGGGCGCGGTCGCCGACCGCCTCCAGGACCGCCCGTACGAGATCCGATTTCTCCGCGTCGCTGGTGGTGGGGGACTCGCCGGTGGTGCCGTTGATCACCAGGCCGTCGTTGCCTGCGTCCACCAGATGGGCGGCGAGCCGCTGCGCGCCGTCGAGGTCGAGTGCGCCGTCCGCCGTGAAGGGCGTGACCATGGCGGTGAGGACCCGCCCGAAGGGGGTCTGCGGAGTGGAGGTCGGAGCCATGGGTAACACGCTACTCGTTGCTCAAAGCGGGGTCTGCCCTCGGGGCAGGCGACAAGTCGCGACAAAGATGGAGCCCGGCACTGCCTGCTCGGGGGTTCAAGCAGTGCCGGGTCCGTTTGATCAGGCTAGATGAACTTCCCCAAATGCCGCAATACGGACACTTCCCGAGGGCTGGTCCGTACATCTGTGCCTGCCGGGAAAACGGGTGTGCGCTACGGCGCGACCCGGCCGTTGGCGTTGAAGGCGGCGTACGTGAGCGGCATGAGCTTGGCCCACTCCGCCTCCATCTTCTCGCCGACCATCTCGATCTCGCGCTGCGGGAAGGACGGCACCTTCGCCAGCTCGTGCTGGGTGCGCAGGCCGAGGAAGTGCATCAGCGAGCGGGCGTTGCAGGTGGCGTACATCGAGGAGTACAGGCCCACCGGGAGGACCGAGCGGGCGACCTCGCGGGCGACGCCGGCGGCGAGCATCTCCTGGTAGGCCTTGTACGACTCCTGGTACGAGTCCTCCATGACGCGGCCGACCAGCTCCTGCTGGGCCTGGGTGCCTTCGACGAACTTGTACTTGCCCGGACGGCCCTCCTGGACGAGCTTGCGGGACTCGTCGGGGACGTAGAAGACCGGCTGGAGCTCCCGGTACCGGCCCGACTCCTCGTTGTACGACCAGCCCACGCGGTGCCGCATGAACTCGCGGAAGACGAAGATCGGGGCGCTGATGAAGAACGTCATCGAGTTGTGCTCGAAGGGGCTGCCGTGCCGGTCCCGCATCAGGTAGTTGATCAGGCCCTTGGAGCGCTCCGGATCCTTGTTCAGCTCGTCCAGGGACTGCTCGCCGATGGTCGAGACGCGCGCGGCGAACAGCACGTCGGCGTCCGACGCGGTGTGCTTGACCAGCTCGACGGTGACGTCGCTGCGGAAGCTGGGCTTGAGGTCGTCGGCGGGGGTGTCGGTCACGGCTCGGAGGGTCCCTTCCTTCACGTCTCTCGGGCGGCGCCCACTCTACGGCCCGGCGCTGACATCGGGGCGTTCGGTGCCGGGCCGCGACATCTTCGGCGAACTTCAGAGAATTCGGGGGAAGCGGGCACCTTTCGGGACACTCGCTCGTCTGTGTGGGTGACAGCGATCCGATCGAGCACCGAGAGCACAGAAAGGAGCTGCACCCCAGATGTCCTTTCGGCGCGAACCCGTCCCGTTCGCCTTCGTCGCCGAAGCTGACAGGTTCCGCAGCAATGTCGCTCCCCCTCCCCGCGAGCGGGCGTCTGCCGGGGAGATAGCCGGGCGCTGCCTGCTGGGCCTCACCATCGTCGCCGCCCTCGTGGGTTCCCTGATCCTGGGGATGCCTGCGTTGTCGATCAGCCACTCCCCCGCCCAGACGCAGCAGTCCCAGGCCTCCCACGGCCACTGAGCCGGTCCGGCCCCGCCCCGCTGCCTGAACGGCGCGGGAGGAACGGCGCGGGAGGTACCCCCATGGACCCCCACGGGTGGTGAGCAGGGACACAGGCGGATAGCCTCACCGGCACAGCCCATGCATGGATTGAGTGAGGACCAGCCGTGCCCCTGCCTTTCCTGACGGCCGACCGCGCCTTCGATGCAGCGGACGATGTCGCGCTGCCGTTCGACGACAACCGGCGCTGGCGGCGCCCCTACCGGCCCGGGCCCTGGCGGGTGGGCGCGGCGGCCCTCCTGCTCCTGCTCGCCTCGTTCGTGCTGTTCGCGGCGGTCGCCATCGCGCTGACCGGCACGCTGCCCGAGGCCGGGTTCTGTTTCGGCGTCGCGCTGGCGGTCATCGCCGGCGCGCTGCGGCTGCTGCGCATGGGCGTGTGGGTGAGCGCACGCGGGCTGCGCCAGGTGGGCTTCCTCGTCAGCCGTACGACGCGCTGGGCGCAGGTCGTCAGCGTGCGGACGGTGCAGCAGCCGGTGCGCTGGCTCGGGCTGCCCCGCACGGTGCAGGGGCAGGCGCTGGTGCTGGTGCGCGAGGGTCGTGCGCCGGACGACGTGCCCCCGCTGCTGACCACGCACAACGCCGACTTCCTGGGCCGCCTCGAGGCGTTCGACCGGGCGGCGGACTCGGTGGAGGCGTGGGCCGAGGAGTACGGGCGGGGCTGAGTTCTCCGGATGTGGGTGGGCCGGAGCGCGCGGCGCGCTCCGGCCCACCGGCCTCCGGAGAGTGCGCCTGTCAGGCGGCCTCCACCGGCTTGCCGTCGTGCAGGGCGATCGCGCGTTGCATGGCCTTGCGGGCCCGTGGGGTGTCGCGGGCGTCGTGGTAGGCGATGGCGAGGCGGAACCAGGTGCGCCAGTCGTCGGGGGCCGCCTCCGTCTCGGCCTTGCGCTTGGCGAAGACCTCGTCGGCCGAGTCGCGGTCGATGCGCCCGCTGGGCGTGCGCTTCAACTCGTCGACGGGCAGGCCTCCTTCGGCGTCGAGTTCGGCGGCGAGCTGGTTGGCCTTGCGGACGAACTGGGTGTTCTTCCACAGGAACCACAGGCCGATCACCGGCAGGATCAGCACGGCGATCCCGAAGGTGACGGTCACGGGCGTGCCGGACTGGATGAGCATGACGCCGCGGCTGCCGACCAGGACGAAGTAGAAGACCAGGACGGCGGCCGTGACGAGGTAGGTGATCTTCGCGCGCATGACGGGGCTCGGTGCCTCAGTTCAGGTCGAGAAAGTGCTCCAGGCCGAAGGTCAGGCCCGGAGTGGTCACCACGCGGCGCACGCCGAGCAGGATGCCCGGCATGAAGCTGCTGTGGTGGAGCGAGTCGTGGCGGATGGTCAGCGTCTCGCCCTCGCCGCCGAGCAGGACCTCCTGGTGGGCGAGCAGGCCGCGCAGGCGCACCGCGTGCACCGGCACGCCGTCGACGTTCGCTCCGCGGGCGCCGTCCAGGGCGGTGACCGTGGCGTCCGGCGCCGGGGCCGAGCCCGCCTTCGCCCGGGCCTCGGCGATGAGCTGGGCGGTGCGCGTGGCGGTGCCGCTGGGGGCGTCCACCTTGTTCGGGTGGTGCAGCTCGACGACCTCGACCGACTCGAAGTACGGCGCGGCGATCTGCGCGAACTTCATGGTCAGGACGGCCCCGATGGAGAAGTTCGGCGCGATGAGCACGCCCGTCTCCGGGGACTGGGCGAGCCAGCCCTTCAGCTGCGCGAGGCGCTCGTCGGTCCAGCCGGTGGTGCCGACGACGGCGTGGATGCCGTGCCGTACGCAGAAGTCGAGGTTGCCCATGACGGAGGCCGGCGTGGTCAGTTCGACCGCCACCTGGGCGCCGGTCTCGGCGAGCGTCTCCAGCTTGTCGCCCCGGCTGAGGGCGGCGACCAGCTCCATGTCCTCGGCGGCCTCGACCGCCCGTACCGCCTCTGACCCGATCCGGCCCTTGGCACCGAGGACCGCCACGCGCAGCTTGCTCATCTCTCTTGCTTCCTTACCGAAGACGGTTTACGGGCTTCCGCGCCGGGGCTTCCACTCCGATGACAAGTGTCAGGCGACGGCGTCGTGCAGACGGGAGGCCTGCTTGTCCTTGAGCGGGCCGATGACCGACAGCGACGGGCGCTGTCCCAGGATGTCGCGGGCGACCGAGCGGACCTCGTCCGGGGTCACCGCGGCTATCCGGGCCAGCATGTCGTCGACGGACATCTGCTCGCCCCAGCACAGCTCACTCTTGCCGATACGGTTCATCAGTGCACCCGTGTCCTCCAGGCCGAGGACCGTGGAGCCCTGGAGCTGGCCGATGGCGCGCCCGATCTCGTCGTCGGACAGGCCGTTCTCGGCGACGTGGTCGAGCTCGTCGCGGCAGATCTTCAGCACGTCGTGCACCTGGCTCGGGCGGCAGCCCGCGTACACGCCGAACAGGCCGCAGTCGGCGAAGCCGGAGGTGTAGGAGTACACGCTGTAGGCCAGGCCACGCTTCTCGCGGACTTCCTGGAAGAGGCGCGAGGACATACCGCCCCCGAGGGCGGTGTTCAGTACGCCCAGGGCCCAGCGGCGCTCGTCGGTGCGGGCGAGGCCGGGCATCCCGAGGACGACGTGCGCCTGCTCCGTCTTGCGGCCGAGCAGCTTCACCTTGCCCGCCGTGCGGAGGGTGCGGCGGCCTTCACGCGGGGCGATGGGCTCGGCCTCGGGGTTCTTGAAGGCGCCCGCCTCCTCGAAGGCGGCACGGACCTGCCGTACGACCTTGTGGTGGTCGATGTTGCCGGCGCAGGCGACCACCAGGTGGGTGGGGTCGTAGTGCTTCTTGTAGAAGCGGCGGATGCGGTCCGCGGTGAGGGCGTTGACCGTGTCGACCGTGCCGAGGACCGGGCGGCCGAGCGGGTTGTCGCCGAACATGGTGTGCGCAAACAGATCGTGCACGCAGTCGCCCGGGTCGTCCTCCGTCATCGCGATCTCTTCGAGGATCGCGCCGCGCTCGACGTTGACGTCCTCCTCGAGGATCAGCGAGCCGGTGAGCATGTCACAGACCACGTCGATGGCGAGCGGCAGGTCGGTGTCGAGCACGCGCGCGTAGTAGCACGTGTACTCCTTCGCCGTGAACGCGTTCATCTCACCGCCGACCGCGTCTATGGCCGAGGAGATGTCCAGGGCGGACCTGCGGCTGGTGCCCTTGAAGAGCAGGTGCTCCAGGTAGTGCGTGGCGCCGTTGAGCGACGGGGTCTCGTCGCGGGAGCCGACGTGCGCCCAGATACCGAAGGTGGCCGAGCGCACCGAGGGCAGGGTCTCGGTGACGATGCGCAGACCGCCCGGGAGGGTGGTCTTGCGGACGGTGCCGATGCCGTTGGTGCCCTTGATGAGGGTTTGGGTACGGGCGACGGCCCGCGCCTCCGAAGAGGTGCGGGCCGTCGCCTTGAAGCCACGGGACGTCACTGGTCGGCGTCGTCCTTCTCCGCGGCGGAGCCGCTGTTGGATGCAGCGTCGGTGCCCTCCTCGCCCTGGATCACGGGAACGAGGGAGAGCTTGCCGCGGGAGTCGATCTCGGCGATCTCAACCTGGACCTTCTGGCCCACGCCGATGACGTCCTCGACGTTCTCCACGCGCTTGCCGCCGGCCAGCTTGCGGATCTGCGAGATGTGCAGCAGGCCGTCCTTGCCCGGGAGCAGGGAGACGAACGCACCGAAGGTGGTGGTCTTCACGACCGTACCGAGGTAGCGTTCGCCGACCTCCGGCATGGTCGGGTTGGCGATGGCGTTGATCGCCGCGCGGGCGGCCTCGGCGGCCGGACCGTCGGCGGCGCCGATGTAGATCGTGCCGTCGTCCTCGATGGTGATCTCGGCGCCGGTGTCCTCCTGGATCTGGTTGATCATCTTGCCCTTGGGGCCGATGACCTCGCCGATCTTGTCCACGGGGATCTTGACGGTGATGATCCGCGGGGCGGTCGGGGACATCTCGTCCGGCCGGTCGATGGCCTCCGTCATCACGTCGAGGATGTGCAGGCGGGCGTCACGGGCCTGCTTCAGCGCGGCGGCCAGGACGGAGGCCGGGATGCCGTCCAGCTTGGTGTCGAGCTGGAGCGCGGTCACGAACTCCCTGGTGCCGGCGACCTTGAAGTCCATGTCGCCGAAGGCATCCTCCGCACCGAGGATGTCGGTGAGGGTGACGTAGTGCGTCTCTCCGTCGATCTCCTGGGAGATCAGACCCATGGCGATACCGGCGACCGGGGCCTTCAGCGGCACACCGGCGTTCAGCAGCGACATGGTGGAGGCGCAGACCGAACCCATCGAGGTCGAGCCGTTGGACCCGAGGGCCTCGGAGACCTGACGGATCGCGTACGGGAACTCCTCGCGCGAGGGCAGGACCGGGATCAGGGCGCGCTCGGCGAGGGCGCCGTGGCCGATCTCGCGGCGCTTCGGGGAACCGACGCGGCCGGTCTCACCGGTGGAGTACGGCGGGAAGTTGTAGTTGTGCATGTAGCGCTTGCGGGTCACCGGCGAGAGGGTGTCCAGCTGCTGCTCCATGCGCAGCATGTTCAGCGTGGTGACGCCCAGGATCTGGGTCTCGCCGCGCTCGAACAGGGCCGAACCGTGGACCCGCGGGATGGCCTCGACCTCGGCGGCCAGCGTACGGATGTCCGTCACGCCACGGCCGTCGATGCGCTTCTTCTCCTTGATGACGCGCTCACGGACCAGCTGCTTGGTCAGCGCGCGGTAGGCGGCGGAGATCTCCTTCTCGCGGCCCTCGAACTCCGGCAGGAGCTTCTCGGCGGCGAGCTGCTTGACGCGGTCCAGCTCGGCCTCGCGCTCCTGCTTGCCGGCGATGGTGAGCGCCTGAGCCAGCTCGGGGCGGACGGCGGCGGTCAGCGCCTCCAGGACGTCGTCCTGGTAGTCGAGGAAGATCGGGAACTCGGCGGTCGGCTTGGCGGCCTTCGCGGCGAGGTCCGACTGGGCCTTGCACAGCACCTTGATGAAGGGCTTCGCGGCCTCGAGACCGGCGGCGACGACCTCCTCGGTGGGGGCCTCGGCGCCGCCCTGAACCAGCTGGATGGTCTTGTCGGTGGCCTCGGCCTCGACCATCATGATCGCGACGTCGCCGTCCTCCAGGACGCGGCCGGCGACCACCATGTCGAAGACGGCGTCCTCGAGCTCGGTGTGCGTCGGGAAGGCGACCCACTGGCCGTTGATCAGCGCGACGCGGACGCCGCCGATCGGGCCGGAGAAGGGCAGTCCGGCCAGCTGCGTGGACGCGGACGCGGCGTTGATCGCCACGACGTCGTACAGGTGGTCGGGGTTGAGGGCCATGACCGTGGCGACGACCTGGATCTCGTTGCGCAGGCCCTTCTTGAAGGACGGGCGCAGCGGGCGGTCGATGAGGCGGCAGGTGAGGATCGCGTCCTCGGAGGGCCGGCCCTCACGGCGGAAGAAGGAACCGGGGATCTTCCCGGCCGCGTACATGCGCTCCTCGACGTCGACCGTGAGCGGGAAGAAGTCGAGCTGTTCCTTGGGCTGCTTGGATGCGGTGGTGGCCGACAGCACCATGGTGTCGTCGTCCAGGTACGCGACGGCGGAGCCGGCGGCCTGCTTGGCCAGGCGGCCCGTCTCGAAGCGGATGGTACGGGTGCCGAAGGAGCCGTTGTCGATGACGGCCTCGGCGTAGTGGGTCTCGTTCTCCACTAGCGTTTTCTCCTCGTCTTCGTCCCTCCTGGCCCGTGTGGCAGGGGGACGGTGGCGGAGAAGCGCTCCGTCTGGTGCGGGCCGGTCTTCGATCGAAGCACCCGGGGCTTCCCCCGGGGGCCACTACCGAGGACCGGCGGCGGCGAGGTGCGCTTCTCCTCGTTCGTCGTGCGTGATGACGCCGTACCCGGAACGGGTAGCCCGTATCACGCTGTGTCATGCGTAGTGCGTTGTGCCACCACACTACAAAGCGGCGGTGACACTCCGCACGTTTCCGCACGTACAGCAAAGGGAGCGGCCCCCTTTGTCCCGGGAACCGCTCCCTTCACGGCGTCTTACCTGGCGCCCGCCGCACCGCGGCGGATGCCGAGGCGGTCGACCAGCGCACGGAAGCGCTGGATGTCCTTCTTGGCGAGGTACTGCAGCAGGCGGCGGCGCTGACCGACCAGGATCAGCAGACCCCGGCGGGAGTGGTGGTCGTGCTTGTGGGTCTTGAGGTGCTCGGTCAGGTCGGAGATCCGACGCGACAGCAGAGCGACCTGGACCTCGGGGGAGCCGGTGTCACCCTCCTTGGCACCGAACTCGGCGATGATCTGCTTCTTCGTAGCGGCGTCGAGCGACACGCGTACTCCTCATGGTCTGTGAGTGGCCACCGAGTGCCCCCGGTCTTCTTCTCGGGGGAACTTCCACAACTCGGAAGGCGGGGATCCGCTGGGCGCGGCCTCCAGAGCCTCGCCAGAGGACTCCGGGGGTGCGTACACAAACGGCCGTCACTCAGGGTACCAGGCGGTGGCGGCCAGATTTCCCAGGTCTCCGAACCGCCCTGGCGGGACGCCGGAGGCCACTAGGGTGAGCGCTCGGACGGTACTGAGTCCGTACTGGTCCGTACCACGTCGGGAAGGGGTCGCTGCGGCATGGCGGAGACGGAAGCGGAGATCAAGGCACGCAAGGAGCGGGAGCGGGACGAACTGTACGCCCTCGACATCTCGGGCGTGGAGTGGCACTGCGCGCCTGGCACGGAGGAGCACGAGGAGCGGGTCGAGATCGCCTACCTTCCCGGCGGCGCCGTGGCCATGCGCTCGTCCCTCGACCCGTCCACGGTGCTGCGCTACACGGAGGCGGAGTGGCGGGCGTTCGTACTGGGGGCGCGGGACGGGGAGTTCGATCTGGAGGCGGCACCGCGGGGTGGGCTTGCCTCGGAGTGAGCACGGAAGGATGAAGGGGACGGCACGCACGCGTGCCGTCCCCTTCATCCTTCCGTCAGTTCTCTACGGCGAGGCTCCCGATCCCGAGGACCAGCCAGGTCCACGCCTTGCCCTTCTTCTCGGACGGGCCGTCCGCGGCGTGGTTGCCGAAGAACAAGCGCCCGTTCTGGACGACGATGTCGTTGGCGTCCATGACGCTGAGCGTTTCTGCTTCGATCGGCACGTCGAAGTAGAAGTACGGGATCTCGCTCCCCGTCCTCGGGTTCAGGCTGACGAGGGCGGAGGGTGAGATGTGGTCGTCGCCCAGGCGCACAGCGAGGAGCTGGTCCCCGCTCATCCGCACCGGGTACAGCAGTGCGTTGGGCCCGGACTCGAACTTCTTGACCGTGTTGCCAGTCGCCAGGTCGAAGCCGATGACCCAGTTGGAGGTGTGGATGCCGCCGGCCTCCTTGCTGCGCACGAAGGCCTGGCCCGCACCGACCGCGATCGTCGGACAGTCGTCGAGGACGAGGTAGTCGATGTCGTCGGAGCACTCGCCGACGTAGTTGCCGCTGTTGAGCCGGATCGTGGCCCGGTTCGCACCGTGGTCGTCGAGGGAGAGCAGTTCGGTGTAGCCGGTCTCACCGGCCGCGATTGCGAGGACGGCCGGCTCGGTGGAGGGCACTCTCACGTCCCTGATACCCGGGGCGACCCAGTACGTCCACAGGACGCGACCTGTGCGCGGATCGAGCTTGCGCACCCTGTATGTGGTCGCGGTCCACGCGGTGGGATTCTTGCCGGGATTCCAGCATATGAGCCGGACGAGCAGCGCCCGCCCGCCCGCGGCACCCGTGTCGCGGCACTTGCCGGGAGGCGTGGTGCTCCACAGCCGCTTGCCGAGGTCCATGTCGTATGCCTCGGTGCCCCCGCCCCACGTCACGGCGACCGTGGCGTGGGTGAGGGTCACGCTGGGGGTGTCCAGGCTGTCGCTCGAGGTGGGAAACTCGTGGTCCCAGATCTTCTGACCGTCGTCGAGGTCGACGAAGGTCACGTGGTTGCAGGGGGCGCCCTCGTCGTCGCGCGCCCGCGACAGGACGGCCGTACGGTTCTCGCCGGTCACACGGCGCGTGTAGCCGCAGATCAGCCCGGAGAGCCGGAGGCGCCACGTCTCCTTGCCCGGTGTGGCGTCCGTGCCGATTCGGAGGCCGACGAGGGTGCTCTTGATGCCCTTGGCGAGGATTTTGTCCGTGGCCCACATGCCCGGCATCTCATCGTGCTCGCCGGGAGACATGTCGTCGGTCGAGAAGCGGAAGGCCATGACACCGGTGGTGTTCGCGGGCCGCTTCTCGACCGTCTCACGGACGTCGAGGCGGCCCTGGCCGACCGCGGACGGCGCTTTGTCGTCCTTGGTCGGCGTCTTGTCGTCGCCCATGGCGATCAGGCCGGCCACGACCATGGCAGCGACGAGGACGATCGCGGCCAATCCCAGCAGCTTGTTTCGACGGCGCTTCTTGCGCTGGTCGTCCGCGGCCACGGCGGACTGCGTGTAGATGGAAGGCGGCGGGCCGAAGCTCACGCGGCGAGGTCCCTTCGTGCACAGCCCCACCCGGCGGGAGCTCGTGCGTTTGTCGTGTCGGCCGGAGCGGGCTCAGCTGGTCATCGACCGGACGGTCGCGTACACGTCGAAGACGGCGAGGGCCAGCGGCACCAGGGTCAGCAGGACGAAGCCCTCGGCGATCTCCATGAAGCGTCCCCAGAAGGGGCTGAGGCCCCTGCGCGGGACGATGAGGCCGATCGCGGTGACGAGGGCGGCCGCCGCCGCGATGGCCGCGACGAGCCAGATGGTGCGGATGTCGAGGCCACTGCGGTCTCCCCGCAGGGCCTCTAGGACGAGCGTCCGGGGCGGGTTCAGGGCCAGGCCGAGGCCGAGCAGCACGAGGGAGGCGAGGCCGGCGGCGAGCACCGGGGCGACCTGGGCGGTGTAGCGGAAGAGCTGGGCGCGCATCAGCAGCGCGACGCCGGTGATCAGGGCGAGCAGCTGGGCCCAGACGTCGTCGGAGAAGCCGAGGACCGCCGAGGCGCCGACCGCGATCACCGCGCAGCCGCCGACCAGGCCGACGAGGAGTTCGTGGCCGCGGCGGGCCTGCGCCGCGATGCGCTCGGCGTCGACCGGCTCGGGCGCGGCGGCCTCGGCACCGTACGTGGTGCGCGGGGCCGCGTTCGGGGGGTCGAAGCCGATCGGCAGGCGGGCGAAGCGCATCGACAGACCGGGCAGGAAGGCCAGCGCCCCCACGGCGACCGGTGCGCACAGCGCGGCGATCTCGGACGGGCTCCAGTGCACGAGGATCGCCGTGAACACCGCGAGGAGACCGATGGCGGACCCGCAGACGAAGGCGACGAACGGGCCGTCTCCGCCCGGGGAGCACAGCGTGAGGACGACCGAGGCCAGCAGCACGGCCGCGCAGGCGAGGAGGAACTGCAGCTTGCCGATGCCCTGGCCGTCGGCGAGTGGGAGGAGCCCCGAACCCGCCACCCCGACGTTGGGCAGCGCACCGAGGCCGAGCGCGACGGCCGAGGCCCGGTCGTCGTAGACGCGGGCCCGCACGCAGGCCAGGACGACCAGGAGCACGCCGGCGACGGCGGCGAGGATGCCGGGCAGGCTGTGCATGTCGTGGCGCGGGTCGGCGGCCCAGGCCACGAACGCGAGCAGGACCGGCAGGACACCGCCGCCGACCAGGCCCGCGGCGCGCGTCAGGTCGCCGCCCCACAGCGTGTGCTCACGCGTCACCGCGGCGGCGACCGCGTCGGACACGTCGTCGAAGACCGCGGGCGGCAGCGACTCGGAGAACGGGCGCAGCGTGAGCAGTTCGCCGTCGAGGATGCGCTGGGCGGCGAACGAGCGGGAGCTGTCGAGGACGGTGCCGTCCCGGCGTACGAGGTGGTAGCCGACCGGGGCGCCCTCGGCGGGGGCCTGCTGGGAGAGCCTGAGGATCTCCGGGTAGATGTCGGCGACCGGGATGTCGTCGGGCAGCGCCACGTCGATCCGGCTGTCGGGCGCGACGATCGTGACCCGGCAGAAGCCGAGCCCCGTGCCGGCCCCGGAGGGCGCTCCGGTTCCGGGCCCGCCCGCCCCGGTGGCCGCCGCGGAGGCCGTCATGCTCACCTGCTGCTCCCCCTCAGTGATGGTTCTGCGTCTGCGGTGTGAAGGTCCTGCGCCTCTTTCCCCGGTCCGCGCCGCCGATGGTGCGGCGACGCGGCGGAAAGGGTGCCGGCTGGCCGTCGCCGGGGCGCTCTACCGCTGCACATCGCGCGGAATGCCCCGATTCTCCGGCCTGTTACGCGTGTGCTCACGCGAACATCCGGCACCCTACCGCCCCTTCGCCTCTCGTGAAGTCAGTAGGATCACGCGGCGGCCTGCGTCCCCCGGCACGGGGCGGCGGCGTCCGCCTGACACGGGGTGGCGGACGGGAACTCTCGGGGCCCGGCTAGGAATTGGTGAGCAGTGAGCCACATCGTCGTGAAGCGTCCGCCTCGGGCGCTGCCGTCCGAAGTGCCCACGGACGAGATCGTCCTGCAACCTCCGCCCCAACTGCCGCGGGGGCACCAGGAGAGCGTGCTGATGCAGCTGCTGCCCACGCTCGGCATGGGCGGCTCGGTGGTCTTTTTCTTCACGAACGGTCAGCCGTTCATGAAGATCATGGGCATGGTGATGATCGCCTCTACGGTGGCCATGTCCATCGCCATGGTGGTCCGTTTCCGCCGGGGCTCCCAGGGGCAGTTGGCGGACCTGCGCCGTGACTACCTGAGCTATCTGGCGCAGACCCGGAAGAGCGCCCTGGACACCGCGAAGGCTCAGCGCGACGCGCAGTACTACCTGCACCCCTCCCCCGACCAGTTGTGGGCCCTCGTCGCCGAGGGCAGCCGGGTGTGGGAACGGCGGCCCGGCGACGAGGACTTCGCACAGGTGCGCATCGGCCTCGGCCCGCAGGCGCTCGCGACTCCCCTGATCGCCCCCGAGACGGGCCCCGTCGACCAGCTGGAGCCGCTGACGGCGGGCGCCATGCAGCGTTTTCTCGCCGTCCACGGCAGCCTGGACGACCTGCCGATGGCGATCTCCCTGCGCGCCTTCTACCACGTCACCATCAGCGGCGAGCCGCAGTCCGTACGGTCCTCCGCACGGGCGCTGGCCGGCTCGCTGGCCGCACTGCACTCGCCCGAGGACCTCGTCGTCGTGGTCGCCGCGGGCCGGGACGCCCTGCCTCACTGGGAGTGGGCCAAGTGGCTGCCGCACGCGCAGGCGCCCGGTGCCGTCGACGGCGCGGGCAGCCGCCGGCTGATCGACAGCGACAGCCGCGAACTGGAGAACCTGATCTCCTCCAGGCTCGCCGGGCGTCCGCGCTTCCACCCGAACGCGACCCCGCTGGCGGACCAGCCGCACATCGTGGTCTTCCTGGACAGCCTCTCCCTGCCGCCGGACTCGGTGCTGGCCGGCGCCGAGGGTCTGCAGGGCGTGACGGTCATCGAGGTCGTCCCCGGCGAGCTGACCGGGGCGGGCGGCGACCTCTCCATCGTCGTACAGCCGCAGTCGCTGCACCTCGAGTCGGCGCACGGCGTCGTCTACGAGGGCACTCCGGACGCCCTCTCGTACGAGTCCGCCGAAGCCCTCGCCCGGCAGCTCGCCCCGCTGCGGATGGCCTCCGGCGGTGACGACGACGAGCCGCTGCTGGCCAACCTGGAGTTCACCGACCTGCTGAACCTGGGTGACGCAGCCTCGGTCGACACCAAGCGCACCTGGAGGCCGCGCGCGCTGGCCGAGCGGCTGCGCGTGCCGATCGGCGTCGGCGAGGACGGCCGGCCGGTGATGCTGGACCTCAAGGAGGCGGCGCAGGAGGGCATGGGCCCGCACGGCCTGTGCGTGGGCGCCACCGGTTCCGGCAAGTCGGAGCTGCTGCGCACTCTCGTGCTGGGCCTCGCGGTCACGCACTCCTCGGAGACGCTGAACTTCGTCCTCGCGGACTTCAAGGGCGGTGCCACCTTCGCCGGCATGGCGCAGATGCCGCATGTCGCGGCCGTCATCACCAACCTCGCGGACGACCTGACCCTGGTCGACCGCATGGGCGACTCCATCCGCGGCGAGCTCAACCGCCGCCAGGAGCTGCTGCGCGACGCGGGCAACTACGCCAACATCCACGACTACGAGAAGGCACGCGCGGCGGGTGCCCCACTGCAGCCGATCCCGTCGCTCGTCCTGGTGATCGACGAATTCAGCGAACTGCTCACGGCGAAGCCGGACTTCATCGAGATGTTCGTGCAGATCGGCCGCATCGGCCGGTCGCTCGGCGTGCACCTGCTGCTGGCGTCGCAGCGCCTGGAGGAGGGCCGCCTGCGCGGCCTGGAGACCTACCTGTCGTACCGCATCGGTCTGCGCACGTTCTCCGCGGCGGAGTCGCGGGCGGCGCTGGGCGTGCCCGACGCCTACGAGTTGCCGAACGTTCCCGGTTCGGGCTTCCTGAAGTTCGGCACGGACGAGATGGTGCGGTTCAAGGCGGCGTACGTCTCCGGGGTGTACCGCTCGGGCTCGCAGCGGACGGCCCTCGCGGGCGGTCCGCTGCCGGTGGACCGGCGGCCGGTGCTGTTCACGGCGGCCGAGGTGCCGGTGCAGTACGCGCCGGTGCCGCAGCAGCGCACCGAGGCCTCCGAGGTCGACGACGCGCTCGCGGACACCGTGCTCGACGTCATCGTGCGCCGACTGGAGGCGCAGGGGCCCGCGGCGCACCAGGTGTGGCTGCCGCCGCTGGACAGCCCGCCGTCGTTGGACGGTCTGCTGCCCGGCCTCACGGCGGTGCAGGGCCGCGGTCTGACGCAGCCGGGGTACGAGGGCGCGGGACGGCTGGTGGTGCCCGTCGGCCTGGTCGACAAGCCCTACGAGCAGCGGCGCGACCCCCTGTGGGTCGACTTCTCGGGCGCGGCCGGCCACATGCAGATCATCGGCGGTCCGCAGTCGGGCAAGTCGACGCTGCTGCGCACCCTGATCTCCTCGTTCGCCCTCACGCACACGCCGTACGAAGTCCAGTTCTACGGCCTCGACTTCGGCGGTGGCGGCATGGCGGCGGTGACCGGCCTGCCGCACGTGGGCGGGGTCGCGTCCCGCCTGGACCCGGAGAAGGTGCGGCGCACGGTCGCTGAGGTGTACGGCGTGATGACCCGCCGCGAGGAGTACTTCCGCTCGTCCGGCATCCCGTCGATCGCGGACTTCCGAGCCCGGCGAGCCCGCGGCGAGATCTCGGTCACCGACCAGCCGTGGGGCGACGTCTTCCTGGTCATCGACGGCTGGGGCAACTTCCGCGCGGACTACGAGGCCCTGGAGCCGTTGGTCCTGGACATGGCGGCACGAGGCCTCGGCTACGGCATCCACGTGGTCCTCACCGCGTCGCGGTCGATGGAGGTCCGGGCGAACATCAAGGACCACCTGATGAACCGCCTGGAGCTGCGGCTCGGCGACACGATGGACTCCGAGATCGACCGTAAGGTGGCGGCGAACGTCCCGGCGGGCGTGCCGGGCCGCGGTGTCTCGCCGCAGAAGCTGCACTTCATGGCGGCGGTGCCGCGGATCGACGGCCTGACGTCCGACACGGACCTGGCCGACGCCACACAGGCGCTGGCGGCCGAGGTCTCCCGGCACTGGCAGGCCCCGGGCGCGCCCGAAGTCCGGCTGCTGCCGCGCGAGCTGCCCGTGGACCAGCTGCCCCCCGGCGACCGCTTCCCGCAGCGCGGCATCGCGTTCGCCATCGACGAGAACAACCTCGAGCCGGTCTTCGTCGACTTCGAGCAGGACCCGTTCTTCCTCGTCTTCGGCGAGAGCGAGTCGGGCAAGTCCAACCTGCTGCGGCTGCTGATCAAGCAGCTGACGGAGCGCTACTCCAGCGACGAGTGCAAACTGTTCGTCGTCGACAACCGGCGGTCGCTGCTGGGCGTGACACCGGACTCGCACCTGGCCGAGTACATTCCGATGTCCAACGCCATGGACCACCACATGGTCGCCCTGGCCGACCTGATGCAGCGCCGCACGCCCACGGCCGAGGTGACGGCCCAGCAGCTGCGGGACCGCAGCTGGTGGCAGGGGCCGACGGTGTACGTCGTCATCGACGACTACGACCTGGTGTCGACGTCGAGCGGGAACCCGCTGAGCGGGCTGACGGAGCTGCTGCCGTTCGCCCGGGACGTCGGCGTGCGGTTCATCATCGCCCGCTCGACAGCGGGCGCCGGGCGGGCCTCGTACGAGCCGTTCATGCAGCGGATGACGGAGCTGGGCGCGCAGGGTGTCGTACTCGCTGGCGATCCCAGCGAGGGGGACCTGCTGGGCGGGGTACGGCCGCGGCCGATGCCTGCGGGGCGGGGCGTCTTCGTGTCGCGGCGGCGGGGGAAGCCGTTGGTGCAGACGGGGTTGGTGCCGGAGGCGTACTGACCATAATCTTTTGACCGTTGCGGTCTTCTGACCGTTTTGGGCTGCTGTGCGGCGGTGAGGCGCCCCGCGACCTCCGCGGCTCCAGGCTCGCGAACCCCACAAACCCCCAAACCCCACGGGCTGCACGGGCTCCACGGCGAAGAACTCTTGCCGTGGAGTCCGTTCCGTAGTGTCAAGTCACACGCCTGCGACTTGTGGAAAGTATGGTGAGATCTGTGAACTCTCTTGAATCAAGCTCACGGATCTGAGCATGTGGTGGCTGGCAGAAGGGTCCCGTCCGGTGGGCGGGTGCACGGGGACACGGGGAAGGGGTCCGCACGTGGCGTGGCACGAATGGGAGCAGCTGAAGGCTCAGGCCGCGGAGCGCGGATCGACGCGTATGCGGCTGAACCAGCTGGATCCCGGCAGCGGAAGCGGCACCCCGCACGACCCCGACCAGTACGGCGACCTGAAGGTGAGCCAGGGCAGCCTGGCAGTGATCGGCAAGCACGCGTTCGACCTGTACAACGACCTGTGGAACAAGGGGCGCAGGGCCGTACCCAGCAGTGAGAAGGCCGCCGGGAAGCTCTTCGACCGGGGGTTCGCCCTCGGCGCCGGACTCCAGCACGTGGCGACCCGCTGGGACGAGCAGCTGACGTCCCTCCGGGACGCGTGCGCGCACATCGCGAACCACATGACCGTCACCAAAAAGCTGCACGCCGACGACGACCACTACATCCGGCGGCAGATGAGCAGCATCGACGCGCTGGACGCGGGCTTCGACGAACGCGTCGGTCAGCCCGGCGAGAAGAACGGGATCTACGGTGATCCCGGCGCCAAGAAGGGCAAGGACTGATGGATCTCGACGCCCTCCGCTTCGCGGACTTCAGCCTCCTGGAAGACGCCATCGACGACTGGTCCACTATGGTGACGGACCTCGAGAAACTGAAGGACCACGCCGAGAACGGACTCAGGGGCGCCGCCAACAAGGCCGACTGGGCCGGCGTGAACGCCACCGTCTCGAAGGAGTTCATCGGCAAGACCGCCGGCGAGTTCGCCGACGCCCACACCCAGGCGACGTCCATCCGCAACATTCTCCGGGACACGTGCTCGGAGTTGAAGGGCTACCAGCAGAAGCTCCACGACGCGCTGGAGCGGGGCCTGAAGAAGAACCTGACGGTGATGTCCACCGGGGACGGCACGTTCACCGTCACCATGAACATCCACCCCGACCGCGCCGCGCAGGCCACGAGTGTTCCCGAGCACAAGCCGAGCGACGTCACTGATCTGCGCGACGAGGTGCAGAAGATCCTGAACGATGCGACGGAGAGCGACAACTCGGCCAAGAAGGTGCTGGAGGCGTTGGTCGACCAGAGCCGGCTCGGCTTCTCGGACGCCAGTTACGGCGACCGGGACGCGGCGGCCGACGCCGTCAAGGAGGCCGACGAGCTCGCCGGGCTGGCGAAGAAGAAGCCGGAGGATCTGACTCCGGAGGAGTTCGACAGGCTCAACGCCGGACTGAAGAAGTACGCGCACGACGATCTGTTCGCGGAGGAGTTCGCGAAACGACTCGGGGCAGACGGAACTTTGAACTTCTGGGCCGGTATCAACGACCCGCACCGCGCATGGGAACTGGGCAGCAAGCGGGTGGAGCAGTTCGATGACCTGCAGAAGAACCTCGGCCTCACGCTCGCCAACGCGACACAGAGCGACTCGGCCGCCATGACCGACTGGAAGACCAAGATGGTCGACATGGCCGACAAGCCTGTCGGCAGGAGCGGCGGCTTCCCGCTCGGGGCCCAGGTCATGAGCAATCTCATGCGGTGGGGTGACTACGACGACGGGTTCCTCATCCAGTACGGCGACAAGCTGATCGAGACGGAGAAGAAGTTCACGGGCAACGGCCGGCACGGCGCCTGGCAGCGCATGGGCATGGACCCGTTCCTCAACCGCACGGGCAGCGACTCCGGATGGGACCCGATGACCGGGTACCTCAAGGCGTTGTCGAACAGCCCGGACGCGGCGACGACCTTCCTGAACCAGGAGTTCGTGTCCAGGAACGACGAGAACAACCCCTTCGAGCGCGACACCGACGGCGACGGCAAGAAGGGCAAGGTCTCCCTCAGCAACTTCCAGTACCTGTTCGAGGAGCGTGACTGGCCGCACGACCAGGACGACAAGGGCAACGACAGCATCGCCGGCCGCAACAACCTGGCCCTGGCCCTGGAAGCGGCGACCACAGGGCACCCGGCGGGCGAGATGCCGACGCCGGACACGCCGCCGCACAACGCCGAGCAGGCCAAGCTGATGCAGAGCCTGGTGTCGTCTGTCGCGGACGACCCCGAGCGGCTGACCAAACACGGCTACATGTCCGACAGCGTCGGGCAGATCGCCTCGGAGTACCTGCCCGACATCAACCGGGCCATGAGCGACGTGAAGAGGGACGCCACGTCCGACGACTGGCACGACATCGAGAAGCTGTACCCGGTGGCCGGCTCCGAGGCCGAACTCGAGCACAGGGACGTGAGCAAGCTCCTCTTCGCCATCGGGCAGAACGACGAGGGCTACGCCGCCGTCGAAGTGGGCCAGAAGGCCTACATGGCGAAGCTCATGGACTACCACCTCAATCCGGACCTGCCTGCCGACCAGCGCGTCTCCCAGGACCACGAACTCGTCGTCCGGCAGATCGCGGAGAGGTCCGGCGAGGTGTCCGGCACTCTCGGGCTCGGCCGTCAGGAGGCCGTGGGGAGCCCGGCATCGGAAAAGGACAAGGAGTACGACCACTCCGTGTCCCAGTACAAGAACTGGATCTCGGGCGGGGTGGGGACCGCAATCGGAGTCGGCACGTCGTTCATCGCCACCCCTTGGGTCGGAGCGGCGGTCGGCGGGGGTGCCGGCACCGTCACAAGTGTCGTTCTGGAGTCGGTGTTCAAGGACGCCGAGGGCCATGCCATGGACGACGCCCACGAGACCATGGGCCAGCGCTGGCAGGCGGGTCTCGTGAGCAATGGCGAGATCACCGGGCAGGCGGCACGACTCGCGGCGGAACAGCACCACTCGGCCGACGGGGGCGATGCCGCGACCTGGGCGCGTGAGTCCGCGCGTCAGGGCTACATCAATGCCCGGGCCATTCTCCAGGGCCAGGATCCGGGCAGTATCACCACCTCCTGATCACACCAGGTCCGGCAGAGGGATTTCCATGAATTACCGTCGTGCGGCCTCGGGGCGACTCCGTCTGGTCGGTTTCGCCGCAGTCACCGTTCTCGTCTCCGTACTCGCGGGCTGCGGCGGAGACGAGGAGAGACGTGAATATGCGGTCCCGCACACCCTGTGCGGGACACCCGTCGACAGCGACGAGCTGGCACCGTTCCTTCCCCCGGGGCGCAGAATCACCGTACGGGACAATTCCCACACGGCCATCAAGGGCTGTGAGCTGCTCGTCGACGGCAAGCTCATCGTGTCCACCACTCAGGCGTGGCTGGAAAGGGGAAGAACCACGGCCTACTTCGCGTCCGCCCAAACCCTCGAGGTTCCGGACCGCGCGGCGGACGAAGGAAGGTTCCGGTACTCGGGCAACCAGGCTTTCGGCAAGACGCAGGGGTGCGTCGACACCAGGCACGACGAGGAGTTGTACACCGCCGTACAGGCGGACGGCTCGAAGCACAAGGACGCCGACGCGATGAAGCGCCTCATCATCTCGTACACCAAGGAGGTCGAAAATTCGGCCGCGTGCACAGAAGGGGCACAGTAAGTGGGCACCAGCCGTCGGCCCTGGCTGGCCGAGGTGCCTCAGAACACCGGCAACGCATAGACAGAGAAGTCACTGCGGACGAAGGCACGATTGACGGCAACTGCGATTCCGGCAACCTCGGCACGGGGCAGGTTGACGCGGGCACGAAGCGGGGTGGGCACCTCCCGCGCGTACCCACCCCGGTGTCTCGAGCCGGCCCGGCTCACTCGAAGTAGCTGGCCGCCTTCTTGTCGCCGCCGCGGTAGTCACCGCCGGCCTGGTGCACCTTCTGCGTGATGGAGAGCAGCGCCTGGTGGATGGCGGAGGTGTGGTTGTCCCACTCCTTCGACTTCCGCTGGAAGGCGTCGTACGCGTCGCCGGCCCAGCCCGCAGCCGCGTCGTGAACGCCCCTCTTGAGCGCGGTGAGGTCGCTCTCGAGCTGCTTGGCCAGGTTGCCAAGTTCGGTGGCGAGCGCGTCCAGGGTGCCGTACTTGACGGCAAGGTCCTCAAGGTGCGGCGTGCCGGTCATGTTTCCTCATCTCCTTGACGATGTGAGAAGGACCTCGCGGTCCGGGAGGGTGCGGTTGGGGGCCCGTCAGTAGTAGTTGAGCGCCGAGGTCTTCGCGCCGGCATCCACTTCGATGCTGGAGATCGTGGAGTGGAGTTCGTCCTCGAGCTTGTCCTTGTCCGTCTTGGTGAGGTGGATTCCCTGCAGGAAGTCGTCGAGCATGCGCCCGATTCCGGCCATGTGCTCGTTGATTTCGTGCTGCTTGGTCTTGAATGCGTTGGCGCCGAAGCCGGTCCAGTTGGCCTCGATCATGTCGATGCAGCCCTGGAGCTTCTGGAGCTGCTTCTTGACCGAGTCGTACCGGTCGATCACGTTCGTCTGGAGCTTCTTTACGTGCTCTTCTTCAAGCTTGCGGCCGTCAGCCATCTCGGCACTCCCTTTCGTGAGAGGGGTTTGTCTTCCTGGGGCGCAACACCGAGTGGTGCGGCGCTGGTTGATTGCGCAACCCGCCACCCGTCACAGGCGGCGGGCCATGGCGGTCATACACCTCGCCGTGAGCGCATCACCGCGAAGGCTCCGCCTCCGACCACCACCACGGCCGCCGCGGCTCCGAGAGCCACCCACAGCGTGGTGTTGCCGGACGACTCCGCACTTGATCCTGCCGCCGAAGTCCGGCCGCCTGAAGTGGTTTTCGAGGCTTGTGACGAGTCTGATGCGGAAGTGGAGGGTGAAGCACCACCGGCGTTGGCGGACACGCCGGGCGTCTTTTTGTTGGTCAGTGGATCGATGTCAGCGGGCCCCGGGTTCCCCCTGCCCTTCAGGAGCACCTGCGCCGGCCGAATCGTGCCGTAGCCGAGGTATCGGCTCGGGGTGTTCTTCGGCCAGTCCCGGCCCGCGGTGTCGATCAGCACGCGGAGCACCTGGTTGGCGGTCCACTTGGGGTGGGCGGCCCAGATGAGGGCGGCTGCACCGGCAGTGATGGCGGTGGCTTGGCTGGTGCCCCGGCTCTTGGCGCAGTAGGACTTGAAGCTGTTGTCACACCAGGTCGGCACGTCCACACCCGGCGCGGCCAAGTCCACGTAGTTGCCGTGCTCCGAGAACTTGGCTACTTCACCGGTCTCGTCGATCGCCGAGACTGCGACCACGCCAGGGTACTTCGCGGGATAGCCGATGTAATTTCCGTCCTCGGCATCGTTACCCACACCAGCGATGAGCAGTTTGCCCTTGCTTTGGGCATACTGAACTGCTTCCAGTCCCCCATCGATGGGGTAATCCGTGGTGAGGGACATGCTGATGATTTTCGCATCGGAATCAGCAGCGGCTCGGATGGCCTTGGCGACAGTGTCCCCCTTCCTCGTGGCCTCCTCGTCCTTGAGCCCGTTCAGCCGCGTGCGGATCGGGATGATCTTGGCGCCGGGTGCGACTCCCTGAAGGCTCCCGCCCTTACCGGTCCCTGCGATCAATTCGGCCATCGATGTTCCGTGGCCCGTGTAGTCGTCCGTCTCGTCGCCCGCGCTTCCCGTAACGTCGACGCCCGGGAGCACTTGCCCCTTCAGCGCATTCGTGTCAAGGTTCACGCCGCTGTCGATCACTGCGACCGAAATGCCCTTACCCGTGCTGACCTTCCACAGCCCTTGGGCGTTCATCGCGTCCAAATACCACTGCTGCGACTGGATGTCGTCGGCAACCGCGGCAGGAGCCAGCCCCGCGGACATGATGGCCAAGGCACCGAGCGCCGCCCCCACGGTGGTCACACGTCTCCGGGCACGCCCCGCGCACAGCGCGGCCCGCATGCGGCGTACGCCAGTCCTTGACTTCATGCTTCTGTACGTCCTCGCTCGTTTCGGTCAGTCGGTCGCCGACGGCGCATCGCCGCGCCGCGCGTCACCACGCGTGCGCTTCTTGTCCTCGGCAGAGTGATCTTGACGCCGCGTTCCCCCATCAGCGGCACGCTCAGGGCTGTGGTCTCCCGCAGAGCCACGCACCAGGCCGGTACCGCCGGAGGCGGCTCCGGGACCCCGGGCGCCTACCCGACCCGCGGGTGCCCCGACCACACCGTCCGGATTACCCGGAGACCGGCGCGGAGACTGTCCCTGACCTGTACCGGGCGCTGAGTTGTTCGCACCGATCACCCCGCGCTGCCCCGGCCTTTCGCCCGTCGTACGCGCGCCGGGTGCGCCTTCGCCACCGATGACCGTGCCGCGCGGAACCCTGCCACCGGAAGTACTTGCGCCGGCTTCAGCAGCGGGCTTGCCACCAACCACGCCACCCGTACGCGCAGCGCCCGTGGCTCCGGGGCCGGTCCGCGCCACAGGCTGACCGGGCATGCCGCTCACACGCCCGCCCGGCACACCGCCATTGCGTGGGCCCACCGTGCCCGCAGTCCTCGGCATGCCGCCGGTGACACCTCTTCCCATGGGCGACCTGCCCGTCGCTGAGACAGGCCCGCGGGCGCCCGGCTGGCCGACCGTCGAAGGGCGGCCCACCGGGCCCACCGGGCCGCGCCCTCCGGCAGTGGTGCCCTCAGCGGTCGTGACCCGTCCCTGGGCCGATACGGGAGCCTTGCCGCCCGTTGTTCCGCCGAATCCGCCAGTGCGGCCGACCGGCCCGCCGAAGACGGGAGGTACCGCACCGGTCCCCATCGGAGGGAACATCTCCCCAGAAGGTCCGCTGGGGCCCGTGGAAGCAGAAGGGGGGATCACAGGCGCCGGCTTCGCGGTTTCCGGTGGCAGCGTGCCAACGCTGTTGATCTCCGTACCGACAGTGGGCAGGTGCAATTGAACGTTCGCGTCGCCTGTTGAATGCCCAGTGGGCAGGACACTGTTGCCGGAGTCACCACGTGACACGTCGACGTGTCTGGCCTCGTTCGTGCTGACAACGCTTCGATGGCCTGAACCTGAGTGGAGGCCACCGGGATGGGAGCTAGTGGCGCCCGGGCCCGGAGCCTCAATCCTCCCCGGTACCCCCACATCAGGCATCGCCTCGAAAACCGGCGGCGTCTGATCCAGCTTGGCCAGCTCCTCCCCCGACACCGCATAGAAGGACGCCAGGCGATTCATCTGGTTGATCGCCTCTTGCCGGTCCTTCTCGACCCGGACCGCCTCGGCGTACTCCGCGTTGCTCTCGACCTGCTTGGCCGCCGGGAGCTGTCCCGGACGCTTCTGCTTCTCCGCGGCGCGAGTGTCCCGGGGCGGCATGGAGCTGCGAACTGACGCGAGCCCTGTCGCGGCGGCCGTGATCTGCACCTTGGCGTTGTCGGCGAACGTGGCCAGGTCGTCGGCGTGCTTGGCGAGCTTCTCTCCCCACGCCTGGAACGCCGAGCCGGCCTCGCCCTTCCAGTCCTCGCCCGCATACTTGAGGTGACGCCTGAGTTCCGCGGCGGCGTCGCTGATCGCCTTGCTCGCCTTCCCAAACGCTTCACCGACATGCTCCAGGTCAGCGGGTTTCGCATGATGGACCAGGTCGATCATGTGGTTGAGATCGTGGTCCTCGAAGTCCGTGACCTTGCCGGACCCCAGGATGCGAACGTGCTTGAACCCGAAAACATCGTGCATCACGTCCGACATCTGGGCCAGCGCGTTGACTTGGCCGACCTGAACGTCGATGCGCTGCTGGTCGGTCAGCTTCTTCGGCGCCTTGTCGTCCCCGCTCACTACTGGAGTCCCTTCGTGGACTTCTTGGCGTCGTTCCGCTTCTGCTCGCCTTCGCCGGACTTCTTACGCTGGGCTTCGTCGTGCTGACGGTCGATCTCGACCTGGATCTCCCAGAAGCGACGTCGTTGGTCTTCATCAAGGTTGTGGAAGCCCTGCTTCGCGCCCTGCGTCGCGATCCCCATGGCCTCGATCTGCTGTCCCAGCATCCTGGAGAGTTGCGTGAGGCGCTCGTGCACCCGCTCGTACTGAGCGAACAGGGCGTCCGCCTCATGGAAGGTGCCGGGCCCACTGAGGGAGGACCGGGTGATGCGCTGGGCGCCCACCTTGGAAGGGCTGCCCGCCGAATCCTCGAACTCGGACAGCAGTTTGTCGATGCGCTGCTTGAAGGTGCCCAGCACTTCGGCGCCGACCTTGAAGCCTGCCATGTCCGCAGGAAGCACGATGCCTTCCCTCCCCGTTTTCGTCGCCCGCCCCAGGGCGACTGCACCCCTCAAGCGTTCATGTCCGCAACACGATCACTCTAGCCAACCCCTGTGACAGCCCCAACTGCCTTATGCAACAGGTGTGCTACCACCCCCGTCAGAATTCACCCTTTCTTCACGCCAGGACACTGCGCTCACCTGGGCCGCCGCTGCCACTGGAGACCAGGCGGCGCACGCTCGGCGGACCTGAGTACGGGTACTCAACCGCCATGGTCATCCGCACGTAAGGGACGTCGAGCGGCACCAGGTCACCCTGGGCGTCCGGAGTTGCTGTGTGGCCATTGCGAACGTTCGGCACGTCACGGCCTCACTCCACCCCCGCAACCCTCCGCGCCCGCTTCCGCGCGTCCCGGATCGCGACCGCCGTGCCGCCGAGGCCCGCCACCAGGACCGCGGCGCCCACGGCCACGTAGGTGGCGAGGCGGGCGTTGCGTTCGTCCGGGGTTTCGCCGAGTTGGAGCTTGGCGGGGGTGGGGGCCTGGGCCTTGGTGAGGCCCTCCTTGGGGTTGGGGGTCTCGATCGGGTGGTCGTCCTCCGTCACGGCGCGGACCGGGTCGACGACGCCCCATCCGACGAGGCGGTCGTGACCGGCGATCGTGCGCTCCGCGGTCTGTTCGATCTGGGCGACGACCTCGCGGGCCGTCCAGTCCGGATGCTTCGCCTTGATGAGCGCCGCGACGCCTGCCACGTACGGCGCCGAGAAGCTCGTACCGCTGTCGGAGCAGTGACCGCCCTTCGGCACCGTGGAGACGATGTCGACGCCGGGGGCCGCCACGCCGACGAAGTCGCCGGACTGGGAGAAGGAGGCGCGCTCGTTGTTGCGGTCCGAGGCCGCGACCGCGAGGACGCCGTCGTACGACGCCGGGTATGTCTTCTTGACGTTGCCGCCGAGGCCGTCGTTGCCCGCCGACGCCACCACCACGATCTTCTGGGCCAGGGCCGCGTCGATCGCCTCTTTCAGGCGGGGGGTCGGTTCCACCGCGTTCTGCGTGTCCTGGGAGATGTTGATGACGTCGGCCTTGGCCTGGATCGCGTAACGCACGGCTCTGGCCAGGCTCAGCGCGTCGCCGTGGCCCTCCGCGTCGTTCTGCTTGACCGGGATGATCGTCGCCTCGGGGGCGAGGCCGACGAAGCCGGTGCCCTTGGCGGGGCGGGCCGCGATGATGCCGGCGACCTTGGTGCCGTGGCCGACCGTGTCCGTCGTACCGCTGTCGTTGCCCCGGTCGATCGCCTTGCCCTTGCTGTCCTTCGACGGGAGGAAGTTGCGGCCGCTCCTGACGTCCACCGCATCGGTGAGTTGCGGGTTCTTGACGTCCACTCCGGTGTCGATCACCGCCACCCGGACATTCTTGCCCTTCGACCGGCTCCACAGGGCGTCCAGCTGCACGCGCTGCAGGGCCCACGGACGGCCCGGGTACTTCGTCTTGTTGGGGAACGTGCACTGATCCGTGAAGGAGTCGTCCGCCACCGCGGGGGGCGTGAGGACGGTGCTCGTAGTCACCAGCGTCGCGGCGGTGACCGCGACCAAACGCAGGAAGCGCGAGGAGGGCGCGTACGACATGTCTTCCGCCTTCCTACGAGCCCTGTGGCTGGCGTGCCGCGGCCGTCGACAGGCGCGGCCCCGTGGGCAGGAACTCGGACCAGGAGGCGGGAATCGGCGCCGGGTTCACGTCGGCGTACCCGAGTCGTGTCTGGGCCTCCTGGGCCTCCTGTTCCAGCTGCTTGCGTTCCTTGGCCGTCACGCCGATGCCCACGTCGTTCGTGGCGCTGTCCGAGTTGGACTGCAGCACGTAGCGCAGCCCCGTGTCGGTGACCAGGAAGACGGGGCCCACCTTGGTCGCCTTGCCCTGGAACTGGCGGTAGAGCTGGCCGGAGCCGGGCGTGACGTAGGCGCTGGCGGAGCCGACGGGGAGTGTGGCCGGGAAGTCGGTGCCCGCCCAGGTGCTGAGGGTGGTGTCGCCGTTGCCGGCGTCCACACCGCGCAGGACGTTGCAGATCGTGCTGCGGCTGCCGGTCGTCTCCGAGGCGTCGTTGACGGCCACGGGGTCGGCCGTGGGCCACTTGTGCTCGGTGCCGAACGCCTTGCCCGGAACGATCGCGCCGGGGCTCACCTCACGGGCGTGACCGGCCTGGCCGAGCTGGGCCAGGTCCTTGCTGAACAGCAGGAGCTGGGCGACGAAGTCGGAGACGGGCGCAACCCGGTCGGGCAGCACCACGTAGTACTGCTCCTTGCTGGCGTCGAACGCCTTGAGCACCATGCCGACCCTGTTCACCGAGTCGTCGAGCTGGCCGGGTGCGTGTGCGGGCGTGCCCGGGACGCCGTCGATCTTCGGGAACGTGATCGGGTCGCCCTGGTGCAGGGTGGCCAGCCACTCCTTCGACACCCGCTCCGGCTCGCGGCCCGAGCCGACGATGGTGCGGAGCAGCAGCTCGTCGCTCTTGTCGACCGGGTAGGCCATGCCGCTCGCGTCCACCACGTAGCGGTTCTGGTCCGGGTCCACGACGTAGAGCAACTGGCCGCCGCGCAGACGCTCCTTGCCCTCCGTCTTCTGCATGTCGCGGGCGGCGAGGACCAGCGCCGCCTTCTGGATGGAGCGGCCGCCCGCGCTCGGCCGCTCGCACACGGCCCAGCGCTTGGCCGCGCCGGCTTCCTTGTCGGAGGGGAGCCGGTCGGGGGCGTAGGGGATGCCGATGGTGACGCCGTGCGGGATCCTGCCGCTGTCGAGGACGGACTCGGCGACGGTGACGACCTCGCCCTGGCCGGGGGTGAGGAGGAGCTTGGCCGACGCCATGTTCAGGACCGGGTGCAGCTGGTCCTTGCCGTCGGTCTTCAGGACGACGTAGCGGGTGGTCGACTTGCTGGCGATGATCACCTTTTCGTTGGGTGCGTCCCAGCCCTGGGGTGCAGTCGGCTTGAACATGCCCCAGGCCCCGAACACGGCCATGACGACCACGCCCACGATGACGCCGGGCAGCACTCCGCGCAGCGGCCGCGGTGCCCCTTCCTCCGAGCCGTCGGGGGACGACTGGACGAAGGACGCGAGCATGCGGCGCTTCGCGAAGGTGTAGGCGTTGAGCTGGTCCCGCCGAGATGCCATCTGTGCCTGTCTCTCCCCGTTTTCCGCCTGGGCAGCGCTCGGGGGTTGCGACGTCCCCCGCCGTCCGTTGTCAGACCGGCCCCCTACTATGCCTGGTATCCGGAGGGGCTGGTGGAGCGGGTAGGGTACCTGGACCTTCAAGAGCCCTATGTGGTGCTGAAATGCCAGCGAGTTGTGAGCAAAGCGGGGGGATGGAGTGATGGCTTCGGGGACGCGGACCCGGTCCCGTGACCGGGCTCAGGCGCGGGAGTCCTCGGCGCCCCGGCAGGGGGCGCCACAGCCCTCCACCGGAGCGGGCGCACCGCCCCAAGGGCCGGGGGCCCTCCATCTCAGGGCGCGTCAGGGACAGGCCGGGTCATTCCGGCTGCAACGGCTCGTACTGCTGGAGCTCGCGGCCGCGCTCCTGCTCGTCGGATGGGCCATCGGTCCCGTGGCGCTGGTGCCGGCGGCCGTCGTCGCGGTCGCGTTGGTCCTGCTCGCGTTGGTCCGCCGGCGCGGTCGCTCACTGCCCGAATGGCTCGCCACGGCACGGGCTCTGCGATCCCGTCAGCGGCGGGCGGCGCACACACCGATACCGCCGGGCACGGAGCCGGGGCTCGCCCCAGCCGTCGAATGCGACCCCACCCTGCGCACCTACTCCTACGGCGGTCGCGATCGTCGTCCCGTCGGGATGGTCGGGGACGGGACGTTCGTCAGTGCCGTTGTGCAGGTCGAGGCCGATGTGACCGCGTTGCGGGCCGAGCGGGGGCGGCAGCCGTTGCCGGTCGGGCTGGTGCGGGACGCGCTCGAAGTGGACGGGATCCGGCTGGAGTCGGCGCAGATCGTGCTGCACACGCAGCCCGCGCCGGCGTTGCACCTGCCGCAGCACTCCGTCGCCGTCACCAACTACGCGCCGCTGCAGGCGCAGACCGGCGCTCCGGCGGTGCGCATCACGTGGATCGCGCTGAAGCTCGACCCCGAGCTGTGCCAGGAGGCGGTGGCCGCGCGCGGTGGGGGGCTCGTGGGGGCGCAGAAGTGTCTTGCGCGCGTTGCAGATCACCTTGCGAGTCGGCTGACGGGGGCCGGGTTCCGTACGACCGTGCTCAACGAGGAGGAGCTGACCGCCGCTATCGCCACGTCCGCGTGCGCCAACCCGCTGGTGACGGCGGAGGCCGGGCGGACCGAGGTGCGGGAGCGGCGGACCGAGGAGTCGGGCCGCAGTTGGCGCTGCGACAACCGCCGGCACACCACGTACTGGATCCGCCGCTGGCCCCAACTGGGCGGCCACGGGCCGTCGTTGCCTCAGCTCGTGGCCCAGCTCACCGCCGTGCCGGCGCTCGCCACGACCTTCAGCCTCACGCTCGCGCGCGGGGAGCGGCAGGACATAGCGCTGTGCGGGCACGTTCGGGTGACCGGGCGCAGTGACGACGAACTGGTCGCGGCCCGGCGTGCGTTGGAGGAGGCCGCCCGCCAGGCGGGCGCGGGGCTCGCCCGTCTCGACCGGGAGCAGGTGCCCGGCATGCTCGCCACGCTGCCTCTCGGAGGTGCCCGGTGACCGCCACGACCATGCACACAGCGGATGTTTCGGGCGGTGCCCCGCCCTCCGTCACCGAGCGGCTGCGCGGGCGGCTGCGCAGCGGCTTCGGGCTGATCGGCCCGCGGCACGGACGGCATGCCCTGTCCGTGGAGCAGGTGGACGCGCTCGCCCTGCCCATCGGGGACGACGGCGTCGTCATCGGCGTGGACGCCGAGGGGCAGCCCGCCGTGCTGGGGCTCAACCGGCCGACGCCGTACGACGTCGTCCTCATCGGCGGTCTGTGGACCGCTCAGGTCCTCGCCCTGCGGGCGGCGGCGACCGGGGCGCGTGTCGCCGTGGAGACCGGGCGGGCGCAGTCCTGGATGCAGATGGTGCACGCCATGGGCGGCGGGCAGAACGGCCTGGCGGTGTACGACGTCGGCCGGGTGCCCCCGCAGGGCGCGTCGGCCGGCACGCCGGTGCTCGTGGTGCGGGACTGCGGCATGCGCCCGCCGCGGGGCCGGGTGGTCTCGGGCCCCTGGCAGTCGGTGGTGACCCTGCTGCCGTATCTGAGCCCGGTCGCGCCCCGGCTCATACGACAGGCGCGGCTCGTCGGCGTCCAGCGGATCTCACCGGACGAGGCCGCCGAGCTGGGCCGCACCATGGCGTTGCCCCGGGCGGACATGGACTCCCTGCCCACGCTTGCCGACGGTGTCACGCTCTGGTGCGCCGACCGCGACCGGCAGTACGTGATGACCCAGCCCACCGACGCCGAGATCGGATTGTTGGGTACGCCGCGCCGGATGGACTGAAAGCGCCTGCCGCTGACCGGGCTTGGGCGCTTGAAACCGGTTCGTCCATCCTTCGGTGCGATATACCTACGGCTCTCGACTGGTTGTTCAGTGACATATCAACCGGTTTGGCCGGTTACTCGGCGCGCGCGCACGTGAGTTGGGGGCGGCGTGTGACGCGACGGTGAGGCACGGAGGGTTGGACGGGCCTGCCGTCATCGTGCCTGTGGAGATTAGGCTGGGACCGGGCGCCACATCAGAACCCGCGGCTGGGCCGTCGGCGCTCCGGGGGAGGGCCGGGCGGGCCGGATCGGTTCGGGTCGCCGGCTGAACGATTTCGACCGACCGTACGACACGAACGGTCGCCCCAGCACGGCATGAGGGTGCTCGACCACACCAGGAGGAACTGTGAACAGCGATCGGGACGGGATCCGCGGGGGCTGGGCCACACCCGGCGATGACCAGTCCGACGCGGAGTCCGCCATCGAGACGACGGGCGAGTTCACCATCGACTACGCGCCCCCTGCCTGGTACACGCAGAACGCGTCGGGCACCGCAGGCGGGGCCTCGCCGACCCCCGCCGGTGCCGCCGCGCCTCCCCCGCCGCCGGTCGGACCCCCCGTCGAGGTTCCGGATCTTCCGCCCGGCTCCGCCTTCCAGCCCGCCTGGGCGCCGACGGCTGCCGTTTCGCCGGTGACGCCGGAGGGGGAGGACACCGGGAACGGTGACCTCGTGAGTGGTGCGACGATGCGGATTTCCGCGGCTGCTCTGAAGCGCGAGTTCGCCGAGCGGGCGGCCGAGGCCCAGGCCGCGGACTCCGGTTCCGCCGGGAGCGGCGAGGCGCCTGCCGAGGGCGTCAGCGGTGACGCGGGGGCCACGGCCTCTGCTTCGGGTGAGGGCACCGCTGCGGGCGAGGGCACTGCTGCGGGCGACGGCACTGCTTCGGGCGAGGGCACTGCTGCGGGCGACGGCACTGCTGCGGGCGAGGGCACTGCTTCGGGCGACGGCACTGCTGCGGGTGACGGCACTGCTTCGGGTGACGGCGCTGCTGCCGGCGAAGGCACCGCTGCCGGTGAGAGCTCCGAGAGCGGTGGTGCCGCGGAGGACGACCCGGGTGTGACGGAACCGGCGGCCGGTGATGCGGAGCTCGGTGACCAGTCCGCCGGAGCGGTTCCGGGCGACGGCGAGGTGCCGGGGGGCGAGTCCTCGGCGGCCGAGGCGGACCGGGTGGCCGCCGAGGACAGTGACGTTGCCACTGCCTTCGAGGACACTGCCGGGCAGTCGGAGGGCGGGGGCGGACACGGCGACGGTTCGTCCACCGCCGATGCGACCGACGGCCCGGGTGACGACCCACAGACCGCGGAGCCGGAACTCTCCGACGCCGGGCCGCAGGACGCCGCTGCCGCGGCCGGAGGCGCGCAGGCTCAGGCGGACGGCGACGTCCACGACG
>NZ_JBEXHW010000037.1:22117-31133 GCF_040608235.1 Streptomyces sp. NPDC005202 | reverse complement strand
TACGCCGTGCCCGTGGCTGCCGACGCCAGCAGCGAGGCGGAGGACGCCGGCCCGCAGGAAGCGGAGCGGGACGCCGACGACGTGCAGGACGCCGTGCCCGTGGCTGCCGACGCCAGCAGCGAGGCGGAGGACGCCGGCCCGCAGGAAGCGGAGCGGGACGCCGACGACGTGCAGGACGCCGTGCCCCAGGGTGCCGACCGCGCCGACGGCGCCGTAGGCGACGCACAGGACGCTCCGCCCGCCTGGACTCCCCCGCCGGCGCCGCAGAGCGCGGTTCCGCCGCTGCCCCCGTCCTACCAGCCCGCCGCCCCGGCGCCCGCGGCACAGTGGCCCGCGCAGCCCCAGTCCCAGTCCCAGTCCCAGCCGCAGCCGCAGCCGCAGCCGCAGCCGCAGGCAGTCCACCCGGCGGCGCCTCAGCCGGCCGTACCGCCGCAGCCGCCGGTCGGCGCCCCGGCCCCGCCGCCCGCGCCGCCCCAGCAGCCGTCGTTCCACCCGCAGGCACCGCAGCCCGCGCCCGCCGCCTGGAACGCGCCGGGCAACCCACAGCAGCAGGGCCCCGCGCCCACTCCCCCGGCGCCTCCGGCCGGTTACGGCTTCCCGCAGCCCGGCAGCGGGGCCGCGGCCGCACCCGCGGCGCCCCAGCCGGCGGCTCCGAACCCGGCGGAGGGTGGCTACGGCTTCCCGCAGCCGACCGCCCCCGCCCCCGCGCCGAACGCGCAGGGCGGCTACGGCTTCCCGCAGCCCGGAGGCGCACCCGGCACACCAGGTGTACCGGGCACTCCCAACCCCGCCGCGCAGCCCGGCGGTTACGGCTTCCCGCAGGCCACAGGCCCGGCAGGCGCCCCGGGTACCCCCAACGCGCCTGCCCAGCCGGGCGGTTACGGCTTCCCGCAGCCGAGCGGGCCGGGGCAGCCGCAGGCTCAGCCGGGTGGGGTGGCGCAGCCCGACGCCTCGAACCCCTCGGCTGCGCAGCAGAACGCGCCGCAAGGAGCACCGCAAGGATCACCGCAGGGATCGCAGGCAGCTCCCCAGGGTTTCGCGCCGCAGCCTCCGCAGCAGCCCGTCGACCCGCGTGCCGGTACCGCCTGGCCGCAGCCCATACAGCACGACCAGCGGCAGCCGACCAACCCCGGTGCCGCGCCGCTCGGTTACACCGCGGCCGTGGAGCTGTCCTCCGACCGACTGCTCAACAACAAGAGGCAGAAGGCCCGCAGCGGGCGGCCCGCTGCCGCCGGCCCCCGCTTCCGGATCGGCGGCAAGAAGGAGGAGGCGGAGCGGCAGCGCAAGCTGGAGCTGATCCGCACGCCGGTGCTGTCCTGCTACCGGATCGCCGTGATCAGCCTCAAGGGCGGCGTGGGCAAGACGACCACGACCACCGCGCTGGGCTCCACCCTCGCCACCGAGCGGCAGGACAAGATCCTCGCCATCGACGCCAACCCGGACGCCGGTACGCTCGGCCGCCGGGTGCGCCGGGAGACCGGGGCCACCATCCGTGACCTCGTCCAGGCGATCCCGTACCTCAACTCGTACATGGACATCCGGCGGTTCACCTCGCAGGCGCCCTCCGGTCTGGAGATCATCGCCAACGACGTCGACCCGGCCGTGTCCACGACCTTCAACGACGAGGACTACCGGCGCGCGATCGACGTGCTGGGCAAGCAGTACCCGATCATCCTCACCGACTCGGGCACGGGCCTGCTCTACAGCGCCATGCGCGGTGTGCTCGACCTCGCCGACCAGCTCATCATCATCTCGACGCCGTCCGTGGACGGTGCGAGCAGCGCCAGTACGACGCTGGACTGGCTGTCGGCGCACGGGTACGCGGATCTCGTCTCGCGGTCCCTCACCGTCATCTCGGGGGTGCGCGAGACCGGAAAGATGATCAAGGTCGAGGACATCGTCGCCCACTTCGAGACGCGCTGCCGGGGCGTCGTCGTCGTGCCCTTCGACGAGCACCTGGCCGCCGGCGCCGAGGTCGACCTCGACATGATGCGGCCGAAGGTGCGCGAGGCGTACTTCAACCTCGCGGCGATGGTTGCCGAGGACTTCGTCCGGCACCAGCAGTCGCACGGGTTGTGGACGTCCGACGGCAACCCGCCGCCGGTCGCGGCCCCACCGATGCCGGGCCAGCCGCTGCCCGGGCAGTCGGTCCCGGGGCTGCCGGGTCAGCCCTATCCGGGTCAGCCGGGCCAGCCGGCGCAGCCCCTGCCGGGCCAGCCCGGTCAGCCCGGTCAGCCCGGTCAGCCCGTCCCGGGTCAGTTCGCGCCCCCGCAGCACCCGGGGCAGCCCTACCAGCCGCATCCGCAGCCGCAGCCCTACCCGCAGCAGCCCGGTCAGCCCGTTCCGGGCCAGCCGTACCCGGCCCAGCCCCCGGTGGCGGGTGCCCAGCCCGGCCAGCAGCCCTACCCCGGCCAGCCCCAGCCTCCGCAGGGCCAGCCTCCGCAGGGCCAGACCCCGCCTCCGCCCCCACCCCAGCAGTGAACCGGGCGGCCCTGCCAGGGCCGCGCCGCCGTGAAGGCCCGTGCCGTTCCCACCCGGCGCGGGCCTTCGCGCGTTCGCACCCAGAACCGGCGGAAATCCACCGCCACTCCCTCACCAGGACGGCGTCAGTGGTCTCGACCAATGGGAGTGACATCGAGGTCAACTCGTTATTTCCGCAGGCCACATGGGGTTTGACGCCCCGTTGACGCGCGCAGACTGCCGCTGATAGACACACACATCAATCCCGCCGGCGCCACCCGATCAAGCCCGTTCAAGCCCGCCCCGCGCGAGACGCAAAGCGTCCCGTGCGTGCCATGACGCGAGGTCACCGAGCCATGAACACACACGATCAGCACGGCAGAGGCTGTACAGGCCCCGGCCTCCGCAGGACTCGGCTCCTCGCCGCCGCGGGCGCCGCCGCCCTCGTCCTCACGGCTGGGCTCGCGACCCCGCTGGCGCCGACCGCGCAGCCGGCCCAGGCGGCGGACGGCAAGGAGGCCAAGGGGGTCAAAGAGGCCAAGGAGAGCAAGCAGGACAAGAAGGTTCTCACCGTCGCGGTCGCGCAGAGCGTCGACTCGCTCAGCCCGTTCCTGGCGTCCCGGCTGCTCAGTACGAGCATCCACCGGCTGATGTACGAGTACCTGACCAACTACGACCCCAAGGACGCCCACGTCATCCCGGGCCTGGCCACCAAGTGGGAGTCGTCGCCGGACAAGCTGACCTGGACGTACACGATCCGCTCGAACTCCAAGTGGTCGGACGGACAGCAGGCCACCGCCGAGGACGCGGCCTGGACGTTCAACAAGATGATGACCGACGAGGCCGCCGCCACCGCCAACGGCAGCTTCGTCACCAACTTCCGGAAGGTCACCGCGCCCAGCCCCACCCAGCTGGTGATCCGGCTGAAGAAGCCGCAGGCCACGATGACCGCGCTCGACGTGCCGATCGTGCCCAAGCACGTCTGGGAGAAGGTCAAGGACTTCTCGAAGTTCAACAATGACAAGAGCTTCCCGATCGTGGGGAACGGTCCGTTCGTCCTCACCGACTACAAGGCCGACAGCTATGTGCGGCTGAAGGCCAACAAGAGCTTCTGGCGCGGGGCACCGAAGTTCGACGAGCTGGTCTTCCGGTACTACAAGGACCAGGACGCCGCGGTGGCCGCCCTGCGCAAGGGCGAGGTCTCCTTCGTCGCGGGCTCGCCCTCCCTGACGCCCGCTCAGGCGGCGTCCCTGAAGGGCGAGAAGAACATCCACGTCAATGACGCCCCGGGCCGCCGCTTCTACGCCCTCGCCACCAACCCGGGCGCCCGCGCGAAGAACGGGCAGAAGTTCGGCGACGGCGACCCGTCCCTGCTGGACGAGCGGGTGCGGCACGCGCTGTTCATGGCGGTCGACCGCAAGACCATCATCGACAAGGTCTTCCAGGGCCACGCCGTCGAGGGCCAGGGCTACATCCCGCCGCGCTTCTCGACGTACTTCTTCAAGCCGTCGGCGAGCCAGCAGCTCGCCTACAACCCCACCGAGGCGGCCCGGCTCCTCGACGAGGCGGGCTACAAGAAGAACGCCGACGGAAAGCGCGTCGGCAAGAACGGCAAGCCGCTGAACTACCGCGTGCTGTGCCACGCCACCGACCCGAACGACAAGGCGGTCGGCAAGTACCTGCAGGAGTGGTGGGGCAAGCTCGGTATCGGCGTCACGCTCAACTGCCTGGACAATGTGACCGATCCGTGGCTCGCTGGTACCTACGACCTCGCCTTCGACGGATGGTCGGTCAACCCCGACCCCGACTTCGTGCTCTCCATCCACACCTGCGCGGCGCTCCCGGCGACCCCCAAGGACACCGCCGCCACCGACAACTTCATCTGCGACAAGACGTACGACGAGCTGTACGCCCGGCAGCTCGCCGAGTACGACCCCGCCAAACGGGCGGACATCGTCAAGCAGCTGGAGTCGCGGCTGTACGACCTCGGGTACATGAACGTCATGGCCTATCCGAACGCGGTCGAGGCCTACCGCACGGACCAGATCAAGTCGATCACCACCATGCCGGCGAAGGCGGGCAACATCTACGGCCAGGACGGCTACTGGAGCTGGTGGTCCGCCGTTCCGGCGAACTCCGGTGACTCCTCCGACGGTTCCACGCCCACTGGCGTCATCATCGGGATCGTCGCGGGCGTCGTCGTCCTCGTCGGCCTCACGATGTTCTTCGCGATGCGCCGCCGGGCCACGGCCGAAGACCGTGAATAGACCATCCATGGCCCGACCGGTTACCGACCGAGTGAGTGTTCATGACCGCTGAAGCGACACCCGCGCTGGTCGAGGGGCCCGGCGCCGACCCTGCGACGTCCGGGTCGGCGGCGGGCCGCGGGCCACGGGCGCGCACCACCACCGCGTATCTGCGGTACGTGGCGGGCAAGCTGGCCGGGGCGGCCGTCTCGCTGCTCGCCGTCCTCGTCACCAGTTTCTTCCTCTTCCGGCTGATCCCGGGCGACCCGGTGAAGTTCATGACCGGCGGCCGCCCGGTCTCGGCCCGGCAGATCGCCGCCTACCGGCGGGAGTTCGGCCTCGACCTGCCGCTGTGGCGGCAGTTCACGGACTACTGCGGCAAGGCGTTGACCGGGGACCTCGGGACGTCGTACCAGTTCCGGGCTCCCGTCATCGACAAGATCACAGAGGCGCTGCCGAACACCCTGCTGCTCACCGGCACGGCCTTCATCCTCTACACCGCCCTCGGCATCCTCCTCGGCACGCGCACCGCCTGGCGGCACGGCGGGCCCGGCGACCGCCTCCACACCGGTCTGGCACTGACCCTCTACTCGATCCCGTCGTTCTGGCTGGGGCTGCTGCTGATCATCGTGCTGTCGGTCGGCGTCGGCCCGGTCCCGGGCCTGTTCCCCACCGGTGGCATGGAGTCGGGCGGCAAGGAGGGCTTCGCGTACGTCGTCGACGTCGCCCACCACCTCGTCCTGCCGGTGGTGACGCTGGTCGCGGTGGAGTACGGGCAGACTCTGCTGGTCACCCGGTCGGCGCTGCTGGACGAGATGGGCAGCGACTATCTGACGACCGCACGTGCCAAGGGACTCAGGGACGACCTCGTGCGGCGCCGGCACGCAGTGCCGAACGCGCTGCTGCCGACCGTGACGCTGGTCTTCGTCAACCTCGGCCGGACCGTCGCGGGCGTCATCCTCGTGGAGACCGTCTTCTCCTGGCCTGGCCTGGGCGGGCTGTTCTACCAGGCGCTGAGCGTGCCCGATCTGCCGCTCGTGCAGGGGCTGTTCTTCGTGTTCGCCTCGGCAGTGATCGTGATGAACACCCTCGCCGACCTGCTCTATCCGCTGCTCGACCCGAGGGTGGGCCGATGACCGCCGAAACCGCCACGACCCCCGGCCCCCGCACCCTCGCCCGGCAGCGCCGCCGCGCCTCCGTCGCCCGCTTCTGGCGGCAGTACCGCACCCATCGCGCGGGCTTGTTCGGGCTCGCCGCTCTCGTCCTGTTCGCGCTGGTCGCGCTGACCGCGCCGCTGACCGTCGGGTCGGATGTGCAGAGTGTGACCGATGCACCCGGAAAGCCCCTGGAAAGCCCGAGCGGGCACTTCCCGCTGGGCACCGACCAGTTCGGGCGCAATCTGCTCGGCCTGGTGATCTGGGGCTCGCGGGTCTCACTGCTCGTCGGGCTGCTCGCGGCCGTGCTGTCGGTGGCGATCGGCGCGCTCATCGGCATCACCGCCGGGCACTTCCGCGGCTGGTACGCCACCGTGATGATGCGGATCACCGACTGGTTCCTGGTGATGCCGACGCTGGTGCTCGCCATCGCGCTCGCCACCGTGATGTCCCGCTCGCTGGGCACGATCATCCTGGCGATCGGGGTCACGACCTGGCCTACGACTGCCCGTCTGGTGCGGGCGCAGACGCTGGCGGTGGAGTCACGGCCGTACATCGAACGCGCGAAGGCGCTGGGCGGCGGCCACTGGCACATCATGTCGCGCCATGTGCTGCCCAACGTCATGCCGCTGGTGCTCGCCCAGACGACCCTGATCATCTCCTCCGCGATCCTCGCCGAGGCGACGCTCGCGTTCCTCGGGCTCGGCGACCCCACCGTCGTCTCCTGGGGCGGGCTGCTGCAGGACGCGCGGGAGGCCGGAGCGGTCAGTTCGGGCGACTGGTGGTACCTCGTGCCGCCGGGCATCGCCATCGCGGTCGTGGCGCTCGCGTTCACGCTGTGCGGGCGCGCGGTCGAGTCCGTCCTCAACCCCAGGCTGGGGGTGTCCCGTTGAGCCTGCTCGACGTCAGGAACCTCGAAGTGACGTACCCCGGCGGGGCGGCCGCGGTGCGCGGGGTCGACCTCTGTCTCGCCGCGGGCGAGAAGCTCGGCATCGCGGGCGAGTCCGGCTGCGGCAAGTCCACGCTGGCACTGGCCCTGCTGCGGCTGCTGCCGTCCGGGACCCGGATCGGCGGGGAGATCCTGCTCGACGGCGAGGACGTGCTGGCGATGAAGTGGGGCCGGGTGCGCGCGGTGCGCTGGGCCGGGGCCTCCATCGTCTTCCAGGGCGCGATGCACTCCCTCAACCCCGTGCACCGCGTCGGCGACCAGATCGCCGAGCCGATCCTGCTGCACCGCAAGGCGACCCCGGCGGGCGCGAAGAAGAAGACCGGAGAGCTGCTGGAGCACGTGGGGCTGCCGGCGGCGCGCGCGAGCGCGTACCCGCACGAGCTGTCCGGCGGTCAGCGGCAGCGCGTGATGATCGCCATGGCGCTGGCCTGCGACCCGCGCCTGATCATCGCCGACGAGCCGACCACGGCCCTCGACGTGATGATCCAGGCCCAGATCCTGCGCCTGATCGAACGGCTCGTGAGAGAGCAGGACCTGGGCCTGATCATGATCAGCCACGACCTCGCCGTCCTGGCCGACACCTGCGACCGGCTCGCGGTGATGTACGCGGGCCGGGTGGTGGAGGAGGGGCCCGCCCGGCAGGTCTACGAGGACGCCCGGCACCCCTATGGGAGGGCCCTGTCGGAGGCCTTCCCGCGGATCGGTGACCCGGCCTCGCGGTTCGCGCCGAGCGGGCTGCCGGGCGATCCGCCGGACCCGGCCGCGCTGCCGTCCGGCTGCGCGTTCCACCCCCGCTGTCGGGTCGCGCTGGACATCTGCGCCGGGCAGGACCAGGCCCTGCGTCCGGCGGGGGCGGGGCGGCGGGCGGCCTGCGTGCACGTGGCGTCCGGGGCCGAGGCGACGGCAGCGGAGGACGAAGTGAGGAGCAGCACCCGATGACCACCCCACCGCTGCTGAGCGTCGAGGGCCTGCACGTCACCTTCCCCGGCCGGCACGGCGCGCCCGCCCGCGCGGTGGACGGCGTGGACCTCGACATCCGGCCCGGCGAGATCGTGGCGCTGGTCGGCGAGTCGGGCTGCGGCAAGACGACGCTGGCCCGCACCCTGCTCGGCCTCGTCCCGCCGACCGCAGGCCGCGTCACCTTCGACGGCAAGCCGCTCGACTACTCCTCCCGCGCGCTGAAGGCGTACCGCAAGCGGGTCCAGCTGGTGCTCCAGGACCCGAGCGGCTCGCTCAACCCGAGGCACACGGTGTACGACGCGGTGGCCGAGGGGCTGCGCATCCACGGGTACGGCGGTGACGAACGGTCGGCGGTCGCCGACGCCCTCGCCCGGGCCGGACTCCGGCCGCCCGAGCGGTTCTTCCTGCGCTACCCGCACGAGCTCTCCGGCGGCCAGCGCCAGCGCGTCGTCATCGCGGGCGCGCTGGTCCTCGAACCGGAACTCGTCGTCGCCGACGAGCCGGTCGCCTCCCTCGACGCCTCGGTGCGCGGCGAGATCCTCGCCCTGCTGCTGCGGCTGCGCTCCGAACTCGGCCTGTCCGCGCTGGTGGTGACCCATGACCTGGGCCTGGCCTGGAACATCGCCGACCGGGTCGCGGTGATGTATCTCGGCCGGATCGTGGAGACCGGCGAGGTGGAACAGATCCTGACGGCACCCCGGCACCCGTACACCCAGGCCCTGCTGTCCGTCCTGCCCGAGGCCCCCGGCGACCCGGTGGTCCTCACCGGCGAGCCCCCGGACCCCTCCCGCATCCCTTCCGGCTGCCGCTTCCACGCCCGCTGCCAGATCCTGGCGAGCGGTGAGGCGGAACGGGCGGGTGTGGCGGATGCGTGCCGCGGGGTGGAGCTGGAGGTTCTCGGCGGAGGCGGCGAGACCCAGGTGGCGTGCCACTGGGCCCGGGCATGCACGGAGGCCACGCAGGCGCAGTGAGCGACCGCAGCGAGGCAGCCGGTCACTGACCCGCGGTCGGCGGGCGGCAGGCGCGGGCGGCGGTCGACGGGCACGGTCGGCCGGCCGCGGGCACGGTCGGCCGGCCGCGGGCGCGGTCGACGGGCGCGGGCGGCGTCGACGGGCGACGGGCGGCGTCGACGGGCGCGGGCGGCGTCGACGGGCGACGGGCGGCGTCGACGGGCGCGGGCGGCGTCGACGGGCGCGGGCGGCGTCGACGGGCGCGGGCGGCGTCGACGGGCGCGGGCGGCGTCAACG
>NZ_JBEXHW010000037.1:0-22022 GCF_040608235.1 Streptomyces sp. NPDC005202 | reverse complement strand
CAACGGGCGCGGGCGGCGTCAACGGGCGCGGGCGGCGTCAACGGGCGCGGGCGGCGTCAACGGGCGCGGGCGGCGTCAACGGGCGCGGGCGGCGTCAACGGGCGCGGGCGGCGTCGACGGGCGCGGGCGGCGGCGGGCTCGACGACCGGACGGCCCCCGGCACCGCGAACCGGCGGAAAGCGACTCGACGAGGCGCTCGCCACGTGGGACGCGGCAGACGACCCGGCAAGACACTCGCCGCGAGAAAGCGGGCCGGCCCCGGGCGGCCCGGCAAGGTCGGTCGGGGTCGGCACGAGAGACCCAACCGACCCCGACAACCCCCGCAAGACACTCCCCGCCGGAAACCCGGCCGACCCGAAACACCCCGGCCAGGCCGTCGGCGCAAGGGACGCCACCGGCCCCGGACGACCCCCACAGTGCACTCGGCACTCGGCGCGAGAGACCCACCGACCCAGCCCCTCCCGCAAGACATTCCCTGCGAGAGACGCGCCCCGCCCCGGGCGGCCCCGGTCAGGCGGTCGGCTACTCGGGCTTCTTCTCGTCGGCCGCGATGATCTCCCGGCACTTCTTGACGTCCTCGGCCATGGTCTCGATCAGCGCCTCGAGGGAGTCGAACTTGGCCTGGCCGCGGACGAAGGACAGGAAGTCCACGGCGACGTGCAGACCGTACAGGTCGAGGCCGACGCGGTCGATGGCGTACGCCTCCACGGTGCGCTCGGTGCCGTCGAACTGCGGGTTCGTGCCGACGGAGATCGCGGCCGGCATGGCCTCGCCCTGGGCGTGGAGGTAGCCGGCGTAGACGCCGTCGGCCGGGATCGCGGTGTGCGGCAGGGTCTCCACGTTGGCCGTGGGGAAGCCCAGCTCGCGGCCGCGCTGGGCGCCGCGCACCACGACGCCCTCCACCCGGTGCGGGCGGCCCAGGATCTCGCGGGCGCCCTCGACGTCGCCCTCGGCGATCAGGCGCCGGGTCAGGGTCGAGGAGAAGGGCTCGCCGCCGCCCGCCTCACCGCTGACGTACAGGTCGACGACCTCGACCTCGAAGTCGTAGATCTTGCCCTGCTCGGCGAGGAACTCCACGTTCCCGGCCGCCTTGTGGCCGAAGCGGAAGTTAGGGCCTTCGACGACTGCCTTGGCGTGCAGCTTGTCGACCAGGACCTTGACCAGGAAGTCGGCGGGCGAGAGCTTGGAGAACTCCTTCGTGAAGGGGAGGATGAGGACCGCGTCCACACCCAGCTCGGCCATGAGTTCGGCACGGCGGTGGTGCGGGGCGAGCAGCGGCGGGTGGCTGCCGGGGCGGACGACCTCGCTGGGGTGCGGGTCGAAGGTGACGACGACGGACGATATGCCGAGCTCGCGGGCGCGCTCCACGGCGTGCCGGATGATCAGCTGGTGTCCGCGGTGGACACCGTCGTAGGAGCCGATGGTGACGACGCTGCGCCCCCAGTCCTGGGGGATGTCCTCCAAGCCACGCCAGCGCTGCACTGTGACCGCTCCTCGTCGAACCCGTGTCCTTGGTTGCCTTGTCCGCAGGTCTAAGGGTGCCATGCCCCGCTCCCCGGGCCCGCATCGGCATGGGGGCTGTGACGGGGCGCACGTACCCCTGCGCCGTCATGCGGGGACGCGTGCACCTGCCAGGTTCTCGATCATCCGGCGGGCACTGGGACCCACCACAGCGGCCCAGTCCTGCGGGTCGTCGGTCAGCCAGCGGGCCATGCGGGCGGCGAAGCCGACCACGTGGCGGCTCAGCTCGACCAGGCCGCGGTCGAAGACGGCCGCGCCCTCCGGAGTGCGGACGAGGAGAAGGCCGGTGCGGTGGATCAGGTCGCGGAGGTCCTCGTCGGCGGTGGCGCCGGCGGAGTGCAGTACCGCGTCCAGGACGGCCGGGTCGTCCTCGTGGACCAGGAGGAAGTCGAGGAGCTCCCGGCGCAGGGGGTGCGAGGCCGGGGTGCCGGGGGCGGCGAGCACGCCGGCCAACGCCGCCCGCACCTGTTCCGGACCGCCGCCCAGGAGGCCGGTGACCAGCGGGAACAGCACGGCGCGGGCGGCGGGACCCTGGTCGAGGCGCCGGTCGACGTACGCCGCCACGTGCCCGGCGGTCTCCGGCCGCTGCGCCACCGCCTCGCCGATGAGAACGACGACCCGGCGGGCGAGGGCGGGCGTGGTGGCGTCGGCGAGGGTGCGCAGCACCTCCCCGGCGTCGGTGCCCCGGCTCAGACGGTCGCCGAAGGCGGCGAGGGCCGCCTCGGGGTGGGTGGTCAGGGCGGGTACCAGCGCGCTCGGCGGGAGGGACGGGTCGCCCGCCGCGAACTGCCGCAGAGCCTGCGGGAAATGGCGGGAGCGGGTGTGCGGATCCCGTACGAGGAGGGCCAGCGCGCCGCCGTGCAGGGTGGAGTCGGCGGGGCGGGCCAGCAGGGCGAGGGCGGCATAGCGCAGCAGCTCGCGGTCCGCCTCGGTGCGTACGTGGGGCGCGGCGCGCAGTCCGTACGCCACCGCCGCGACCCGCCGGGCCGGGCGTTCGTCGTGCGCCCACCGGTCGACGGCCCGGCACAGCGCGGACGGCTCCTCCTCGGCGAGGACGGCCAGCAGTTCGTCGGCGCGCCGGTGCGCACAGTCGACCAGCACCTCGGTGAGGTCGTCCGGGGCGCGGTGCCGGTGGGTGTGCAGCAGCGCCTGGGCGGCCGTGGCCACCGTCGCGTGCGGGGTCGCGGGCAGCGGCCGCTCGTCGTCGAACCAGCGGGTGAGGTGCGGTTGTACGGCGGCGGGGTCGGCGGCGAGGAGCTGTGCGGCGGCGTCGAGGTAGCGGGGTGCGCCGGTGTCGTGCGGGGCGCCGTCGGCGAGGACGAGGCGCCTGAGGAGGTCGTAGCGGTCGGCGTCCGGGAGCGCCAGGGCGGTCCAGAAGGGGGGCCCGAAGCCGGCCGGTACGGGCTGGTCCCCCTGCCGCCAGGCCACGATCAGTTCTGCCAGCAGCCGCAGCACGCCGGCGTACGGTGTCGCGTCGGGGACGCGCAGCAGGACGGCGGCGAGCAGACGGGCGGCCCACCAGGAGTGCGGGTCGGTGTCCAGGGCGCACACCAACTCCTCGAGACGGACGGCCAGTCGGCGGGTGCCGTACTGGCGGGCCAGGAGGAGCAGCGCCTGGACGACGGGGCCGATGCGGTGGTGCGGGGCGGGCACGGGGTGGTGCGGCGCACCGGGGGTGCGGTGGCGGTGGACCAGGACGCGCAGGGCCTCGTCCAGGTCGAGGTGGGTGCCCTGGATCCAGTCGGCGAGCTCCTCGTGCGCGAAGCGGTAGCCGTCGCCGGCGGGGACGAGGAGGCCCTCGGCGAGGACGGCGGACGCCCAGCCGGTGGCGCCGCCGAGCCGGGCCGGGGCGGGGCCCCACGGGAACACCGCCTCGAACGATGCCCGGTCCAGCTCGCCCCGGCCGTGGCCGAGGCTGCGGCGGGCGGCCTCGTGCACCTGGCCGGAGACCTTCGCCGCGAGCCGCCGTACGGCGGGGCCGCGCAGTCGGTTCCCGGCGGCGAGACGGACCGCGATGCGCAGGCACATCAGGTCCAGATAGGCCGAGAAGACGTCGTAGCGGTCGAGGCAGGGGTGGTGCGGGGCCTCGGGCAGGGCCGCGTGTACCTCTGAAAGGAGCCGGAGCGTGAGGGGGTGGCGGGCATCGGCGTCCACCAGGGCGTCTTCGGGGAGGCCGTGGCGGGAGCGGGCCTCGCGGGCCTCGTCGGGGGTGAGGTCGCCCAGGCGCAGGCAGGGCGGGAGGTGACCGGTGCCGTCAGGCGCGGCCGGGGTGTGCAGCAGTTCCTCCGGGAACTGGGCCCCGGCCTCCTCCCAGTACCCCTCCCGGCACGCCACCACCAGCCGCGTCCCCGTCTCCCGCAGCCACCGTGCAGTTCCCTCGGTCCACTCGGGGAGGCGGTGGGCCAGGGCCGGAGGCATCTCCTCGGGGCCGTCGAGAAGCAGCAGGAGGGGGCGGCCGGTGGTGCGGGCGAGGTGGGCGAGGCGTTCCGGGGTGAGGTCGGTCAGGTCGGCGCGCAGGGGTGACCGGGAGGCCGCGACGATGCGGGCCGCCCGGTCCAGCGCCCGGCGTGCGCCGTCCGCGACCGAGGTGTCGGCTTCGCTCAGGTCGGCGCCGCGCAGCCCCAGGGTGGGCGCGGGTGCGGCGCCGCGGGTGCGGCGGGCGGCGAGGGCCGCGAGTTCCGTCGTACGGCCGCTGCCGGAGGCGCCGACGAGGGCGAGGACGCGGGACGGGCTCTCGGTGAACGCCGTCAACTCCCGTACCACGTCGGCCCTTTCGACCGGCACCACCGGCCGGCCGAGTTCCGGGACGGCTGCCGACCGGCCGAGTTCCGGGACGGCTGCCGACCGGCCGAGTTCCGGGACGGCTGCCGACGGGCCGGGTTCCGGGGCGGCTGCCGGCCGTCCGGACTCCACCGGCCGGCGACCCGGGCCCCCGGCCTGTCCGCCCGCCTCCACCGGCCGGAGATCCACAGCCCCGGCCTGCCCGACCGACCCCACCGACCCCAGACCCGCAACCCCCGCCCGCCCGACCGACCCCACCGGCGCGGGGCCCGCAACCCCCGCCCGCCCGACCGACCCCACCGGCGCGGGGCCCCTGGCTTGTGCTGGGCCGGTGGCGCCAGGCAGGGCTCCCGGAGGGCCGTCCTGGTCCACCGAGGTGGCCGTGAGTTCCAGGACGCCTGCCAGGTTCAGGTCGGCGCCGTACGCGGGGACCGTGGCCGCGTTGCGGGCGAGCAGTTCGGCGAGCGGGCCCTCGGTTGGGCGCAGCGGTACGGCGAACCCGGCGTCGCGGTGGCCGGACTGCAGCGCGGTGCCGAGGACGGCGACCACGGCACCGGTCGCGGCGTCGAGCACCGGTCCCCCGGCCGCACCGCCGCCCAGCCGAAGCGCGTCCCGGCCCGCCGTGCCGATCGCCAACTCCAGGACGTCCTCGAGGAGATGGAAGCGGTCCGTGGCCGTGTACGTCGCGGAGGCCGCCCCCAGCACCCGGGCCTCGCGCCAGCAGCCTGCCGCGATCCGGACGTAGGTGCCCGTCTCGATCCGGTCCCGTACGGTGACGGGGAGCGGGTCCACGCCGAGGCCCTCGGTGCGGATGAGGGCCAGGTCCAGGGCGGACAGCTCGGTCACCGCATCCGCGGTCACCACGCAGGTCCGGTCGCCGGCGCCGGGAGCGTGCAGCACGAGGCGGGCGAGCCCGTCGACGGCCTCGTGGCTGGTGATCACCGTGCCGTGGTGGTCGGCCGCGAAGCCCGTGCCGCGCGGCCGTCCGGCCAGGTCACGGATCCACACCAGGGAGCCGTCCAGTGCACGGTCCCGGGCTTCCGTGGCCCGCTCCCGGGCTGTGTCTGCCGGTTCCGGCCTTCTCCGTACTGCCCGGACCGCGTGCCGGCCCGTGCGGGTCCCGGCACGCGCCTCGGAGACCTCGCCGACTTTGCAGGCCTCACTCGCGTCGCCGGCCTCACCGAGTTCGCAGGCCTCACTCGCGTCGCCGGCCTCGTAAGCCTCCTCGGCCTCTCCGGCCATGCCGGTCTCGCGGGCCCGCTCCCCGGGCGGGGCCATAGCAGCCGTGTCCTGCCGCTCTGTCCGGCGTCCGTCCCGCGTCTCACGGTCGGCGCTCGCCGTCCCGCGGCTCGTGTTGTGCGCCTTCCCCGCGCCGTCCGGCATCCGGCGCCCGATCCCGGTCGTCCGCGGGCTGCGTCCCGCCATGGTCGAACCTCCCCGCCGTACACCTGTGCCCTGTCTTCGACGGTAGGCGCGGGATGATCAGCGGGACAGATCGCGCGGTGAACGCGCCCCCTTCCACTCCCTCGATTCACTCCGAGCGCCTGCACGGTCGGGTGAATAGGCGGGGGCGGCTGGATACACCCTAGGGGTGGGGGAACCGAGGGGGAACCGAGGGGGGACCGTGGAGCGGCGACTGTGGAACATCCTGTGATCGCCGCCCCACGGGCAGACGTGACGCGCTCGTCGTCTCGTGCGTCAGCCGAAGACGGCCAGGCTCTTGGCCTTGCCCCGGTGTTCCTCCACGAGCGCGAGGAGACGTCCCTCGGGGTCGAAGACGGCCACGGGGCCGGCGCCCGCGTACTCGTCGGGCATCTCCAGCCGCACGCCGTTGGTCAGCAGCCGGGCGCGCCGGGCGTCCACGTTCCAGCGGGGAAACGCGGCCGCCGCCGCCTCGGCGATCGGCATCACGGTCAGCTCCTGCTGAAGCTGGTCCAGCGTCTTCGCGGAGTCCAGCTTGTACGGGCCGACGCGGGTGCGGCGCAGCGCGGTGAGGTGGCCGCCGACGCCGAGGTCGGCGCCGAGGTCGCGGGCGAGGGCGCGGATGTACGTGCCGGAGGAGCAGACCACGGACACCACCAGGTCGAGCACGGGCGTGCCGTCCTCGGCGACGGCGTCCCGGATGTCGTGCACGGCGAAGGAGGAGACGGTGACCGGCCGGGCCGGGATCTCGAAGTCCTCGCCCTCCCGGGCCCGCTTGTACGACCGTACGCCGTTGATCTTGATGGCGCTGACCTTGGACGGCACCTGCATGATGTCGCCGGTCAGCTTGGCGATGCCGGCGTCGACGGCGTCCCGGGTCACCTTGGAGGCGTCCGTGGACGAGGTGATCTCGCCCTCGGCGTCGTCGGTGATCGTCGTCTGGCCGAGCCGGATGGTGCCGAGGTACTCCTTCTCGGTCAGCGCGAGATGGCCGAGCAGCTTGGTGGCCTTCTCCACGCCGAGCACGAGGACGCCGGTCGCCATGGGGTCGAGGGTGCCGGCGTGGCCGACGCGGCGGGTCTTCGCGATCCCGCGCATCTTGGCGACCACGTCGTGCGAAGTGTAGCCCGACGGCTTGTCGACGATGACAAGGCCGTCGGGCGGGGTGTGCTTGTCGGTCATTCGGCGGTGTCGTCCGTCTCGTCCTCGGAGCCGGGCTTCTTGTACGGGTCGGCGTCACCGGCGTAGTTGGCACCCGTGGCCGCCTCGCGCACCTTCGCGTCGGAGGCGCGCGCCTTGTCGAGGAGGTCCTCGATGGTCCGGGCAGTGTCCGGGAGGGCGTCCGCGACGAAGGTGAGCGTCGGCGTGAACTTCACCCCGGCGGCGCGGCCGACCTCGGAGCGCAGGATGCCCTTGGCGCTCTCCAGACCCGCGGCCGCCGACTTCCGCTCCTCCTCGTCCCCGTACACCGTGTAGAAGACGGTCGCCTCCCGCAGGTCACCCGTGACGCGGGTGTCCGTGATGGTGACGTGCGAGCCGAGCCGCGGGTCCTTGATCCCGCGCTGCAGCTTCTGGGCCACCACCTCTCGGATGAGGTCCGCCAGCCTTTTAGCCCGCGCGTTGTCGGCCACTGGTCCGTCTCCCGTTCTTTCTTCTTCTGCGTTCTGTGGTCTAGTCGTCGTCGCCGTGGAAGCGGCGTCTGACGGACAGCAGCTCCACCTCCGGGCGGCCGGCGACCAGCCGCTCGCACCGGTCCAGTACGTCGGTCAGGTGCGCCGCGTCGCCGGCGACCGCGGCGAGGCCGATGCAGGCTCGCCGGTGGAGGTTCACGTGGTCCACCTCGGCCGCGCTCACCGCGTACTTCCGCTGGAGCTCGGCGACGATCGGGCGGACGACGGAGCGCTTCTCCTTCAGCGAGTGGACGTCGCCGAGGAGGAGGTCGAAGGACAGAGTCCCCACGTACATGTGTGTAACCGGTTCACCCGCCGGTACGGGGTCGATGACCCTGCCGCGGTGTGGAGCAGGGACATCGAGAACGGTACCGCGAACCCGGCCGGTGGCTCGACGGGGTTTCTCTGCCCACCCGGTCACCCGATTCGGTCGGGTCAGGGGTGAACCTCGACCTGGGGCTCCGCCCCAGGCCCCGGCGGGGGCTCCGCCCCCTGCACCACCGCGGAGCTGCCGCTGCACCCCGCCGCTGGCACGCGGCAAGGGCCGGTCCGGGGGCGACAGCCCCCAGCAGACGGCGCGCTGGCCGGCGGGGACGCCTCCCCGCCGGCCAGCAGCAAACCGTCGGCCTTACGCCCGCGGCTTCTCGCGCAGCTCGTACGTCGCGATGACGTCGTCGACCTTGATGTCGTTGAAGTTGCCGAGGTTGATACCGCCCTCGAACCCTTCGCGGATCTCGGTGACGTCGTCCTTGAAGCGACGCAGACCCTCGATCGTGAGGTTCTCCGCGACCACCTTGCCGTCGCGGATGAGGCGCGCCTTGGCGTTCCTCTTGACCTCGCCGGAGCGGATGATGACACCCGCGATGTTGCCCAGCTTGGACGACTTGAAGACCTCGCGGATCTCCGCCGTACCGAGCTCGACCTCCTCGTACTCCGGCTTGAGCATGCCCTTGAGGGCCGCCTCGATCTCCTCGATCGCCTGGTAGATGACCGAGTAGTAGCGGACGTCCACACCCTCGCGCTCGGCCATCTGCTGCGCACGGCCCGCCGCGCGCACGTTGAAGCCGATCACGATGGCGTCGGAGCCCATCGCCAGGTCGATGTCGGACTCCGTGACCGCACCGACGCCGCGGTGCAGGACCCGGATGTCGACCTCTTCGCCGACGTCCAGCTGGAGCAGGGAGGACTCCAGGGCCTCGACCGAGCCAGAAGCGTCGCCCTTGATGATCAGGTTCAGCTGCTGGACCTCGCCGGCCTTCAGCACCTTGTCCAGGTCCTCCAGGGACACACGGCGCGTGCGCTTGGCGAAGGCCGCGTTGCGCTCGCGCGCCGCGCGCTTCTCCGCGATCTGGCGGGCCGTACGGTCCTCGTCGACCACGATGAAGTTGTCACCGGCGCCCGGGACGTTGGTCAGACCCAGGACCTGGACCGGCGTGGACGGGCCCGCCTCGGCGACGTTGTTGCCGTTGTCGTCGAGCATGGCGCGGACTCGGCCGTACGCGTCGCCGACCACCATCGTGTCGCCGACCCGCAGCGTGCCTCGCTGGACGAGGACCGTCGCCACGGCACCGCGGCCGCGGTCCAGGCGGGACTCGATCGCGATGCCCTGCGCGTCCTGGTTCGGGTTGGCCCGCAGGTCCAGGGTGGCGTCGGCGGTCAGGATGACCGCCTCCAGCAGGCTGTCGATGTTCAGGCCCTGCTTGGCGGAGATGTCGACGAACATCGTGTCGCCGCCGTACTCCTCGGCCACCAGGCCGTACTCGGTCAGCTGACCGCGCACCTTGGTCGGGTCCGCGCCCTCGACGTCGATCTTGTTGACCGCTACCACGATCGGCACGTCGGCCGCCTTGGCGTGGTTCAGGGCCTCGACCGTCTGGGGCATCACACCGTCGTTGGCCGCCACCACGAGGATCGCGATGTCGGTCGACTTCGCACCACGGGCACGCATGGCGGTGAACGCCTCGTGACCCGGGGTGTCGATGAAGGTGATCTTTCGGTCGTCGCCGTTGACCTCGGTCGTGACCTGGTAGGCACCGATGTGCTGGGTGATGCCACCGGCCTCACCCGCGATGACGTTCGTCTTGCGGATGGCGTCGAGCAGGCGGGTCTTGCCGTGGTCGACGTGACCCATGACGGTCACCACCGGCGGACGGACGACCAGGTCCTCCTCGGAACCCTCGTCCTCACCGAACTCGATGTCGAAGGACTCGAGGAGCTCGCGGTCCTCCTCCTCCGGGCTGACGATCTGAACCGTGTAGTTCATCTCGTCGGCCAGGAGCTGCAGCGTCTCGTCGGAGACGGACTGCGTGGCCGTGACCATCTCGCCCAGGTTCATCATGACCGCGACGAGGGACGCCGGGTTGGCGTTGATCTTCTCCGCGAAGTCGGTGAGCGACGCACCGCGCGACAGGCGAATGGTCTCGCCGTTGCCGCGAGGCAGCATCACGCCGCCGACCGACGGGGCCTGCATGGCCTCGTACTCCTGACGGCGCTGCCGCTTCGACTTGCGGCCACGGCGCGCGGGACCACCCGGACGGCCGAAGGCACCCTGCGTGCCGCCACGGCCACCGGGACCACCCGGACGGCCGCCGAAGCCGGGACGGCCACCGCCGCCACCGAAGCCGCCGCCACCGCCGGGGCCACCGCCACCGGGACGACCGGCGAAGCCGCCGCCACCCGGACGACCGCCACCGCCGCCGGGACGGCCGGCGAAGCCGCCGCCACCCGGACGACCGCCACCGCCGCCGGGACGACCGGCACCGGCCGGACCACGGCCTCCGGGGCCGGGACGCGGGCCGGCAGCGGGACGCTGCGGCATCATGCCGGGGTTCGGACGCGGACCGGCGGGGCCGGGACGCGGACCGCCCTGCGGACGCGGCATCGAGCCCGGGGTCGGGCGCGGACCGCCCGGAGCCTGCGGACGCGGACCGCCGCCCTGGGCGCCGGGCGCCTGCGGACGGGGGCCGGCACCGGGAGCACCGGGGCCGCCCGGACGGGCACCCTGCGGACGGGGCGCCTGCGGGCGCGCCATGCCGGTGGAGCCACCGGACGTGAAGGGGTTGTTGCCCGGGCGCGGACCGGCCGGACGGGCACCGGGACGCGGGGCCTGGCCACCGGGGCGCTGAGCGCCCTGGCCCGGACGGGACGCCTGGCCCTGGCCCTGGCCCTGGCCGGCACCGCCGGGACGGCCGCCGGGCTTGGGGGCGCCGGGACGGGCGCCAGGCCTCGGCGCGGCCGGGGACGGGGACGGGGACGGGGACGGGGACGACGGCGGAGCGGTGAACTCCGGCGTGGTGGGCGCCGCCGGGGCCGGACGCGGCGCGGGCTTGGGGCCCGGCACCGGACGCGGGCCGGGCGCCGGCGCGGGGACCGACGGGGCCGCGGGCTGCTGGGCCGCGGGGGGCTTGGGGGCGGCCGGCGGCTTCGGGGCAGCCGGACGCGCCGCCTGCGCCGGGGACGGCGCAGCGGGCCTGGGGGCGGCCTTCTTCGGGGCACCCGGCTTCGCGGCGGACTTGCCGCTGCCGTTGCCCTGCTGGAAGGCGTCAGTCAGTTTGCGTACTACGGGCGCCTCGATCGTCGAGGACGCCGATCGGACGAATTCACCGAGTTCCTGGAGCTTGGCCATGACGACCTTGCTCTCGACACCGAACTCCTTGGCGAGTTCGTAGACCCGGACCTTAGCCACTTCGCTCCTTTGAGGTCCGGGTTGCGGCCGGACCGTCGCTAGTTCATGGGCGTACTCATCGCGTACTCATCGAGTGCTCATCGCAATCTCGACCTGCTTTCGACTCGCGAGGTACCAGGCCGCACGGGGATCCGTACGGCACGTCTTCCTTACCGTGTTGCCTGCTCAGCACTGCTCGGCAAGCCTGCAGCTGCTGCTTCAGCAACCTTGTGCTGCTCGACGTACTGGCGCAACGCCTTTACGTCGAGCGGTCCCGGGACGCGGAGCGCCCGCTGAAACGCCCGGCGGCGCACCGCCTGGTCGAGACAGACCTGGGCGGGGTGTACGTAGGCACCCCGGCCGGGCAGCGTACCGCGAGGATCGGGGACGCACTCGCCCTCGACCGCCACGGTTCGCAACAGTTCGATCTTGGCCGCTCGCTCCCGGCACCCCACACAGGTGCGCTCAGGGCATGCGCGGGCACGCGTCCGGCCAGACACTCTTAAGTCTACCTCCCCGCACCGACCTGACCCCTTCGGGGCAAAGATCGAACGGCTGTTGTCGTGATCTGAGCGACCTGCGGCTCAGATCTATTCCCCACTCCCGAGGGAGTCCTGTTCGGACGCCTGCTCGGTGTCCGGACGGATGTCGATCCGCCAGCCGGTGAGCCGGGCGGCAAGCCGGGCGTTCTGCCCCTCCTTGCCGATCGCCAGCGACAGCTGGTAGTCCGGCACCGTCACCCGGGCCGACCGGGTCGCCATGTCCACGATCTCCACCTTGGAGACGCGGGCCGGTGACAGCGCGTTCGCCACCATCTCGGCCGGGTCGTCCGACCAGTCGACGATGTCGATCTTCTCACCGTTCAGCTCGCCCATCACGTTGCGCACCCGGCCGCCCATCGGGCCGATGCAGGCGCCCTTGGCGTTCAGGCCCGACCGGGTGGACCGTACGGCGATCTTCGTACGGTGACCGGCCTCACGGGCGATCGCCGCGATCTCCACGGAGCCGTCGGCGATCTCCGGCACCTCCAGGGCGAAGAGCTTCTTCACCAGATTGGGGTGCGTACGGGACAGGGTCACGGACGGCCCGCGCACGCCCTTCGCCACCCGGACGACATACGAGCGCAGGCGCATGCCGTGCGGGTAGGTCTCGCCCGGGACCTGCTCCTGCACCGGCAGGATGGCCTCCAGCTTGCCGATGTCGACGAGCACGTTCTTCGGGTCGCGTCCCTGCTGCACCACGCCGGTGACGATGTCGCCCTCGCGGCCGGCGTACTCGCCGAGCGTCGCGTCGTCCTCCGCGTCGCGCAGCCGCTGCAGGATGACCTGCTTGGCGGTGGTCGCGGCGATCCGGCCGAAGCCGGACGGGGTGTCGTCGAACTCGCGGGGCTCCTGGCCCTCCTCGAGGTCCTCGGGGTCCTCCTTCGCCCACACGGTCACATGCCCGGTCTCCCGGTTGAGCTCCACGCGCGCGTGGCGGCGGCTCCCCTCGGTGCGGTGGTAGGCGATGAGGAGGGCCGATTCGATCGCCTCGACCAGCAGGTCGAAGGAGATCTCCTTCTCCCGTACCAAGCCCCGTAGGGCGCTCATGTCGATGTCCACGGCTATGCCTCCTCTTCCTTCTGGTCCTTGCGGCTGAACTCGACCTGCACCCGCGCCCTGACGACGTCCGGGAAGCCGAGTCTGCGGGTCGTGGCCTTGCGGCCCTTCACTCCGGGCACTTCGAGGTCGAGGCCTTCGTCGTCGACCTTCAGAATCCTGGCCACCAGCTCACCGCCCTCGGCCAGTTGGAACTTCACCAGCCGGCCCGTGGCGCGCACGTAGTGCCGGTGTTCCTTGAGGAGGCGCTCCGCGCCCGGGGTGCCGACCTCGAGGGTGTACTCCCCCTCGCCCATCGCGTCCGTCTCGTCGAGCTTCGCCGAGAGCGCACGGCTCACATCGGCGATCTGATCCAGGTCGGCCCCGGTGTCGGAGTCGACGACGACGCGCAGCACACGCTTGCGTCCGACCGAGTCCACGGCGATCTCTTCGAGGTCCAACCCCTGGGAGGTGACGAGCGGTTCCAGAAGTTCTCGCAGCCTCTCGCTCTGGGTGGTGCTCATCCGGGTGACTCCTCGGCCGCGTGTGCTGTTGTGGGATGGTCGCGTGTCTGGTCAAAGGGTATCCGGTCGCGGGGGGTGTTGCCGTCCACCTGCGCACGAGCGGTGCCGCTGAGTGGTGCCGGGCGGGTACACGGGTACCGTGATCACGGGCGGGCCGCCCTGCCGGCCCGCTGCTTTCGTACGCACTCCCCGAGGACGTCTGCCGTGCCGTTCCCCCCATCCCCGCGCACCCCCTCGGGGCCGCGCAGAAGGAGCCTGCTCGCCTCGGCCGCGGGGGCCGCCCTGCTCGTGGGCTGCTCCGCCGGATCCGACGACTCCGGCGGCACGGGCGGCAGCCCGTCGCTCTCGGCGCGGGTACGCGCGCGAGCGGCCCGGGACAGCCGGGGCCTGCTGGAACGGTACGACGCGGTGATCGCCGCGCATCCGGCGCTGGCGGAGCGGCTGCGGCCGCTGCGGGCGGAGGTCGTACGGCATGTGGACGCGTTCGGCGGTGCCGGGCAGGCCTCACCCGAGGCGTCGCAAGGATCCGGGACCGCGGGAGGGTTCAAGGCCGCGGGAGGGTCCACGGCGACGCCTTCCGCCTCTCCCTCCGCCGCCGTCCCGGGGAACGAGAAGGAGGCCCTCGCCGAGCTCGCCGCCGCCGAGCGGTCCCTGGCGGACGCGCGGACGACGGCGCTGCTCCAGGTGCCGGGCGAGCTGGCGCGGCTGCTGGCCTCGGTGGCGGCGGCCGGGGCGGCGCACGCGTATCTGCTGACGGAGGGTGACAGGTGAGCGAGGCGACGGAACGGGAGCTCGAGGCCCTCCAGGCGGCGCTCGCGGCGGAGCACGCGGCCGTGTACGGCTACGGGGTCGTCGGCGGGCGGATCCGTGAGAGCGGGCGCGCCGACGCCCGGGCGGCGTACGACGCACACCGGGCGCGGCGGGACTCCCTCGCGCGTCGGGTGCGGGATCTGGGCGGCCGGCCGGTGGCCGCGGCCGCCGCGTACGCGCTGCCCTTCCCGGTGCCGGACTCCGCGGCGGCGGTCCGGTTCGCCGCGGAGCTGGAGGAACGTGTGGCGGGGGTCTACTCCGACCTGGTGCGGGCAACCGACGGCGAGCGGCGGCGCGAGGCCGCCGGGGCGCTGCGGGAGGCGGCGGTCCGGGCGGTGCGCTGGCGCGGGGAGAGCGTAGCCTTCCCTGGTCTCGCCGAGCGGGCCGGCACCGCCACGGCCTCGGCGACGCCGACGCCGTGACGAGGACGACGAGGACGACGAGGACGACGACGGAGGAACAGGGCTCGCTCACGGCGCAGTACGGACAGGAGACGCCCACGGCACACGGCGACAGGAAACGCGTTCAGGAAGGAACGACTCGCGCATGGCTTTCGAACCGCCGCAGCGTCTGGTGCGGGCGCTCGGTGAGACGGCACCGGACGGTGACGACTGGTTGGAGAAGCTGCCCGAGCTGGCGCAGCAGGCCGTCGCGCTACGCGAGTTGACCGTCGAGCGGGTGCAGGTGCCCGGCGGGCGCAGCAGCCTGGTCGTGCTGGTGCGGACGGCGGACGGGACGCCCGCCGTGCTCAAGCTGGCCCCGCCCCGGTCCCGCCCGGAGAGCGAGCGGGCCGCGCTCGCGCACTGGGGCGGGCGGGGCGCCGTACAGCTGCTCGAGCCTCCCCCGAGCTCTCGGCTTCGCTCGAGCGGGGAGGCGCCCCCGTCGAGCGTGGGCGTGCTGCTGCTGGAGCGGCTGCACCCGGACGTGTCGGTGCGGTCGCTGCCCGAGGCGAAGGCGCTCCTCGAGGCGGCCGGGACGCTGCGCCGGCTGTGGGTCGAGCCGCCCGCCGAGCACCCCTTCGAGACCGTCGCCGAGCGGACCGGGCGGCAGGCCGAGGCGCTGCGGGCGAGCGCCGACACCGACGCCGAGGTGGCGCCGCTGGTCGACGCGGCACTGGCGGCCCGCGAGGAGCTGCTGGCCGCGCCGCCCGAGCAGTTGCTGCTGCACGGCACCTTCCGGCAGAGCAAGGTGCTCGCCGCCGACCGGATGCCGTGGCTGGCCGTGGGCCCCGACCCGGTGGTCGGCGAGTGCGCCTTCGACCTGGCGCGGCTGGTCCGCGACCGGGTGGAGGACCTGATCGCCTCGCCGTCCGGGCCCGCCACGACCCGGCGGCGGGTGAAGCGGCTCGCGGAGTCGCTGGAGGTGGACCAGGAGCGGCTGCGGGGGTGGACGCTGTTCCGGGCGGTGGAGTCCGGGGTGCGGGCGCGCCGGGTGGGGCGACCGCAGGACGCGGAGCTGCTGCTGGAGTTCGCCGGGTGGCTCTAGTCCGGCTGCGCCGACGTGAGTTCGAGGGCGAGGACCGGGCAGTCGGCTGCGGCGCGGCGGGCCCGTTTCGCCCATACGCCTCGGCGGAAGTCGTCTGAGAGGTGCCTTCAACCTTCAGCCGTGCAGCACGCAGCACGCAGCACGCAGCCGCGCAGCACGCAGCCGCGCGGCGCACAGCCGTGCATCACGCTGTCAGGCGCGCGATCGCCTCCTCGACGGTCAGCTCCTCGCGCTCGCCGGTCTTGCGGTCCTTGAGCTCGACCACGCCCTCGCCGGCGCGCCGCCCGGCCACCAGGATCTGCGGTACGCCGATGAGCTCGGCGTCCGTGAACTTCACGCCCGGGGAGACGCCGGCCCGGTCGTCGACCAGGACGCGGACGCCGGCGGCGGCCAGCTTCTGCGACACGTCCAGCGCCAGCTCGGTCTGCAGGGCCTTGCCCGCGGCCACCACGTGCACGTCGGCCGGGGCGACCTCCTTGGGCCAGACCAGGCCCTGCTCGTCAGCGTGCTGCTCGGCGAGGGCCGCGACGGCGCGCGAGACGCCGATGCCGTAGGAGCCCATGGTGACGCGGACCGGCTTGCCGTTCTGGCCGAGGACGTCGAGCTTGAGGGCGTCGGCGTACTTGCGGCCCAGCTGGAAGATGTGGCCGATCTCGATGGCGCGGTCGAGCTTGAGGCCGGTGCCGCACTTCGGGCAGGGGTCGCCCTCCTGGACGACCACCACGTCGACGTACTCGTCTACCTCGAAGTCGCGGCCGGCGACCACGTTCTTGGCGTGCGTGTTCTCCTTGTTGGCTCCCGTGATCCACGCCGTGCCCGGCGCCACGCGCGGGTCGGCGATGTAGCGGACCTTCTCCAGGCCCTGCGGGCCGACGTAGCCGCGGACCAGGTCCGGGCGGCCGACGAAGTCCTCGGCGGTGACCAGCTCCACGGTGGCCGGGGCGAAGTGCGCCTCGGCCTTGTCCAGGTCGACCTCGCGGTCGCCGGGGACGCCGATGGCGACGATCTCGCCGTCGACCTTGACCAGGAGGTTCTTCAGGGTGGCGGAGGCCGGGACGCCGAGGGAGGCGGCGAGGGTCTCGATGGTCGGGGTGTCGGGGGTCGGGATCTCCTCAACCGCCGGGACGTCGGAGGCGTCGACCGGCTTCAGCTCGTAGGTGATCGCCTCGGTGTTGGCGGCGAAGTCGCAGTTCGGGCAGTCGGCGAAGGTGTCCTCGCCGGCTGCGGCCGGGGCGAGGAACTCCTCGGACTTGGAGCCGCCCATCGCGCCGGCGGTCGCGGCGCAGATGCGGTAGTCGAGGCCGAGGCGGTCGAAGATCCGCTGGTAGGCCTGGCGGTGCAGGGCGTAGGACTCGGCGAGGCCCTCGTCGGCGAGGTCGAAGGAGTAGGAGTCCTTCATCAGGAACTCGCGGCCGCGCAGGATGCCTGCGCGGGGCCGGGCCTCGTCGCGGAACTTGGTCTGGATCTGGTAGAGGATGACCGGCAGGTCCTTGTAGGAGGACGCCTGGTCCTTCACCAGCAGCGTGAAGATCTCCTCGTGGGTGGGGCCGAGCAGGTAGTCGCCGCCCTTGCGGTCCTTCAGGCGGAACAGCTCGGCGCCGTACTCGTCCCAGCGGCCGGTCGCCTCGTAGGGCTCGCGCGGCAGCAGGGCGGGCAGCAGCACCTCCTGGGCGCCGATGGCGTCCATCTCCTCGCGGACGATCCGCTCCACGTTGGCGAGGACCCTCTTGCCGAGCGGCAGCCAGGTCCACACTCCGGCGGCGGTCCGGCGGATGTAGCCGGCGCGGACGAGCAGCTTGTGGCTGAGGACCTCGGCGTCCGCCGGGTCGTCGCGCAGCGTCTTCGCCATCAACTGGGACATGCGCTGGACCGGTGCGTTCGCCATGGTTCTCGTACTCCTGCTGCGGTTGGGTGATGGCAGGAGGTTAGCCGGGCGGTCCATCCCGGTGGAAATCGATGTCCGCAGGAGCTAGCGGCGGCGCAGCGGCAGCGGGGCGCCCATGACGGCGTACGGCATGGGGGCGCTGGGGAAGAGGACCTGGCGGGCGAGGTCCTCGTAGCCGAGGGAGCGGTAGAGGCCGCGGGCCGGGCTCTCGGTGTCGATCGCGGAGAGGATCGAGCGGCGCTCGGCGGCGCCGTCGGTGATCGTGGTGATCAGGGCACGTCCGATGCCGCGGTTCTGGTGGCGGGGGTGGACGTGCAGCTCGGTGATCACGAAGGAGTTGTCGAGCCAGCCGTCGTGGCCGCGGGCGCGCAGATACGGTTCGACGACCGTGGACCACCAGTGGGTGCGGTCGTTGGGCATGCCGTAGACGAAGCCGACGAGCCGTTCGTCGGGCGTGGTGGCGCCCAGTGCGCGGGCGCCCGGGTAGGTCATGTGCCGCAGCACGATCTGCCGGCGTACGGCGACCTCGTCGGCGCCGAGTCCGAAGGCGACGGCTTGCACGGCGAGCGCCTCGTCGACGCGGGCGGGCAGGTCGAGGGGGCCGATCACGATGTCGTCGGGGCGGCGGTGTCCGTGACCGGGAAAGCGGGGCATGCCGGGGAGACTACAGGGCTCGCATCAGGCTCAGAACAGCCCTGTGAGGTGCGACTAGAACAGCACGCTCATGAACGCGCCGACCTCCCGGAAGCCCACCCTCCGGTACGTCCGCCGCGCAGCCGTGTTGAAGTCGTTGACGTACAGGCTCACCACCGGGGCCACGTCGGCCAGCGCATACCGCAGCACCGCCGCCATCCCGGGTGCCGCAAGTCCCCTCCCCCGGTATTCCGGCGCCACCCACACCCCCTGGATCTGGCAGGCCCGGTCCGTCGCCGCGCCGATCTCCGCCTTGAACATGACCTTGCCGTGCTCGTCGAGGCGGGCGAAGGAGCGGCCGGAGCCGACGAGTTCGGCGACCCGGGCCTGGTAGAGGAGGCCTCCGTCACCGGTGAGCGGGGAGACGCCGACCTCCTCCGTGAACATCGCCACGCACGCCGGCATGATCGTCTCGATCTCGTCCTTGCGGATGCGGCGGACGTACGGATCCGGGGCGATGCCGGTCGGCATGCGGTCGGTGACCATCAGCGGCTGGCGGGCGCGGACCTCGCGCGCCGGGCCCCAGCTGGGCTCCAGCAGCCGCCACAGCTCGGCGGTCGGTTCGGCGGGGCCGACGATCGAGGAGCAGCGGCGGCCGGCGCGACGGGCCCGGTCGGCGAAGGCGCGCACGGCACGCGGGGTGGCGCAGATCGGGACGAGGTTGGCGCCCGCGTAGCACAGGGATGTCAGCATGCCGTCCTCGTACCAGCCCCACATCTCGCCGCCGAGCCGCCACGGGTCGAGGCCGGCGACCTGTACGCGGGACGTCACGAAGGCGTTCGCGACCGGCTCGCGGTCGAGGACGGCGAGCGCGGCGTCCAGGTCGCTCGGTTCGAGCACCCGTGAGGTGGTCTGGGTCAACACGTGCGGGGCCTCACCCTGGGGGTTCTGCTGATCTCCGCACTGTACCTGTCGATTTTGTGCCGTGCCGCCCCCCTGGGGACGGCACGGTGGGACAGGAGGGTCAGCCGTGACTTCGGGGGTGGCCGTAACCGACCTGTATCTCGTCGATCTTCAGCTGCCGGTGGAAGTTCGGCACGGTGGCCGCGGCCCAGGTCGTGGCGACGTCGAGCCGGATGTACCGGGTGCGCAGGCCGTCGCCGAGGCCGATGAACCGGACACCGCGGGCGCTCTCCAGCACACCCGCCCGCACGTCACGCCAGGTCGTCCCGTCGTCACTCACGGAGACCGTGTAGTCCTTGATCCGTGCGGAGTCCTCCTTCCGTCCGAAGGTCTCCCTGTTGTACGTCGGCGACCACTCGCGCTGGTTGATCCCGAGGAAGGCCGCCCCGCGGACCCGGCCGAGGTCGAGGGTGTAGGTGGCGGGCAGGGCCCCCTGGTTGTCGGTGTACGTGGTGAAGTCGCCGTCGGTGAGGGCGGGTTCGCTCGCCCGGACGACGCCGGTGGGGTAGACGCCCTCGCGGTGCGGGGCCGTCCGCACCTTGAAGACGGTGTCGTACGGATCCCAGTCGGCGATCCCCTTGATGGTCAGCGTGCCGTCCTGCTGGTCGAAGTGGAGCCGCCTGCCGGTGCGCAGGTCGGTGATCCGCTCGACCCGGTAGCCGTTGTCGCGGACGCGGACCTGGTCGCCGGTGGTGGGGCGGGTGGTGACGTGGACGTACTGGGTGGTGGCGGGGTGGGCGAGGCTGACGGTGAGGTAGCCGTACGAGCCGTCGTTCCAGGCGCCGGGCTGCATGCCGCCGTAGAGGAAGCCGCCGCCCTCGACGCCGTGCAGGGACTCCCAGATCGGCGGGAGGTAGTCCTTCATCAGGTCGATGAACTTCTCCTGCTGGGGCGGGAACCTGCCGTTGGCCATGGCGGTGAAATCCATGAGCGACTTGATGGAGTTGCCGGCGTTGGCGATGTACCGGTCGACGTTGAGGCCGGTCGACACCGGCCGGTCCTGGCCGTCGTACCACCAACTGCCGGTGTCGGGGACCTTGTAGCAGGACTCGGTCAGGCGGGGCATGGGAGTCCAGATCGCCGAGGGCTGGTCGTACGGCGGGGTCATCCCGGTCTTCTGCTCGTGGGACACCATGTCCATGATCGGGGTGTCCTCGTTGTTGTTGCTCAACGTCATGTCCGGGCGCAGCGTGCGGATCTGCTCGTAGAGCTGGTGCTGCTCCCAGTACTCGTTGTCGTTGTCGATCCAGAACCCGGCCAGCTTCGGGTAGTTGGCCATGACCTCGAAGAAGTTGTCGTAGGAGAACTCGCCGAAGCCCTCTCGGGTGGTGAGGTCGACGTCGTGGCCCTTGTAGGCGGAGTAGGCGGCCGAGTCGAGGGTCTCGATGCCCTGTTCGTTGTGCCACTTGGGGTCGTCGGTCATGTAGAGGATGACCTTGAGGCTTTTGCGGCCGGCCGCGTCGATCAGCTCACCGAGGATGTCGCGTTTCGTGGAGCAGGAGCCGGGGATCTTGGATGGCCAGGGGCGGGCGTAGCCGAGGCGGGAGTGGAAGGTGGCGAGCACGAGGTAGCTCGCGCGGATCTTGCGGGCCTCGTCGACCCAGTAGTCGGGGCTCCAGCCGCCGTCGGTGACGGCCTTCTCCCACGCGGCACAGTCGTAGTACTTGGGGGCGGTGAACATGCCCCAGTGCAGGAAGAGCCCGGCGGTGGCGCCTCGGAGCATGGTCTGGCGGGGCGGGTAGGACGGTTGGTGCGCAGGCGCCGCCTGGGTGGCGGGTGCCGTGAACAGTCCGCAGAGGAGGGCGAGTACGGCCACCCACAGCAGGTGGGCGGCATGCCTTCTGGGTCTCATGGATACGTGACCTCGGTTCCGTTGACGAAGACCTTCTTCCGGACGAGATCCGGCGCGGACTCGATGACGTCCGGTTCGGTGATGTCCGTGAAGTCGCAGTGCTCGATGCGGATGTGCTGGAAGCGGTCGGAGTCCAGGCCTTCGAGGTTGATCGCGCGGCGGGCGCCGTCGTGGACCATGTCCTGGACGTGGACGTTGCGGATGACGGCCGGGCGGTCACCGGTCTGGCCCGCGTAGCGGGTGGTCAGATAGATGCAGTCCCGGTCGATCTGCCGGCCGGTGAAACGGCGGACGTACACGCCGTCGATGGCGCCGCCGCGCTGCTTGTTGGTCGTCAGGACCCCGACCCGCAGCCCGTCCTCGTCCCGTCCCGGCTTCACCGCGATCGAGTCGTCCTCGGTGTGGAAGCGGCATCCGGTGATGTTCACCGTCCTGGCAGCACGCGGGGTCGCAGCCGTCGCTGCTGTTGATGCGGCCGATGACGTCGATGGACCCGCTCCGCCACGGGAACGCCCTGTTTCCCATGCGCGCAGCTTGGCCTGGTCGGCGGGTGCGCCGCCGCCCGGATCCCGTCGGCTCTTCCACGGGCCCGCCATGCCCTGGCCGTCGAGGGTGCCAGGGCCGGTGACGGCCCGGTCGTGCTGTCCTCGCGCCGGTGAGGAAGACCCCGTCGGGTACGACGACACGGCCGCCGCCAGCCGCATGGCAGGCCTCGATCGCTCGGCGGAAGGCGAGCGTGTTCCTGGTGGTGCCGTCGCCGACCGCTCCGTAGCGGCGGATGTCGAAGCGGCGGTCGGGGAACACGGGCGGGCGGATGCGGGCGAGGATGCGGGGCACCTGGGCCCACGGGCCGCTCGCCGCCTCGGCCCGGGGTGCGGTCAGCAGCGAGGGGGCCGCGGCCAGGCCGCCCGAAGCGAGGTGCGCTTTCTCACGCTCCCGGAAGGCGACGGTCCTGGGAGAGAAAGTAGCGGGGGCCGGTGGGGTGGGGAAGATCCGCGGGGCCGGGCGGGGACCGCGGTGACCGGATCACGTCCCCGCCGTCCTCACCCGACCCCTCCATGCGGTGGAGTCACCGCGCAGTGGTCATTCGGCGACCGAGACCGAAGGCTCGCCGGAGGCCACGCCGTCGGCCTCCATCTGCTCGGCGAGCTTCATGGCCTCCTCGATGAGGGTCTCCACGATCTTCGACTCGGGGACGGTCTTGATGACCTCGCCCTTGACGAAGATCTGGCCCT
>NZ_JBEXHW010000036.1:0-67777 GCF_040608235.1 Streptomyces sp. NPDC005202 | reverse complement strand
CGAAGAAGACGAGCCGGTGGACGCCTTCGGTGACACCGCCTATTCCACCGGCGAGGCCCGCCAGGCCCTCGAAGAGGCAGGGCACCGGCTGTTTTTCAAACCCGCCCCGCTACGGGCGGCCGTCCCCGGCGGCTTCACCCTGGACGACTTCGCCATCGACACCGCTGCCGCCACGGTGACCTGCCCCGCTGGACACACCGTCCCTCTGTCGGACCCTGGCGGACAGCACAACCAGCGCAAGGCGGCCTTCGGGAACCTGTGCACTGGATGCCGACTGCGCGAACAGTGCACCAAGGCCAAAGCCGGCCGCATCCTGACCATCCGCTCACACCACGACCTGCTCGCGGCCGCCCGCCGCCAGGCCGCCACCGACCCCGACTGGCAAGCCGACTACCGCCGCTGGAGACCACCGGTCGAACGCGCCGTCGCCTGGCTCGTCCACCACGGCAACCGCAAACTCCGCTACCGCGGCACCATCAAGAACGACACCTGGCTCCACACCCGAGCCGCCGTCCTCAACCTCCGCCGACTGATCAACCTCGGACTCACCCGAACCAACGGCATCTGGCAACTCACCACGGCCACCGCATAGCGACAAGGGGCCACCCAGCCCCCGGCTGGGCAGCCCCTCAACAAGATCTTCATCGGCCTTCTAGGCGTACTCGCTGTTCTCGTGGACGTAGTCGGCGGTCAGGTCGTTGGTCCAGATGACGGCGCAGTCCGTGCCCGCGGCGAGGTCCACGGTGATCCGGACGTCGCGGCCGGTCATGTCGACCAGCGCGCGGTCCTCGCCGACCGAGCCGTTCCTGCACACCCACACGCCGTTGATGGCGACATCGAGCCGGTCGGGTTCGAAGGCGGCGGAGGTGGTGCCGATGGCGGACAGGACGCGGCCCCAGTTGGGGTCCTCTCCGTGGATCGCGCACTTGAGGAGGTTGTTGCGGGCGATGGAGCGGCCCACCTCGACGGCGTCGTCCTCGCTCGCGGCGCCCACGACCTCGACGCGGATCTCCTTGCTCGCGCCCTCCGCGTCCCCGATGAGCTGCCCGGCCAGATCGGCGCAGACCGCGCGGACGGCCTCGGCGAACGCGCCGTACTCCGGGGTGACGCGGGAAGCCCCGGAGGCGAGCAGCAGCACGGTGTCGTTGGTGGACATGCAGCCGTCGGAGTCGACCCCGGTCGAAGGTGACCCGGGTGGCCTCCCGCAGTGCCCGGTCCAGGACCGGGCCGTCCAGGTCGGCGTCCGTGGTGAGCACCACGAGCATGGTGGCGAGTCCGGGAGCGAGCATCCCGGCGCCCTTGGCCATGCCGCCGACCGTCCACTCGCCCCGGGTGACGGCCGCGGTCTTGTGCACCGTGTCGGTGGTCATCACGGCGACTGCGGCGTCCTCGCCGCCCGACTCCGACAGCCGGGCGACGGCCCTGTCGACGCCGGCCAGGAGCCGGTCCATGGGCAGCGGCACACCGATGAGCCCGGTGGAACAGACCGCCACGTCCGTCGCGGTCAGACCGAGCCGCTCGGCGGCCCGCTCGGCGGTGGCGCACGTGTCCTTGAAGCCCTGCGGCCCGGTACAGGCGTTGGCGCCGCCGGAGTTGAGCACGACCGCGCGGATCTCGCCGTCCGCGAGCACCTGCCGGGACCACTGGACGGGGGCGGCCTGCACGCGGTTGGAGGTGAAGACGCCCGCCGCGGCACGGCGCGGCCCATTGTTGACGACGACAGCCAGGTCCCGGTTGCCGTTTTCCTTGATACCGGCGGCGATGCCCGCCGCCGTGAAGCCTCGTGCTGCGGTGACGCTCACTGCATCTCCTTGTTCGCCCTGCCGCGGACGGGGGTGCCCCCGCGCGAGCGCAGCCGAGCGTGGAAAAGGCCGGTGCCACCGCCGCCCGTGCGGTGCGGGGGTGCGGCTGTCGTCCTCCGCCGCCCGGCGCTTGCGCTCGCGTCGCTCACGGTGCGACTCCGATCGTGGAAGGCCCCAGTCCCTCGGGCAGGCCCAGGGCGACGTTCATGCTCTGCACGGCCCCGCCCGCCGTGCCCTTGGTGAGGTTGTCGATGGCGCTGATCGCGATGATCCGGCCGACCGCCGGGTCGAGGGCCACCTGGATCTGCGCGGCGTTCGACCCGTACACGGCCGCGACGGCGGGCCACTCGCCCTCGGGCAGCAGCCGTACGAACGGCTCGTCGGCCAGTGCCTTTTCGTACGCGGCCCGTACGTCGTCCCGCGCCGACCCCGGGCCGTGCCGCCGCCGAGCAGGTGGCGAGGATGCCGCGCGGCATGGGGGCCAGGGTCGGGGTGAAGGAGACGGCGACCCGGCGACCCGCGACGGCGCTGAGGTTCTGCACCATCTCGGGCGTGTGCCGGTGGCCGCCGCCCACGCCGTACGGCCGCATGGAGCCCATGACCTCGCTGCCGAGCAGGTCCGCCCTGGGCGCCTTGCCGGCGCCGGACGCCGGACGCCGCGACGACCACCGCCTCGGGCTCGGCCAGCTGTGCCGCGTAGGCGGGAAAGAGGGCCAGCAGGACCGCGGTCGGGTAGCAGCCCGGCACCGCGATCCGCTGGGAACCCGCCAACCCGGCGCGGGCGCCGGGGAGTTCGGGCAGGCCGTAGGGCCAGGTGCCCGCGTGCGGCGAGCCGTAGAACCGCTCCCAGTCGGTGGCGTCCGCGAGGCGGAAGTCGGCGCCGCAGTCGATGACGAGCGTGTCGTCGCCCAGCTGTGCCGCGACGGCGGCGGACTGGCCGTGCGGCAGGGCGAGGAAGGCGACGTCATGGCCCTTGAGGACGCCGGCGGAGGTGGGCCGTACCTCCCGCCCGGCCAGTGGAGTCAGGTGCGGCTGCAGCGTGCCAAGACGCCGGCCCGCGCTGGAATGCCCGGTCAGAGCGCCGATCTCCACTTCAGGGTGGGCGAGAAGCAGGCGCAGGAGTTCGCCCCCCGCGTATCCGCTCGCGCCCGCCACGGCCGCTCGCACTGTCATGAAGCCTCCCCGTTGACAGACATGTCGTTCCCACGCGATCCGGTCCTGCGGCGTGTGCGGCGAGTGCGGGCCGGCGTCCCGGTGCCGCCGGGTGTCAGCGCGAGCCGGACGGTGTGTCGCAGAACTCGGCGTCCAGGATGGGGAGCATGTCTCCGCCCCCCAGTCGCCGTTGTAGTTGAAGGTGAGCTGGTGCCGGCCGTCCTCGGTCATGGCGGACAAGGAGATCCACCCCACCGTGCCGCCGTCGCGATACCACAGGCTGGTGCCGCAGCTCAGCGTGAGCCGTCCGATGTTCAGGCCGTAGGTCGCACCCGGGAAGGCGGGGTCGTCGACGGTCGTCTCCATCTCCTTCAGATGCCGCGGTGGCAGCAGCCGCCCGCGGATGATTGCCGCGTAGAACCGGTTCAGGTCGTCCGCGCTGGAGATGATGTCGCCGTTGCCCCCCTCTCTGCGACCCGTTCACCTCGGTGACGTCGTCGATCCGGTCCGGCTGCGCGCTGAAGAGCTTGGAGTAGCCGCGGCTGCTCGGCCGGGGCAGGCGGGCGCTGGTGCCGGGGTTGGACGTCGCCCTGAGCCCCAGGGGTTCGATGATGCGCCGGCGCACCTCGTCCTCGTACGACCTGCCGCCGGCCTTCTCGATGATCAGCGCGGCCAGGACGTCGTTGGTGTTGGAGAACCAGTGCCCGGCGCCGGGCTTGAACATCGGCGCGTGGGAGAAGGCCACCTTCAGACGCTGCTCGGGCGTCACGGTGTCGTACCGGTGCTGGAGGTAGCTGTCGCCCTTCAGATAGGTCGCGCCGTACTCCTCGTCGGCGAGGTAGTCGAACAGGCCGCTGGTGTGGTTGAGAAGCTGCCGCACGGTGATCGCGCTGCCGTCGTTGCCGTTGCCCGTCACCACGCCGGGCAGCCAGTGCTCCACGGTGTCGTCGAGGCTGAGCTTCTTCTCCGCCTCCATCTGCAGCAGGACCGTCGCCACGAAGGTGTCGGTGATGCCGGTGACGCGGAACCGGTCGTTCTTGCCGCGCGGCGCGCCCGTCTTCAGGTCGCCCACGCCCGCTGCCGACTTCCAGACCCCGTCGGCATCCCGCACCTCGATGGTGACGCCGGGGACACCGGCCGCGACGGCCGCGTCGATCGCGCGCTGCGTCGCCTGGTGGGCGGCCGCCGCGGCAGGCCTGTCCCGCGCCGCTGCCTGGGCGGGACCCGTCAGGGCGGTGGCCGCCATCGCGACCGCCGCCGCCACACCCACCACGCCGGCCCCTGGTCTCTTCCGTCTCGTCATTCCCCGCTCCTGAGAAGTCGTCAAAAGCCGCCCCAAGCCGGCCGATGCCGTGCTGGTGCGGTTCGCCGGCGGCACAGTAGGTCACCCGGGTCGCGTCCCGCCGGAGTCCGCCGCCGGCTCAGCCCGGCAGCGGGGCGGCCGGCCGTGCGCGCCGCCTCCAGCGCCGTGGCCGCGTCCCGTTCGATCTGCCGCAGCAGCGGCCCGCGATCGTGCTGGAAGTAGAAGTGGCCGCCGTCGAAGACCCGCAGCCCCAGGAAGTGCTCGGTGTGCTCCTCCCAGCCGGCCATCCGCCGCCGGGTGGCGAAGCGGTCCTCGCCGCCCGCGTAGGCGGACAGCGCCCACGGGCAGCGGACCGGCGCCGGGAGCGGGGCGCCAGTTCTCCACCAGGCGCAGGTCGGCCCGGATGACCGGGGCGTACAGGGCCCACAGGCCGGGGTCGTCGAAGATCCCGTCGGGCGTGCCGCCGAGCAGTTTCAGACGTGTCCGCAGCTCGGCGTCGGGCAGCTCGTGGTACCGCGGCCCGGGCCCCGCCGGCTGCGGCGCGGAGCGCGCGGAGACACCGAGCCACACCGGCGGCGGCAGGCCCCGGCCGACGGCCCGCCGGGTGATCTCGTACGCCACGAGGGCGCCCATGCTGTGCTCGAAAAAAGCGTAGGGCACGTCAGTTCGGGCTCGATGCGGCGCAGCAGGAAGTCGGCGAGGCGGCCGGCGTCGCTGATCCGCGGCAGGTCGAGGAGGAGGCCGTGGCCCGGGGCGTCGAGCAGCCGCACGTCCCACGTGTCCGGCAGCTCGGCCGGCCAGCGGCGGTACAGCATGGAGGAGCCCCCCGCGTGGTGCAGGACGAACAGGCGCAGGGCGGGTCGGGTGCTGTCCATCGCTCTCCCTCGGATCGGGCCGCGCAGGTTCGCACCATAGAGCGGCGCCGGTCCGAAAGGGCGCGGCACCGGCGGGGCTCCGCCGAGGGTCTGGCGGCCCTCGAGCGGTGCTGAGGCGCCCGGCCGACCCGGCGCGGCATCGTGGCACAGGAAGCCGGTGGGGTACAGAGGAACCCGGCGGGACGCAGGTGCGGGCGGAGACAGCAGGACCGGCGAGCCTGCCGCCCTTGTAGCGCCGACGGCCGGTTCCTTACGGTGACGGGGCATCGCCAGGGCCCCACCGGTGCGGGGTGTCCTGTCGACCGGACAGCCACGTGTCCTGTCGACCGGACAGCCACGTGTCCTGTCGACCGGACGGCCGGCGGACGCGCCGATCGACGCATCCGCGCCCGGCGCCCCTCTCACACCCGGCCCGGCGATTTCCCATCGCGAGTCACCCATGACGGACAAGGACGGTGCCAGTTGAGCACGAACCCCTTCGATGACGCCGACGGCCGCTTCTACGTTGTGGTCAACGACGAGGAGCAGCACTCCCTGTGGCCGGCGTTCGCCGAGGTGCCCGCAGGCTGGCGAGTGGTCTTCGGCACACTCCCCGCCGGGATCAAATCCCGGCAGGTCTCCCACACATCCGGCCCGACCGTCTCCCCGGCCCATTCCCCCATCACCACAACAACGAGTCTGGCCCCGCCGCTCACGCGGCGGGGCCAGAACCCCAAGATCTTCATGGGTCTTCTAGGCTGCCTCGCCATGAGACACCGCACGCTGGGCAGGAGCGGCCTGCAGATCAGTGAGATCGCCTACGGCAGCTGGATCAGCACCACCGAGGACTCGGCGGAGGCGGTCGCCCGTGAGGCGCTCGAGCAGGGGATCACGACGTTCGACACCGCCGACGCGTACCCGGGAACGCTGGCGGAAACCGTGCTCGGCGGGGTGCTGTCCGGCGCCCGCAGGGAGTCGGTGGTGATCAGCACCAAGGTGTGCGCCCCCGTCGGGCCGGGGCCCAACGACCGGGGGCTGTCCCGCAAACACATCATGGAGTCGGCCGCCGGGTCGCTGCGCCGGCTGCGCACCGACCACATCGACATCTACCAGGCGCACCGCTACGACGCGCGCACCCCGCTCGAGGAGACCCTCCGGGCCTTCGACGACCTGGTCCGGCAGGGCAAGGTGCTCTACATCGGCGTCTCGGAGTGGACCGCCGGCCAGATCGCCGCCGCGCTGAAGATCGCCGGTGAGATGGGGCTCGACCGGATCATCTCCAACCAGCCGCAGTACAACATGCTGTGGCGGGTCATCGAGGCCGAGGTGCTTCCGCTGTGCGCCCGCGAGGGCATCGGTCAGATCGTGTGGTCGCCGCTGGCGCAGGGACTGCTGACCGGCAAGTACCGCTCCGGTGCGCCACTGCCGCCCGGCTCACGGGCCGGCGGCCCGGCACGCTCCCAGTTCTCGGTCGGCGCGCTCACCGCGGACGTCCTCGACCGGGTGTCCCAACTGGGAAAGATAGCAGCCGAGTTGAACATCACGATGCCGCAGCTGGCGCTCGCCTGGGTGCTGCACAACCCGCAGGTGTCGAGCGCCATCGTGGGCGCCACCGCTCCGGGGCAGATCGCCGAGACCGCCGCGGCGTCCGGCATCGAACTCGACGACGACGTGCTGGCCCGCATCGACGCCATCCTCGAGCCGATCGTCGAACGCGACCCCGCCAAGACCCCGGCGCACCCCACGGACTACGGCAGACAAGGCGAGCACGACGCGTAAGGAGCCCGCTTCCGTGTCCCCCACACCCCCCTCCGCCGCGGCCGCCACCTCGGTACGGCTGATCGAGGTGGCCGACGCCCCTGCGCTCGCGGCCCATCTGGAGCGCGACGCCGAGGACTTCGCGCGCTGGCAGCCGGCCAGGCCGGAGGGGTTCCACACCGCGGAACACCAGGCCGCCCGCGTCGAGCAGCTCCTCGCCACCCATCGCAGCGGCGGCGGCTGGCCCGGTGTCATCGTCGCGGGCGGTGCCGTCATCGGTCAGGTGACGGTGAGCACCATCCTGCGCGGGCCGCTGCAGAAGGGCTTCCTCAGCTACTGGGTGGCGACCGCGGCCCAGGGCCGCGGGCACGCCGGCCGCGCGGTGGCCCAGGTGCTGCGCGTGATGAAGGAAGAGCTGGGCCTGCACCGCGCGGAGGCGCACACCCAGCTGGAGAACCTCGCCTCCCACGCCGTACTGCGCCGCAACGGCTTCACGCCCTGGGGCGTCGCCCACGCCCACCTCCACATCGGCGGGACCTGGCGCGACGAGATCTTCTGGGAACGGAACCTGACCGACGGCGCGCCACCGCGGTGACCCTCGGCGGCCCCGGGACCATGTGGCCCCGGGGACCCGCCCGTCACGCAGCCACCGGCTCGTCCGCGCCCAGCGCGGCCCGCACCGCCTGAAGGCCGTCCAGGCGCTTGCGGTCCCAGCCGTCGCGCCGCTCGTCGGCCAGCTCCGGCCCGAGGACCTCCACCGCGTCCGCGGGCAGCTCCTGCCGCCACCGCCGCAGCAGCACGGAGGGGCGCCGGTCGCGGAAGTGCAGCCCCTTGGCCGCGTGCAGCGCCGCCCGCGCCGCGGCGGGCGACAGCAGCCCCGCACCCCGCTTCTGCGCGAGCAGCCAGCGCACGTTCACCAGAGGGATCGTCACCGGCGTGAAGTCCTCGGGGTCGTACAGCAGCGCCACGTCGCCGTCGGAGTCGATGGCCCCCGACAGGTACTGCTCGAACACCCAGCCGCTGCCCTTCATGCCGAGCGTGCGGCATTCCACGGCCCGCAGGGCGCCCATGGAGGACGCGCCGGTGAGCGGCTGCCCGGCGGCCAGCACCGCGCGCACCTCGGCGATGCTGACGGCCAGCCGCTGCCCGAACTCCCCGTCCAGCATGAGCACTTCGGTCTCGGCGGCGGAGTCGGCCAGGTCCAGCAGATCCAGCCTGCGCACCGGCGGGCGCAGCTGGAGACGACGGCCGAGCCGGGCGGCGAGGTCGCGCAGCGGCGGCAGATCCGACGCACGCAGGGACGGGCCGGTGAAGACGACGAGGTCGGTGGTCGCGGTGGTCATCGCAGGGGCCTCGCCATCCCCGCGGCCACCATCGCGCGGCGCAGCCGCGTACCGAGCCGCGCGTTGTCGTGGTGGTACACCTCCAGACCGGGCACGATGACCTGGGTCACGGAGAACGGGAAGTCGTCCGGGGCGAGTTCGGCGGCGAACACCAGCGAAAGACCCGCCTTGTCGAGCCCGCCGAGCACGCGCTCCAGGTCGCCGCGTGTGGTGCCGGTACTGGTGTTGGGCAGCTCGCCGAAGTCGATCTCCGTGCGCTCGGCGCTCCAGGCGTGCAGCATCTCCCGCATGGCCTCGTACGACGCGTGCCGCCGGTACGCCTGGCTGTTGAGGTCCTCCCGGGCCCCGTTGATGACCGCGAGCCGGGACTGGGCCGCCTCAGTCAGGGCGCGGGTGACCGACACGAGCGGGTCGAGGTGGGCGCCGCCGCCCCCGTTGATCAGCATCCCGTCCTCGGCGTGCGTGTCGTCGGTGGTGGCGAACATGGCGGGCACCCCGATCTCGTTGACGTAGCTGAAGACCTGGACGTTGACGCCCTTGCTCTGGAACCGCTCCACCAGCGCGGCCGGGCCCTCGGGCAGCGAGTCGAGGCGGACGCGGTGACCGCGCCTGAGCGTCTCGCCGAACGCCGTGCAGTCCTGCTCGATGGCCTCCAGAAGCCCGTGCAGCAGCGCTTCCTGCGGGCTGTTGCCGACCGCGAGACCGATCACGTTCGAGCTGGCCATCTTGCACTCGTGGGGGTAGGGGGTGAACACCGCGAGGGCGGGAACCCACACCTCGGTGTCGCTGAACAGCTCCCGCACCGGCGACCAGTGGATGAGCGCGTCCTCGGTCCAGGTGTGTCCCCGCCGCAGGATCAGCCGCCTGGGGTCGAGCACCGGCACGCCCCGCCGGCGCAGTTCGGCGTACGAGGCCAGCGGCGGCGCCGGGTCGGCCGGCGGCTCGCACCAGGTCCGCTCGATCGCCTCCATCATGGCGGACACCCGCGCGGCCCGCGGGGTCGCCCCCTTGCCGCTGGTCACCGTCGGAACCAGGCCGCCGCATTGGCGGGTTTGCGAATGCTGTGCCCCTCGTCGGGCAGGAGCATCAGCTCCACGTCGACACCCCGGCCGTCCAGGGACCGGTACATCGCGCGGGACTCGCCGGCCGGGACATGCGTGTCCAGGCACCCGTGGGACAGCAGCACCCGGGTGGCGGACCCGATCGCCTCCAGCGGCAGGCTCTCCCGGCGGTAGGCCGCGGCCTCGTCCACGGCCCCGTACTCCCGCAGCCAGTGCCAGTGCAGATCGCACACGCGGGCGACCGCGGCGAAGTCGGCCCAGCCCGCGTGGCTGACGGCGAGGCGGACCGAGGGCAGCAGCGTGGCGAGGGCCAGCGACAGATAGCCGCCGAAGCTGCCCCCCATGACGGCGACACGGCCCGCGTCGAGCAAGGGGTGCGCCAGCGCGTGCTCCACCTGGGCCGCCGCGACGGCGGCGACCTCGGACGTCCAGCGGCCCCAGCCGCGGTCCACGGCCTGCTGCCCGTATCCGGTGGACAGCGGGGGATCCGGCATGAGCACGGCATAGCCCTCGGCCACGAACGGCCACGGATTCCACCGCCACGACCAGTCCGTCCAGCTCAGCAACGGCCCGCCGTGACACCAGACGAGCACCGGAAGCCGATGCCCGGGGTCGGAGGCGGGCAGGCACAGCCGGCTGTGCCAGGTCGATCCGTCCGGCGCCCGGTAGCGCCCTCGCTCCATGCGCCCGGTCGGGGTGGCGGCGGCGGCCGGAGCGGCCACCAGGGCCGGCCCGGACGGCCGCGTCCCGGCGGCGGAGCCGGCGCCGGGCGCATCCGCCCGAACAGACACCACCTCGGGAGGCAGGTCGATCCGGGAGCGCACCACCAGCAGCTCGCCGCCCGACACGGTCACCGCCTGCACCGACCCCCCGGCCTCCACCCGCTCGACGGCGCCGTCGCCGGTCCGCAGCCGCCACAGGTGCCGCCGGCCCTCCTCCTCCCCGGTGCACAGCAGCGTGTCCGCCCCGCACCAGGCGCGAGGCCGCAGCCAGTTGGCGTGCCGAGGGGCGACGTGGACCACCGCGGAGCCGTCGGAGGCGACCAGCACCGCTTCCTGCCGCGGGCCGAGCCCGGGGCGCGAGATCCGCTCCGCGGTACACGCGAACCAGGAGCCGTCGGGAGCCGCGACCGGCTCCGAGAGATCGTCGTCATCCGCCCATACCGCACGCGCGCCCGCGGGATCCGACAGGGCGAACACCAGCAGCCCGTGACGTCGGTGCCCACCGCGCAGAAAACGCGCCACCCCCGCGGCGCACCGCAGACCGTCGGGCGTCAGCGCCAGCTCCCCGGTCAGCCGCACATCCTCCCCGAGCGGCAGCTCGAGCAGCTCGCGGTCCCCGGGGCCCTGCGCCCCGTCGGACAGGCCGACGCGCAGCACCCGCAGCACCTCGCCCGGCGTGTGGTACTGCGACTGCGGCCAGAGATCACCGCGCACCAGCGTGACCGTCTCCCGGTCCGGTGCATCAGCGGCGCGGAGCCGCCGGTCCTCGGCCAGGGACGTCGCCTCGGTCCTGACCCAGACGGCCGCGACGGCCGTCGCCCCCGCCGCGGCGTACGAGACGACACCGCGCGGCGCGCCCAGGACGAGCTGCGGCTCGCGCGGCGTCTGCGGCCGGTGCCGCCACAGGGAGCGGCCGCCGTGGCCGCGCGCCGCCGCGTCGCCGGCCCGCCGGTCGGACAGGAACAGATAGCCGCCGCCCTCGGTGACCGTCACCGACGACGCCGCGGCATGAGCGTGCTCCATGACCGGGTCACCGCCGGGCCCGGGCGCATAGCCGAGGACAAACGGCACGAGGTCCCGGCGGCCGGCCCGCCGCAGCTCCGCCTCGATCAGCAGACCGGAGCCGAGGCGGTGCGCCACCTGAACCCGTGGCTGCGCCAGCAGCGTCTCCAGGGCCGCCGCCCCCGGGCCCTCGTTCTGCGACACCCCCGTCATGCTGTCAAGCCTGTCCGGCGCGCTGCTGTATCCCGACCGCCGTCGCCACCAGGTCGTCGATGTCCTGCCCGGCGAGATGGGCGGTCAGTTCCCGGCGCAGCCAGCCGACCTTCTCGTCCAGGGACATGTAGTGGTGCCTGCCCGCGATGGCCTCCGCCGGTGCGCTCCTCAAGAACCCGGCCAGCGCGACCTCAGCCAGGTCGCGGGGGCTGGGCTGCTGCACGCTCAGGGTGGCGTACAGGGCGCTGCCCTCGTACGCGACCACGGTGTGCTCACGCCCCGGCGGGACGTACAGGACGTCTCCCGGCGTCAGTGCCGTCCGCGTACGGCGGCCTTCCTCGTCGACGCCCCACCGGGTTGCGCCCTCGAGCTGCAGCACGAACAGATGGGCCGCCTCGGTACGGACCCAGGTGCCGTCCTCGGCGTCGTCCTGGGCCGGCGGGGGGCTGAGAAACACCGAGGACCGTACGTCGGCCCGCAACTCCTCGCGCAGAGCGCCGACGAGTTCCTTCAGACCGGCATGCCAGTGATCGGGCTGACGCAGGGTGACCGTGCAGCCCGCCGTGAACCACTTCCGCACGCCGGCGGCGTTCGCGTACCGCGCCCTCGGCTTCTGCTGCACCTTGCGGGTCACGGTGATGTCCGCGGCCGGCGCGCTCACCCCGTCACGGGTGACGCCGAAGTACGGGGCGACGAGCAGCCCGCAGTCGAAGGCGTCCCAGATCTCCGCGGCGGAGAGCAGTGCGGGGACGGCGGCGGACCGGAACGTCGCGGCACGCACCCCCCAGGCATCGGTGAGGAAGGCGTCGGCGTCGCCGACGAGTTCGGTCAGTCGGTGCGCACTCTTGATGCTGGTCATGGATTCACGCCGTCCTGTCCCTCATCGTGGCCACTGCCGTGTCGACGAGGAGTTGTGCGTCCACGGAACTCACATGGTCGAGCAGGGCCTTGGTCACCGCGTCCGCCGTCTCCTCCAGCGTCGCGCGCCAATTCCCTTCCCGTACGCGGTCGCAGCCCTGGGCGAAGAGGGTCATCAGGGACTCGATGAGGTCCCGCGGAGTGGGTTCGGTGATGGTGAACGTCACGTGCAGCGAGGTCCCTTCGCGGGCTGTCGCCACGTGCGGCATGCCGTGCGGCAGGTACAGCACGTCGCCGGGCTCCATGACGAAGGAGTGCGCGTGGCTGTCCACGTCCACATCGAGGCCGGAGCGGGAGTCGATCTCCCGGGGCTCGTCGTAGATCCGCCATTCCTTGGCGCCGGCGACCTGGACGGCGAGGACGTGCGACCCGTCGCGGTGGGGCAGCATGCCGGTGTTGTCGCGCGGCGTGTAGAACACGTACGTCTTGAGCTCGGCGGGCAGGCGAGCCTCGATCTCCCGCATCAGCGTGCCCAGCGGACGGTGCCAGTCCTCGAGCTGGTTCATCTTCATGGTCGCGCCGGCCGCGAGCAGCGAGCGCACCTTCGCCGCGTCGGCGAAGCCCGGTACCGGGGTCCCGGCCACGTTCCGCGTCTTGGTGAAGGCGAGGATCTCCGGCTGCTGCCCCTCTTTGAGGAGGGTGAAGTACGGCCAGCGCAGCAGCCCCGTGTCGAGCATGTCCTGGATATCGGACTCATGAATCAAGTCGTCCACCGGACATGCCTGCTTGAACAATCCGTGTTTCTTGTTCCAGTACGTGCCCAGCAGGTCTTTTTCGTCTATAAGACGAGTGAGCGGATGTTCAGTACCCACGGAGGATCCTTCATGGCGTCTGGTTCCGAACGGTCCCGGGAGCGACGTGCCGCCGCCCCCGGGATCCCTGCGAAGCAAGCCGGTCAGGCTTCGTTGATCTCGGAAATCAGCATCGGGCGCGACTGGTTGGAGAGCTCCTCGACCTCGGCGTCGGCGGCCTGCAGGAGAGCCTCGTCGTCGGTGGCCTTGAGCTTGTCGTTGAGGGACATTCCCTTACCCCTTTGCGAATTCATTGATGATTCCTGCGGTCGACAGGTGCCGGTTACATTAATTATCCGGAAGGGCTCGGTCAAGGCTTTTCCGGGCCGCTCCAATGCCGCTCGAGCAAGAGGCCAGTAATTTTCCGCGGTCCGGTTTCCCGGATTGAAAAAGGGCATGCAGAATTCACGGCACGGGCTTTGTCCGGGGCCTGATTTTCCAGGAGAGAAACGCACAAGAGGTGCAGGTCGGGCCGAAACCCGGGAACGAGCGGGCGCCGACGGCAGGGGCGGGCGGCTCAGCGGACGGGACTCACCCCGGGCGCCGACTCCTGGTCGCCGTTCTCGAACACACGTGCAATGATCCGCGGGCCATCGGTCGGCTTCCTTCCGGCAGGCTGAGGCGAACGAGACACAACCGCTCCGCGCACCGTGCCACGCCCTGCTAGAGCGCCCGTGGAGAGCCGGTCAGGGGGCCTGCGCAGTCCGCCCTTCGCCCGCCCCGCTCGTCCGGGCCGCGCCTCGCGCCGCTCGGGCCCTGTGCCTCGCACCCGCCTCCGTCCGCTTCGGCGGCCGGCTCACCCGGCGGCGGTCGGTGCGGTCGTGTGTCCGTCGTCCGGATCCGGTTCCGTGGTGCGGTCCGGGGCTGTTTCGGTCCTGGTGTAGAGGACGTCGCGGCCCTGTTCGGCGGCGCGGATGAGCGCTTCGCTGACGAAGTCGAGGAAGCGGGCCGCGTTCTCCAGGCGGGTGGCGGCCGGGGTGCCGCGGCCGAGGATGGTGACGCCCTGGCGCGCGGTCTCGATGAACTGGTCGTTGGCCCGGGCACTGCGGATCATCGACTGGTACCACAGGTCGTCGTCGACGACGTAGCGCTCGCGGCGGCGCTCGTCGCGCTGGCGGCGGACGAGGTCCAGGCCCTCGAGGAAGGTGATCGCTTTGGAGATGGACGCCGGGCTCACCTGGAGGCGCTCGGCGAGTTCGGCGGCGGTGAGGCTGCCGGTGTCGGTGGTGTAGAGGCAGCCCAGCACCCGGGCCATCATCTTGGGCAGGCCCGAGGTCATGAAGACGGTGGTGAGGGTCTCCTGGTACTCGCGCACGGCCTCGGCGTCGCGTCCGTACGGCTGCGGCAGCGCCTGCGGTCCCCGGGGCGCGGCCTGTCTGCGCCGGTGGGTGCGCTGCTGGGTGGCGCGGTGGGCCAGGTCGGCGCGGTAGCCGGTGGGGCCGCCGTTGCGCATCACCTCACGCGTGATCGTGGAGGTCGGGCGGCCGAGACGCCGGGCGATCTCGGCGTAGGGCAGGCTGTCGGCCAGCCCCAGCGCGATCTGCTGGCGTTCGGCCTGGGTGAGCCTGCCTCCCGGCATCGGTGCACTCCTTCACGCGCCACGGGTGCTCCCCGGCGCTGCTCGGTGTTCCCTGACGCCTCCACCATAGCGTTCATCGTCACTGCATTGCAACGGTCAGCCTCTCAATCGTTGCGTTAAACGAGACATCGTTGCAATGATTAGTACCCTATGACTTCGAACAATGCAGTCTCTCAGCAAAACCATCGTTGCGGGAATTTGGAAAGCAACGTAGCGTTTCCGGTGTTGGGAAACAGTGAGCCGTCAGCGCAAGGGAGAGCACGATGCAGAAGTTCGACACCCCCGCCCCGATCTCCGCCGTCCTGGACATCCCCGCCGGACGCATCCAGTTCATCGCCGCCGACCGCGCCGACACCGTGGTCGAGGTGCTGCCCGCCGACCCCTCCAAGAGGCGCGACGTGCAGAGCGCCGAGCGGGCGGAAGTCGCCTACGCCGACGGCGTCCTGCGGATCCGCACCTCCGAGTCCGGGAACCAGCTCCTCGGCTCCGGGGCCCTGGAGGTCACCGTGCAGCAGCTGCCCGCCGGCTCGCGGGTCGAGGCCAGGACCTCCGGCTGCGAGCTCAGCGGCGCCGGCCGCCTCGGCGACGTCGCCTTCGAGGGCGCGTACCGCCAGATCAAGGTCGAGGAGGCCGCGAGCCTGCGCCTCACCGCGGTCGACGGCGACGTCGAGGTCGGCCGGCTGGGCGGCCCCGCCGAGATCAGCACCGCACGGGGCGACATCCGGATCACCGAGGCCGTACGCGGCACAGTCGTCCTCCGCACCGAGTCCGGGAACATCACGGTCGGCGCCGCCGCCGGCGTCTCGGCCGCCCTGGACGCCGGGACCGGCCACGGCCGCATCAGCAACTCCCTCAAGAACGACGGCACCGCCGAACTCGACATCCGCGCCACCACCCCCCACGGCGACATCACCGCCCACAGCCTCTGAAAGGACTGCCGCGGGAGCCCGGCTCCGGTGACGGGCGGGCGCGGAACCGGCTGAGCGACCCGGAGTCCCGCCCCCCGGCCGTACCCGCCCGTCAGATCTTCCAGGAACGCAGCGCCTCGGCGACGGCGTACACGCTCAGCCGGGCGTCCCGCACCTTCCGCACGAGATCCGACAGGACGCCGTACGGCGGGTCGATGCCCTCACCGGACTGATCCATGTACTGGGCGGCCACGAAGGCGGCGAACAGGCTGTTGCGGTGCGGAAGCGGCTCCAGACGCACGATCGTGTGCAGCAGCGCGGCCGCGCGCCACGCGGCATCCGGATCGGCCGTCTCCAGCGTCGGCATCTTGGTCTTGTGCCGCGCTACGGCCGCCACGAGCGCCGAGTAGTCGGTCACCGTCACGTCCTCGTGCCCGAGAGCCGCCTCCTGGACGTCGAGCAGCCAGGACACGTCGATGTGCAGCACCATCAGGCGGCCGCGGCCCCGCCGCCCCGCCCAGAGGGCGGCACCTCGTCCGGAAACGCGTCGTCGAACTCGCCGCGCAGCCTGTCGGCCCAGGCCACGGCGCCGGCGACGAACCGCTTGCGATGCATCTCCCGCACCCCGAGATCGTGCAGGTACTGCTTCAGGCTCTTGCCCTCCGCGGCAGCGGCGGCACGGACGCCTTCCATTTCCTCGTCGGAGAAGGACACGTTCAGCGATGGCATGACCCCGATGGTACCTACTTGGTACCTGCCCCGCCAGGCCCCCACTGCCCGAACAACCGACCGGCGGAGAGGGCAGGATTCGAACCTGCGTGGACCCCCGAAGGGGTCCGACTTGAGGGCGTGCGCCCTTGGTCCCCGATCAGCCGCTCCGGGCACCTCTCCTCGCTCCCGGCCCCGCGGTCTTCCCGCGGCGCCGTTCACGTGTCTCATGGTGCAGAGGTGACCTGACACGGCTCTGACACGCCGCTGACCGGCGTTTTCGCTCCGTACGGAGTGAGTGATCACCGGAGGACAGGGACCGCGGTGACGGGCACATTGGTGGCATGGCTATGCCTGGTCCGGCTCGTGCGCCGATCCGCCGGTTGCCTCCTCGGCCACAGAGCGCCCGGGAGACCCGGCGGTTCGTCCGCGAGGCTCTGGACGGGGTGGCCCCGGACGTGGCGGCACCGCCCAGCTGCTGGTCAGCGAACTGGTGACCAACGCGGTGGTGCATGCGCACACCCAGGTGGAGGTGCGGGCCTGGGCCGTGGACGGACGGGTGCACATCGAGGTCAGCGATCAGGAGCCGGGCCGTGTCCTGGTGCCCCGGACGAGCAGCACGGCGTACGCCAGTACGGGACGGGGCTGGCCCTGGTCGAGGAGCTGGCCTCCAGCCACGGCGTCCAGGTCGGCGAGGACCGCAAGACGGTCTGGTTCGAATTGTGGCCCGAGACTCCAGAGCCGCCCGTCTCGGACTGGAACATGCCTCCCGCGCGCACTGCCGCGACCCCCGTCGAGCTGATCGGTCTGCCCGGCGCGCTGCACAAGGCGGCCCAGATGCACCGCGAGGCGCTGCTGCGTGAATCCCTCATGGCGGCCTCCGCCGGCGACCTGCCCTCGGTCCCGCTGGCCGACCTGCAGATCGCGCACGACACGAACCACCTGGTCAGGGCGAGGGTGACCGCGGCGTCCGAGCGTCACTCACACGGGGACCTGCACACCGTGCGCACGCAGATTCCCGACGACGCCCAGGACGCCGTGCACACCCTGTGCCGCGTACTCGACGTGGTCCACGGGCGGCTGCTGACCCGGCCGGCCCTGCCGCAGATCCACGCCCTCAACCGCTGGCTCCTCGGGCAGATCACCGCCCAGCTCGCCGGCCACCGGCCCACCGCCTGGACCGAGATGCCCCGCGAGCCCAGCACCACGCCGCCCGAGCCGGCCGCCTGGGATCCCAGCCGGCTCCAGGCGAGCAGCACCCCGACCATCGCCGCCGACGACGGCGACCGGATCATCGCCGCCAACGCCGCGGCCTCAGACCTGCTGGGCTGGGCACCGGGCGAACTCATCGGGCAGCGGATCACCACGATCATCCCGGAACACCTGCGGGAGCGCCACGTCGCGTCCTTCACCTCCCCGCTGCTGACCGGGCATTCCCGCATCCTCGGCCGCCCGGTGTCCGTGCCGGTCCTGCGCCGCGGCGGCAGCCTGGTCGAGATCGACCTGTGCATCCAGACCAGGAGGCGTCCGACGGCCGCACCGTCTTCGTCGCCCGCCTCACCCGGCCGGACCGGAACGGCCGGCCCGGTCGGCATGACCTGGACCGGGCGCTGTCGGATCGCAGCGACAGTTCCCGAGCCTGATCACAGCTGCTGCTGTCACTGAACCGACGTGTTGTCGTGGCCTGTTGCCGGCCGAGCCCGCAGGAGCCTTCAGGGCCTGCGGCCGTGGAAGGTGCGGCGCAGGTCGCTCACCCAGGCGTCGGGGTTCTCCCAGGGGATGAAGTGGCCGCCGTGGTCGTGGGCGTTGACGTTGACGTGGTTGAACCAGTCGGCCTGCGGGCCGGTCCTGAACGCCCGGACGCGCTCGTCGGCGGTGTGGATGCCGGGCGGGTTCTCGTACGTGACGAAGGTGAGGCCGACCGGGGCGGCACGACCGGGGTGCGGTCGTGAGCGGGGGTCCAGGGATAGCGGTTGGCGTTGGCGTAGTAACGCATCGACGTGGCGATGGAGTTGTTCACCCAGTAGATCGTGGGGTGGGTGAGCATGTCGTCCCTGGTGAAGACGGACTCGACGTCGCGGCCGTTGTCGCTCCAGGCGTTCCAGCGCTCCAGCAGCCAGGCGAGCAGTCCGGCGGGTGAGTCGCTCAGGGCGTGTGCCAGGGTGGCGCCGTCGAGCATGTGCACGGCGAGTGGGACGCCCAGCGGTGGTCCAGCTCGATGATGCGGCCTCGGACGTCGGCGGGCTGGTCGTCGGTGAGGGGCCGGTTCCGGGCGAAGTCCCAGGCGCGGGGCGCGGCGGCAGCTGATAGACGGCATACGGTGGCGGACCCGGACCGGTGCTCCGTGGCGGGATGTGCCCGAAAGATACGGCCCGTGGGACCGGGTCCATGACCTGTTCCGACGCTGGCAGCGGGACGGCACGTGGGCCCGGATCCTCACCCAGCTCCAGGCCCAGGCGGACGCCAAGGGCCTGATCACCTGGGATGTGAACGTCGACTCCACGGTCTGCCGGGCCCACCAGCACGCCGCCGGAGCGGCGAAAAAGGGGACCTGCAGAAGGAACCGCCCGGCGGAGTGTTCGTCGAGCCGGCCGACCACGGCCTCGGACGCTCCCGAGGCGGACTGACCAGCAAAATCCACCTCGCGGTCGAACAGGGGCAAAAGCCCTTGTCCGTCGTGATCACGGCCGGGCAGCGGGGCGACTCTCCGCAGTTCGAAGCGGTCCTGGAAGCCATCCGGGTCCCGAGGCCGGGGCTCGGCAGGCCACGCAAGCGCCCGGACCGGGTCCGGGCCGACAAGGCGTACGACTCCCGCGGCAACCGCTCCTACCTGCGCAGACGCGGGATCAAGGCCACCATCCCCATCCCGGCGGACCGGGCCCGCAACCGTCTCAAGCGCGGATCGCGCGGCGGGCGACCGCCGAAGTTCGACAAGGACGACTACAAGCAGCGGCACGCGGTCGAGTGCGGAATCAACCGCCTCAAGCGGCACCGGGCCGTTGCCACTCGGTACGACAAACTCGCCGTCCGCTACGAAGCGACGGTGCTGGTCGCAGCAATCAACGAGTGGCTGTGACCAGCACTTTCGCAACAGGCCCTATAGAGGCCGTGGTTGCTTAGCGTGACGTGCCGCGGTCGGAGGACACCCGCACACGTGGATTACGCCCACAATGATCAAACTCTGCGAACTGGCCTTGCGAAGAAGGAAGTTCGACTCCGGCGCGTCGGCCGCACCGGTGTGGTGCCGGCCAGCGCGCCGCGGGGGTGGCGGGTGGTTGCCGCGCCGGGGTGGCGGCCGTTCTATTCGGAGGGGTGTGGGGGCGGGGTGCCGTCGGCTGCTTCGGGCCCGTCGTCGGTCGGGTCGGTGGCGGGCGGTTCGGGGGTGCCGTCCGTGTCGCCGGCGTCGTAGGGGCCGGGGTGGGATCGGTCGTCCAGGGTGATGGTGACAGGGTCTCCGTCAGCCGCCAGGGTGGTCAGCCGGTGGTGGATGCGGTGGTAGAGGGTGGTCGCCAGTTCCCAGTCGCCGTCTCCCTCCTCGGCGGTGTGCTTGATGCCGTACAGGCTGATCAGAACAGCGATCAGACAGCGGCCGGAGACGGTGGCGCTGACGCGTTCGTTGCCGTGGTCGGTGATCTGCGGTGGGACGCGGAAGTGGGGATGGCGTCCGGCGTGCGCGGTAATGAACTCCCACATGTCGCGGTGGCAGATCAGGACGGCTGAGGAGACGCGCGCGGCCTGTTGCAGCAGTGCGCTGTGGTCCTTGGTGACGTCGGGTGCGCCGGCGCCCTGTGCCGCCGTGGTCTGCTGGGCCCGCCAGTCTTCGAAGCCGGCTGCCAGTCGGGTCAGCTCCTGGCGGATCCCGGTGAGCTCCTGGTGCTGTTCGTCGCGGGCGGCGGCCTGCGCGTCCTGGGCCTCTTCGAGACCGGTAAGGGCGGCGCGCAGCGTGGAGAGTTCGTCGGCCAGAACGGCGCGAACAGCCTGCCGCACCTGTTCTTCGAGACCAGGCGGCGCTTCCACCTCCGTGCCGGCGCGCTGAGCGGGCACGGAGGGGAGCGGCCCGGCGGGTGGAGGAGCGGTGTCTGCCGTGGCGGGGCCGGCGGCTGCCGCAGAAGGCAGACCCGTGGAGTCGGTCTCGCCTGAGCCGAGGCCAGGGGACGGGGCGGCGGCGTACGAGGCGGCCTGGGCCGCCGGCTCGGTTGCCTCCAGCAGCGGGGCCGGTGCGTCGGTTTCCGTCCCGGGCCGGGCTGCGACAGCGTCTTTCACCTTCTGCACTTCTTGTCGCAGAAGGGTGATCGCTGCCCGCACGTCCTCGCCGAGGTCGTCGCGGCTGGACGCCAGCCGGTTCTTCGTATCCCGCAAGTCGTTGCGCATCCGGGACAGTTCAGCGACCACGGTGTCCGTGGTTTCCCGCTGGGCTGTCCGGCCACTGGCCTCCAGCTTTTCGATCCCCTTGTTCAGTGCGTCCTGCAGGTTCGTGCCGGTCTGCATGAGTGTCGTGTGCAGCATCGTCAGCGTGTTGGACAGATCCTGGCCTCGTTGCACGTACGCCCCCCTCTTGTCGCGTTCAGTGATCGAGTGATCTCGGACCGTTCGACGCCTTGAGATCTGCCCGGCTACTCGGCAGTTCAGAGATCTGATCCGGCCATATGCCGTGGACATCAACGCTTGGGCGGTTCAGGCGCCTGGGTCGCTCACCCACCGGCGCGACCGGCGGATCACTCGGTGGACGGCGTCCGGGAGCACATCCAGGCGGCCACCCAGCGGCAGGAAGAAGCTCCCGTCACCGCGACTGCTCGAGGGCGCCGAGCGCGGCCAGCCGGCCTCCACGCCGACCTCGCACTGGCCCGTGAGGAGATCAAGGAGCTTCAGGCGGAATGCGATCAGCTTCCGGGCGCAATGCGGCAGCAGAACGAGACCTGGCCGGGGTCTGTCAAATGAACGGTGTAACCAGGGTGGTTGGGTTACTGGCGGACGGCTGAGAGCCGGCCGTCGAAGGTGATGTCGAAGGCGTTCAGCGCGGTCTTCCAGCGCATGGTCCAGCGGGCCTGGCCCTTGCCGGTGGGGTCGAGCGACATGATGGCCATGTAGACGCACTTCAGGGCGGCCTGCTCGTTGGGGAAGTGGCCGCGGGCCTTGACCGCCCGGCGGATGCGGGCGTTGACCGACTCGATCGCGTTGGTGGTGCAGACGATGCGGCGGATCTCGGTGTCGAACCGCAGGAACGGGGTGAATTCTTCCCACGCGTTCTCCCACAGTTTGACGATCGCCGGGTACTTCCGGCCCCAGGCGTCGGCGAACTCGGCGAACCGGTCCAGGGCGGCCTCCTCGGTCGGCGCGGTGTAGACGGGCTTGAGGAGTTTGGCGATCTTGTTTCAGTCCTGGCGGGCGGCACAGCGGAAGGAGTTCCGGGCCAACGTGCCGACGAGCGCGCCGCCGGCCATGCCGCCGATGGCCTGCACACCGCGCAGCAGACCGGTGTCGCTCTCGCCGCCGCCCAGCCGGTCGGTCACGAACACGACGAACAGGACCGCGAAGAGTCCCTGCGCCAGGCCCATCAGACCTACGGTCACCACCATGGCCCGCAGCCCGGTCCGGTTCCTGATCTCCCGCAGCCCCTCCAGGTAGGCGCGCCAGGCCGTCTGGTGGACCGGGACTTCCCGAAAGGCCCCGAACGGTCGCAGCAGCAACAGGATCGCCAGCAGGAAGGAGGCGCCGTCGGCGGCGAGTATGCCGGGCAGGCCGAACCAGGCCAGCACGAATCCGCCGACCGATGCGCCGCCCAGCCGGGCCAGGTTGCCGTTCAGGCTGACCAGCCCGTTGGCTGCCGGTACGTCCTCGCGTTCGACGAGGGAGGGCAGGAGAGCATACTTGGCGGGCTGGAACACGGTGGCCAGCGCGGCCAGCACGGCGGTGACGATGTTGACGACGAAGACATCGCCGGGCCCGTGCACGGCGAGCAGCGGCACCAGTGCCGCCGTCTGCGCGAGGCTCACCCCGATCATGGTTCGGCGCCTGTCCCAGCGGTCGGCCAGCACCCCTGCCACCGGCGAGAGCAGCAGGGCCGGCAGCAGTTCCACGAGAAAGTTCGTCGCGGTCGCGCCCACCGAACCGGTGAGCTGGTAGACGTACACCGGCATGGCGACCATGAACATCCAGTCGCCGCTCTCCGAAATGAATCCGGAAATCCACAGGCGACGGAATCCCGGATTTGCCAGTGGGCCCTTCCGCAGGAATTTCATGAGTCCCTCTCGCCGTTCCGTCTTTGCGTGCCGCGAGGCTCCCAGGAGAGTGTCCTTTGTCAAACGGCGCTGAGCAACCCGCCCTGGGCGGACATGTGTTGAGCTGCGCGGAATCGCTGGCCCGGCCGCTGTTCAAGTGGCTCCGGGCCGCAGTTGGACACCGGCTTCCGGCTGCGCCGAACATGCTCCGAATTGCCTTCGTTGACACGATTGCCTTCGTTGACACGCCGAACCGGGCGCTTCTAGCGTCAACGGCATGCTTCCCACCGACATCAATCTGCTTCCCGTACTCGGCCGTCCCACGTTGTCGGGCGACGGCCGATACGCGGTCGTGAGTGTTTTCCGGCCGGATGTGGACGCCGACGAGAACACCAGCGAATTGTGGGTGGCTCGGACGGACGGGTCCGCGCCGGCCCGGCGCCTCACCCAGGGCTCGAACGACGGCGCACCGGCCTTCTCGCCCGACGGACGGTGGCTGGCCTTCCTGCGGCCGGGGCCCACCGGGCCCGCGCAGCTGCACCTGCTCCCCATGGAGGGCGGCGAGCCGTTCCGGGTGACCGACCTGCCGCTGGGCGCGGGGCAGCCCGTCTGGAGCCCGGACTCGCGCCGGATCGCCTTCGCGACGCGCGTGCCCGAGCCCGGCCCGTACCTCCCGGGTGTCCCGCCGCACAAGGAGCGGCCCCGCCGGATCACCACCCTGCGCTACATGTCGGACGGCATCGGGTTCACCTTCGACCGGCCGCACCAGATCTTCGTCACGGAGCCGTTCGCCGAGGAACCGGTGACGACGCAGATCACCAGCGGGGAGCACGCCAGTTACGACGTGGCCTGGAGCCCCGACGGGCAGTTGCTGACGTTTGTGTCGGGCCGGCACGAGACGCACGCCGACGACCTGCGCCGGGACATCTGGGTCTGTTCCCCGGACGGCACCGGACTGCGGGCACTGACCGACGGAGGCCTGGAGCTGGGCTGCCCGCGGTTCTCCACCGACGGCACGCTGGTGTGTTTCGCGGCTGAGACGCTGGACGAGCACAACCGGGCCACGGGCGCGAACAGTTACGGCTTGTGGTCGGTGCCCGTCGACGGCTCGGCACCGCCGCGTCGGCTCACCGACCCGGAGCCGTACCACCTGAGTTTCGCCAGCCAGATGATCGCGCCCGCCTCCGACGGCGTCTACTTCGCCAACGACCACCGGGGCGAGGTCCACCTCGTTCTCGTGCCTTACGACGGCGGCGCGCCGCGGCCCGTCATCACCGGGCGCCGACAGGTCAACGGGTACGCGGTCGCCGAGGGCCCGCAGGGGACCACGATCGCCGCGGTGCTCTCCAGCGCCGAGAGCGCGGGCGACCTGGTGGTGCTGTGCGGTGGCGAGGAGCGGGAACTCACCCCGTTCGGCGCGGAACTGCGGGCCCGCGCAGGTCTGTTGCCGGTGGAGGCCAGTTCACCGCCAAGACCGAGGACGGCTATCTGCTGCACGGCTGGACGGTGCGCCAGCCCGGCCCCGGCCCGCATCCGGTGCTGCTGCAGATCAAGGGCGGCCCCTTCACGCAGTGGGGGTACACCCTCAACGGCCCGGCGTCCTTCGAAGAGGCCCAGGTCTATGCGAGCGCCGGCTATGCCGTCGTGCTCGGCAATCCGCGCGGCACCTCTGGATACGGGCAGGCGCACGGCCGGTACGCAGCCAGTGACCTGGCCCGCATCACCGCCGGCGACCTGCTGACGCTGCTGGACACGGCCCTGCAGTCGCCCGACCTGGACGAGACGCGGGTCGGGGTGCAGGGCGGCTCGTTCGGCGGCTACATGGCGGCGTGGATGGCCGCGCACCACGGCGAGCGGTTCCGGGCCGCCATGGGCGAGCGCGGGTGCTACGCGATCGACAGCCACTTCGGCTCCGCCGACGACGGCGTGAACAACTCCATAGCCCTGTACGGCGCGGACCAGGAGAGGTGGGCCGAGATCAGCCCGCTCACCCACGCCGACCGGATCCGGATCCCGATGCTGCTCATCCAGTCGGAGGAGGACCGGCACACGCCGATGGAACAGGCCCAGCGGATGTTCGTCGCCCTGCGCACCCGCGGTGTCCCGGCCGAGATGCTGCTGTTCCCCGGCGAGGGCCACGACATGTCCCGTACCGGTCTGCCCAGCCACCGGGTGGCGCGGTACGAGGCGATTCTGGAGTGGTGGTCCCGTCACCTGTGACCCGGCCGCCTTCCCCCGGCCCCGGCCGTGCGCCCCGGCGGCGCTGATCGCCGACGCGTCCGCACGGCGTCCGGGGCCGGCCCAGCTCGTGCATCCAGCGATCCGATTAGGAATACAGGCAGGAATGAGGTAGGCGACGGTGACGGATTCCAGCGCCGCCGAGTACTTTCTCTCGGCATATCTGACCCCGCCGGGCGAACGCTCGGTCATCTCCCCCCGGCACGACCACAACGTCTCCCTGTGGCGGCGCACCGCCGGCCGCGTGGAACTCGTACGCCACTGTGACAAATCTGCTAGCGATCACCAGGTGGGTGATGCTCTGACCTGCGAGCCTAGTGATCGTTTCAGGATTTTTTGCTGTGCTCTGGTGCTGCTCTGAGCTGGGGTTTCCGCGGTGCTTCGGGATCTGGAGAGGCTCTGAGGTGCAGGTTTAGTGATCGTCTCGGAATGTAGTGATCGGCGCGGGATTTCTATGTTGCTGCGCGATTGGGCGGATTGGTTTGCCCTGGTCAGAGCCCTTGCCTGAGTCACGGCGTGAGCCGGACTGGCAGCGGCGGTGGTGCCGCCGGTCGTGGCCTGCCCCTGCTGAACCGCGTACAGGCCACGGCTGATGGCCTTCTCCCGGCCGCGGAATAGCGCAACGCCCGCTCCGTGCGGGTGCTGCCGTTCGGTATCTCGTTTGCGATCTCGGAGGCGACCTCCAGGTGGGCGAGGTGCAGCCGCTTCACGGCCGGGGAGGTTGGGTTGAGGCCGTTCGGGCTGTGCGGGTTGCTGCTCACTCAAGTCCCTTCCCTGGAAGCAGATCCCGCGGATGTCGGCCCGCAGAGCGCACTGCAGGGCCAGCAGCCTGGCGGCAGGTGAGGTGAACCGGGGCAGTGCGGCGGCGAGGTAGGTGAGCATCTCCCGCACGCGTACACGCTGGTCGGCTCCGGACTCAATCGGGCTGAGCGGGGGAGTCGACGGGCAAGGGGAACGGCGCAGCCGGTAAGGGGCGACCAGGGTGTCCGGCACGACGGCGGTATGACTCGTCGCCGCCGCGCAGGCCGCACACGTGTCGGCCAGCCGCCAGGTACGGCCGCCGCGGTCGCGGGTGAGGGCGAGCAGTACCGGTCCGGCGCATCCGCGATGGCGCGGATGCCAGCAGCAGCCTTGCGCTCGGCACTGGCAGGTGCGCAGATGCCCAGGCAGTACATCGGTGCGGGCGTGGCAGGCGAGATGCGCCAGGGCGGCGGATCGCGCAGAGCTTGCCTTGAGGGGACGGGTGTGGGCGGTGCAGTGCGGGCAGACGAGACTTGGTCCGCCTGCCCGTGGGCGGAGCTCTACCGTCCAGATACGCCGCACCGCGGCGTGCGCGCCGGCCAGCCTCATCGGCCTGTCGTCCTCCCATCTGTCCGTGCGTCATGGTGGATGCCCCAAGCGAGGGCGTCCGGTACGGCCGCACGGTAGTGCAGAATCCTGCACTGCTGTGGGGCCTCAAGCAGGTTGAGACTTTGAGCACGGAATGGACATCCAGGACGCGGCCGAACACGCCATCAAGGCCTGGTACGAAGCTGACGGTCTCCCCGAGGTGAAGACCGACGGCGCCAAGACGTGGGGAACGTTCCTCCCGGTGGGCGAACCTGACAGGTTCAAGGGAGTTTGTGCGGAGCGAGGCGTCACCTACGTCCAGGGCCTGGCTCAAGCACTGACCCTGTGGCTCGACAACACCAGCCTCGCCTTCAAGGGCGAACACGATCCCCGCGGCACGCAGGCCACCTGGATCATCGGTGCCCCGGCCGCCCGCGCCGTCCGCGTCCTGGAACGCCTGCAGCCCGCCGATACCGACCTGCTCCTGCACAGCCTCGGCCCTCACCCCAAGCCCGGCGCTATGACGTTGCGCACCAGCAACGAGCTGATCAACCAGGTCATCACCTGGATCAACAACTACTGCCGCGCCTACGACCTCACCGACGCCATCCCCGACGTCAACGGCTCGCCGTGGAAACTGACCACCCGCCAATTCCGCCGCACCCTTGCCTGGTACATCGCCCGTCGCCCCGGCGGCGTGATCGCCGGCGCCGTCCAGTACCGCCACCTGAGCATCCACATGTTCGAGGGTTACGCCGGCACCAGCGACTCCGCATTCCGCGCCGAAGTCGAGGCTGAGCAGGCCCTGGCCCGCGGTGAACACCTCCTAGCCCTCGCCACCGACCACCAGCACCACCTGCAAGGCCCCGCGGCGGCTGAGGCCGCTGCCCGCCTCGGCGACTTCCACCGACGCACCCACTTCACCGGCGCTGTCGTCACCGACCCCCACCGGCTGCGCCGCGTCCTGACCACGCACGACCCCGAGGTCTACCCCGGCACCTACGTCACCTGCGTCTTCAACCCCGACAAGGCCCTGTGCCGCCCGAAGATCGCGCCCCGCGGGCAGCGCCCGCGCCCCGTCGCCCTCGACTGCCGGCCCCTTGACTGCCACAACGTCGCCCTCACCCCCGACAATGCTTCCGCTCTGGCCGCCGAAGCCGACCGGCTCGACGACCAGATCCGCAGCCGTCCGACGCTCCCGCCCCTCCTCCTCGCCGACGTGCACCGCCGTCGCGACGCCATCCTCGGCTTCCTGCAGACCGCCACGGTGAGCCGCTGATGACGCCCCACCGCGCGCCACTGCCCAGCCGTGCTGAGGTCGACGCCGCCCTTACCGCCCTGACCGCCGAGACCGGGCGCACACCCAGCGTGCTCGCCCTCGCCACCCGGCTCCAGGTCGCCAACACCACCTTTCGCCGCAACTTCCCCAATGTCTGTGCTGAACTCGCACGCCCGGCAAGCACACCCCAGACCAGCCAACGCGCGGCCGACGCCTACACCCAGGTCAAAGTCGACAACGACCGGCTGCGCCGGGCCAACCGCGACCTGACCCACCAGCTCGACCTCGCATTGGCCGCCATCCAACGCCTGAGCATCGACAACAACCGCCTGCGCACAGCACTTCACCAAGCTGCTGCCGTCACCCCTCTGCCCCGCCGCCCGCCCCCGAGCTAGCTCGTCCGCACTCAACCGTTCACCCTCCTTGCCCTGCTAGCGCCGCCTGGAGCGGAGGGGATGCCTTGGACGTCACCGATCACCGTGGTGCTGCCTGTGCTCGGACGCTGTCGCCTCGGCACGGGGGGCGGTCATGTCGAGTAGCAGCATGGCGTCATGATCGGGGGTTGCAGGCTCGGCCATGTAGACGCCCATACGGTGTCCGGCAGTGCCTTCGAGCGCCATGCCCTGGAAGCCAAGGGTGATCGTGCCGACCTGGGGGTGCTGGAACGTCTTAGTGACGTTCTTGCGGCCGGTGACTTCGTAACGTTCCCACAGGCCGGCGAAGTCGGGGCTCTTGAGGAGCAGTTCTCCGACGAGCTGGGTGAGGTCGGGGGCGTCGGGATCGGTGCCCGCCAGGGCGCGCAAGCGGGCGACGCAGCCGCGGATCTGGTTGTCCCAGTCGGGGAAGAGCGTGCGGGCGTAGGGGTGGAGGAACAGGTAGCGGGCGAGGTTGCGCTGTTTCACGGGCCAGTCGGCGATACCGGCGTAGAGGGCGAGGCCGCCGGGATTGTGGGCGAGAAGGTCCATGCTGCGGCTGACGATGTAGGCGGGGTTGGGCCGCATGGTTTCGAGGAGCAGTTTCAGGTGCGGCCGCACGGTGCGGCTGGGGGCCGGGACGGCCTGAGGCGCGAAGCGGGCGGCGCGAACCGCGAGGTCGCGCAGGTGCTGGTGCTCAGCGTCGTCCAGTTGCAGGGCGCGGGCCAGGGCGTCGACCACGGCGGGACTGGGGCGCGTTTCCTTGCCGCGCTCCAGGCGGGTGTAGTAGTCGATGCTGACGCCGGCGAGGGTGGCCAGCTCCTCGCGGCGCAGGCCAGGGGTGCGCCGGACCCCGGGGCCGGGGGCCAGGCCAGCGGACTGGGGGCTGGTCTGGGTGCGGCGGGCGCGCAGGAAGCGCCCCAGCTCGTCACCGCCGCTGTGCTGCTCGGGTGCCATAGGGCCAGTGTCTCTCCGCCGTCATCGCGTCATGCCTGCCGAGGGGGGCCCTGTCACACCCTGGCTGGCTACCCCCTGGCACACCTCGGCCTGCCTGGAGCGGGCGAGAAGGAGCAGGGTTGAGCGTGTCGCCTCATGTTCGAGAGTGAACGTCTGCGGCACCGTACCGGAGCCGCCCTGGATCTTTCCCGATGGTCCGTGTCCTCCAGGCGGGCCACGGTGGACCCGATGGATGGCGACACGGCTGGGCGGAGCCTGGCTCTCGGCAATGCATTTCTGAAGGGGACCACGATGGCGGACTGGAACAACACGGACCTGAAGAAGGTCGCCGCAGCTGAGGAGCTGGACCTTGCCTCCGAACGAGCCGACGGCACCTTGCGTGCTCCGGTGACCATGTGGGGTGGTCCGCTCCGGCGACCAGCTGTACGTCCGCTCGGTCAAAGGCACCGACGGCCCCTAGTACCGGGGCACGCAGTCCCGCCACCAGGGCCGCATCGAAGCGGGCGGCGTCCGCCAGGACGTCACCTTCCACCCGGCCGACCCCAGCGAGTACCCGGGCGTGGACGCCGCCTACCGCAAGAAGTACGGGCGCTACACGAGCATCGTCGAGCACGTCCTCACCGACGCGGCCCGCGCCTCCACCCTGCGCCTCGAACCGCGCTGACCCTGCCGGCCCGCCTCCACCGAGGGCCTTCACCCCGGCTCACAGCGCTACCACAAGCCACGAAAGGCAAGATCTTCCATGCGTGCCACCTTCATGTACGGGCCCGGAGACGTACGGGTCGAGAACGTCCCCGACCCCAAGATCGTCGACCCCACGGACGCGATCGTCCGCATCACGCTGGCCTGCGTCTGCGGCTCTGACCTGCACCCCTACCACTCCATGGACAAGACCGACGAGGGCACGCCGATGGGGCACGAGTTCCTCGGCATCGTCGAGGAGACCGGCTCCGAGGTGCGCGGCCTGAAGCGCGGCGACTTCGTGGTCTCCCTGTTCGCCTTCGCCGACAACACCTGTGCGATCTGCCGGGACGGCTTCCACACCGCCTGCCCCAACGGCGGCTGGTACGGCGCCGGCGGCGTAGGGGGCGCGCAGGTCGAGGCCGTCCGCGTGCCCCAGGCCGACGGCACCCTGGTCAAGATCCCCACCGATGTCGACACGGCGCTGCTGCCCTCGCTGCTCGCCCTGAGCGACGTCTACCTCACCGGCTACCACGCCGCCCACATGGGCCGGGTCGAGCCCGGCAAGACCGTCACCGTGATCGGCGACGGCGCCGTCGGCCTGTCCGCGGTGCTGGCCTCCCGCCGTATGGGCGCGGAGAAGATCATCCTCATGGGCCGCCACACCTCCCGCACCGACCTCGGCCGGGAATGGGGCGCCACCGACGTCGTCGCCGAACGCGGCGAGGAGGGCATCGCCAAGGTGATGGACCTGACCGGCGGCGAGGGCTCCCACGTCGTGCTGGAGGCCGTCGGCCTGATGCCCGCCTACGAGCAGGCGTACGGCATTGTCCGCCCCGGCGGGATCATCTCCCGCGTCGGCGTTCCCCAGTATGAGGAGGCGCCGGTCGGGTTCGGGTCGCTGTTCGGGAAGAACGCCCAGCTGGCCGGCGGTCCCGCCCCGGTGCGCGCCTACCTCGAACCCGCCATCGAGGACGTCCTCGCCGGTCGCATCGACCCGGGCAGGGTCTTCGACGACGAGGTCGCCCTGGGGCAGGTCGCCGACGCCTACAAGTCGATGGACGAGCGCAGCCGGCTGAAGGTGCTGGTGCGCCCGTGACCAGCCGCAAACCCAACCCTGCCGCCACCGCGGCGCACGAGCGGCTCTTCCCCGGCCACGTTTCCACCCTCGCCGTCACTGACCCGGAGCTGATCGAGTACTTCGACAACTTCGCCTTCGACGAGGTCCTGCGCCACACCGGCGACGTCGACGAGCGCACCCGGCTGATGACGCAGCTCGCGGCGATGATCGCCGTCGGCGCGGTGGCCGAGTACCGGGTGATGCTCGGCGCCGCACTCACCATCGGCGTCACACCGGTCGAGGCCAAGGAGATCGTCTACCAGGCGGTGCCGTACGCCGGTATGGCCCGCGTCTTCGACTTCCTGCACGCCACCAACGACGTGCTGACCGAACGCGGCATCGCACTGCCGCTGGAGGACCAGTCCACCACCAGCCCGGACACCCGGATGGAGCAGGGACTGGCGGTGCAGAAGCAGATCATCAGCGAGAAGGCCGTGGACGCCATGTACGCCGGCGCCCCGGCCGACGAGCAGCACATCCAGCAGTTCCTGAGCGGCAACTGCTTCGGCGACCACTACACCCGCACCGGCATCGACGTACCCACGCGCGAACTGCTCACCTTCGCGATGCTCGCCGCGCTCGGCGGAGCGGACGCCCAGGTGAAGGGCCACGTCGCGGCCAACCTCCACGTCGGCAACACCCGCGCCACCCTGATCGCCGTCCTGACCGGCCTGCTGCCGTTCATCGGCTACCCCCGCACCCTCAACGCCCTGGCCGCCGTCGACGCCATCACCCCGGCCGACGCCGACCCGTCCACCCCGTCCACGGAGGAAGAAGCATGACCACCCGAACCTGGCTCATCACAGGCGTCAGCAGCGGCTTCGGCCACGCCCTGACCACCCAGCTGCTGGAGCGCGGAGACCGCGTCATCGGCACCGTCCGCAACCTCGACAAGGTCGCCGACCTGCGCGAGAAGTACCCCGACACCTTCCGCGCGGAGATCCTGGACGTCACCGACACCACCGCCGTACGCAAGACGGTGGACGCCGCGTTCGCTGCCGGTCGCGTGGACGTGATCGTCTCCAACGCCGGCTACGGCCTCTTCGGCGCCGCCGAGGAGATCACCGACGCCCAGGTCGACCACATCATCGCCACCAACCTCACCGGCTCCATCACCCTGATCCGCGCCGCCCTGCCCCACCTGCGCGCCCAGGGCGGCGGACGCATCATCCAGATGTCCACCTACGGCGGCCAGGTCGCCTTCCCCGGCAACTCGATGTACCACGCCACCAAGTGGGGCATCGAAGGATTCGCCGAGTCCGTCGCCCAGGAAGTCGCCCCCTTCAACATCGGCGTCACCATCGTCGAACCGGGCGGCGCCCGCACCGAGTTCCGCTACGGCAGCGCCCAAGTCGCCGACCCGATCGACGCCTACGAAGGCAACCCCGCCCACGCCTTCAAGGCCATGCTCGACCCGGCAGGCGGCCTCGCCCCCGGCGACCCGCAGCGCATGGCCGCCCGCATCATCGAATCCGCCGACACTGAGCCGGCCCCGCTGCGGATGGTGCTCGGCTCCCAGGCCCTGGAGTCCACCCTCGGCGTGCTGCGCAAGCGGATCGACGACTTCGAAACCCAGCGCGACCTGGCGGCCTCCACGGACTTTCCCGCAGGAGAGTGACTGCCGCACCCCATGCGCGGCCGGCCGCGCCGAGCATCCCGAGCCCTACCTACAGGAGAAGCACCGCAGCATGAAGCACATCAAGCTCGGCGACCTGGACGTCGCACGGATCGGCCTGGGCGCGATGGGCATGTCCCATGGCCTGACCGGCGCCGGAAGCGACGACGCGGAGTCCATCCGCACCGTGCACCGGGCCATCGACCTCGGCGTCACCCTCATCGACACCGCGGAAATCTACGGCCCCTACATCAACGAGAACCTTCTCGGCCAAGCCCTCAAGGGCCGCCGCGACCAGGTCGTCCTGGCCACCAAGTTCGGCCTGGTCTCCCACTCCGGGGCCGGCGCGTGGACGCTGGACTCCAGCCCGGCCAACATCCGCACCGCTCTCGAAGGCTCCCTGAAGCGGCTGGGCACCGACCACATCGACCTGTACTACCAGCACCGCGTCGACCCGAACACGCCCATCGAGGACACCGTCGGCACCCTGGCCGAACTCGTCAAGGAAGGCAAGATCCGCCACATCGGCCTGTCCGAGGCCGGCCCGGACACGATCCGCCGCGCCCACGCCGTCCACCCCGTCACCGCTGTGCAGTCCGAGTACTCGCTGTGGACCCGCGGCATCGAGGACCGCATCCTGCCCGTCCTGCGGGAACTGAACATCGGCCTCGTGCCGTTCTCCCCGCTCGGACACGGCTTCCTCACCGGCACCGTCCGCAACGAGAACGACTTCGAAGAAGGCGACTTCCGCCGCGGCAACCCCCGCTTCACCGGCGAGAACTTCCAGCGCAACCTGGCCCTCGCCGACGAAGTCCAGGCCATCGCCGCCGAGGCGGGCGCCACACCCGCACAAGTCGCGATCGCCTGGCTGCTCGCCCAGGGCGACGACATCGCCCCCATCCCCGGCACCAAGCGCGTCACCCGCGTCGAGGAAAACACCGCCGCCGACAACCTCCAGCTGCCCGCCACGTCGTGGCCAAGCTCTCCAGCCTTCCCCCGGCCGCCGGCGACACCCACACCGAAGCAGGCCTGCGCATGCTCGAACGCTGACCAGCCCGCACCACCCGCACGAGAGCAAGGAGCACCCCGTGGAGTTCGTCAAGCCGCAGCCCACCGGCAAAGGGCCTTCAGACTGGTTCAACGGCGACGTCTGGTTCGACGTCATCCAAGCAGGCCAAGAACCCTCCCGCCTGCGCGCCAACATGGTGCGCTTCGCCCCCGGCGCCCGCACGGCCTGGCACCACCACGCCGTCGGCCAGACCCTCCACGTCGTCGCCGGCGTCGCCCTGATCGGCACCCGTGACGGCACCGTCTACGAGGCCCACCCCGGTGAGACCGTCACCTGCCCGCCCGGCGAAGAGCACTGGCACGGAGCCACCGAGGACCGCTTCATGCAGCACCTCGCGCTGTGGGAAGGCACGGCACCCTACGACGACCGGCCCGAGACCACCTGGCTGGAGCACGTCACCGACGAGCAGTACCGCTCCCCGCGCACCCATAGCCACTGACCCGACTGCCGCCGTCAATGCGGCCCCGCCGCCCCCTGCTTCCCCACACACCGAGGAGTTGCGCTCATGCGCGCCACCCTGCTGTACGCGGCCGACGACGTACGCGTCGAGAACGTTGCCGACCCGAAGATCCAAGACCCCGCCGACGCCGTCGTACGGATCGTGCTGTCCTGCATCTGCGGCAGCGACCTGTGGCCCTACAAGTCCCTACCGCCCACCGACAACCCCCGCCACATGGGCCACGAGTTCCTCGGGGTCGTGGAGGAGACCGGCTCCGAGGTGCACACCCTCAAGCGCGGCGATGTGGTCGTGGCGCCCTTCGTCTACTCCGACAACACCTGCGCGTACTGCCGCGAAGGCCTGCACACCTCCTGCCTGCACGGCGGACAGTGGGGCGTGAACGGCGTCGACGGAGGCCAGGGCCAGGCAACCCGCGTCCCCTACGCCGACGGCACCCTGGTGAAACTACCCGTCGGCGAGGACTCCGAGCTGTTGCCTGACCTGCTGACCCTTTCCGACATCCTGTGCACCGGCTACCACGCCGCCCGTACCGCCGGAGTGACACACGGTGACAGCGTCACCGTCATCGGCGACGGCGCCGTGGGCCTGGCCGCCGTGATCTCCGCCAAACTCCTGGGCGCCGAGCAGATCATTCTCATGGGCCGCCACCAAGCCCGCACCGATTTGGGCCGCGACTTCGGCGCCACCGACGTGGTCGCCGAGCGAGGGGAGCACGGCATCGCCCGGGTGCGGGAGCTGACCAGCGGCGAGGGCACCCGCAAGGTCCTGGAATGCGTAGGACTCAAGGACGCAATCGAGCAGAGCTTCGGCGTGGTCCGCGATGGCGGCACGATCAGCCGGGTCGGCGCCCCGCAGTTCACCGACGTACCGTTCGGATTCAGCGACTTCATGCGCAACATCACCCTCACCGGCGGCGTCGCTCCCGCGCGGGCCTATATCGAGGAGCTGATGCCGCACATCCTCAACGGGGAGATCCAGCCCGGCCGCGTCTTCGACCGCACGCTCGCTCTGGAGGAGATCGCCGACGGTTACCGCGCGATGAACGACCGTGAAGCATTGAAGGTCCTCATCCGGCCCTGACCAGACGCCTCAACCCAGGCCCGCGAAGTCCTCATCACCCCTGCTCGGTCAGTGGTCAACCGCTGACTATGTCCACAACACGCCCTCCATCCCGACCGATGCCCACGTCAGCCACTCGCGCACGGTTTCCGGGTCGGTGGTCGACGGGCACAGCACCCACGGGGCGGACAGCCGGCGGGCGGCGAACACGGACTCCAGCGCGGCCCGGCGCCGCTGATATGGCCATCCGGTCGTGTCGGTCCCGGACAGCCGCAGCAGATCGAACGCGGAAGCGCACGAGTTCTCAGAATTTGGACGAGGGGGGGCGCGAACCCGCGCGCTCCGCAGTCCCTACGGCTACCGAGTGCGCGGGTTCGTGAACCTAGTAGGTGATCGAGTCCGATGACGTCTCTTGCGGCGCGGTTGTGTCAGAAGAACTGCCTCCGCCGGCGATCCCCCACTGGACCACGGCGGGGACGAAGAGCAGACGTTCGGCTCTCGTGGACCGGTCGTTCACTGCACTCCCGCGTACGTGTCCTGGTACGCCGCCCTCCCTCCGAACACGTTGAGGCCGAGATGGCCGCTTGTGTACGTCGTGTCCGTCACGTCGATGATCTGGCTGCCGTTGAGGAACACCTGGATGCGGTCGTCCTTGGCGAGGACGCGGACCTGGTACGTCGTACCGCGGCGGACCAGGGCCGGGACGCGGGCGAGGGCAGCGCCGTCGTCGAAGTAGCCGCCTGCCTTAGCGACCAGGCGGATCACGCGCAGGTCGGGGTCGATGTTGAGGCAGTAAGCGTCGGAGCCGTCGGAAGAGGCCCGCCAGAGGAGTGAGAGGGCACCGCCGGTGTCGGGGTCGGGGCCGCCGAGCCGGACCAGGGTGGTGAGGTCCACGTCCTTCACGGTGCGTGCGGACATGGCGTTGGAGTCGGCGTCGAAGGTGCCGGCGCGGCCCGCGCTGTCGGTCGACCAGTGGCCGGCGGGGACGACTGTCAAGGTGCCGAGGTCCGTGCGGAACTGGCCGCCGGTCGGGGCGGCTGCTGGCGGCTGGACGCGGTCCACGATGCGGTAGGTGGGCTCCAGTCGGTGGACCTTGAGCGTCTCGATGCGCGCGGAGCCGCCCTTGGCGTAGAAGGTCATGCCGTCGGCGTCCGGGGAGGGGAAGATGAGGCTGGTCACCGCGGCCTGGCCGTCCGCGCCGAATGCCTCCACCGAGGACGAGTCGACGTACAGGCGCAGGGTCACCTTGCCGTCCGTCGGCTTCATCGGCGCGGTCGTGCGGCCCGCGAAGTACTGCGTGAAGTTGCTGACGCCCGACGTCGAGCGGTCCACGAACAACTGGGTGGCTTCGGCGTCGTATCCGACCGTCGTGTGCTGGTCGCCGTCGGCCCGGAGCATGAAGCCGATCTCGGTGGCGGTGCCGAGGGTGACCTCGGCTTCGATCTCGTAGGCGATGCCCCTGATGGCCGAGAGCGGGTTCGCGGAGGCGGGGCCTACGGAGAGGTTCGCGCGGGTGGTCGTAGAGGTGCGCAGGGCGGTCAGTTCCGGGACCGGGCGCTGTACCAGGCGTACGCCGTCACCTGTGTCGGTGAGGGTCAGTTCGCGGGGGACGCTCAGCTGGCCGTTCCAGGCGCCGGTCGGGGCGCTGAAGGGGTAGTCCCAGTTGCTCATCCAGCCGAGCCAGACGCGGCGTCCGTCGGGCAGGCCGTAGAAGGATGTGGCGGCGTAGTAGTCGCGTCCGGAGTCGGCGCGCAGGACCGTGCCGGCCGTCTGGTCGGGGGCGAAGGATGTGCCGTTCCAGTCGCCGGTGAAGTATTGGGCGGCGGAGCCGTTGGTGGCGCGTACCGCGCCGGTGCTGAGCGTGAGGACCCACTTCACCTTGCCGTTGTCGTCGTCGACCGGGAGGGGGAAGAAGTCGGGGCACTCCCAGACGCCCGGGGTGGCCCAGTCGCCGTAGCCGAAGGAGCTGACGTGGGTCCAGGTGAGGAGGTCGGTGGAGGTGAAGAAGCGGACGTGGTCGCCGCCGGAGACCACCATGAGCCACTGGCCGTGGGCTTCGTCGCGGATCACCTTCGGGTCGCGGAAGGTCCAGCCGGCGTCGGGGCCGCCCGGGTTCTCGACGGCCGGGGTGGAGCCGCCGTGCAGGTGCCAGGAGCGGCCCTTGTCCTTGCTGTAGGCGATGCGGACGCTGGCGTTCCCGCCCGGCTTGTCGGGGTGGTAGCTGGTGTAGTACGCGATGAGGCCCGCGCCTCCGTCGAAGAGGCCGGACGTGTCGTCCGTGTCGACGACCGCGCAGCCCGTCCAGCAGTTGCCGTACTCGTTCCAGGGCAGGGCGATCGGCAGGGCCTGCCAGTGGACGAGGTCGGTGCTGACGGCGTGCGCCCAGCGGCCCTCGTCCTGGTGGAAGAGGTGGTACTCGCCGTCGTGGTGCACCAGGCCACAGGGGTCGCTGGTGCGGCCGGTGAGCTGGGAGTAGTGGTAGGTGGGGCGGTACGGCGCGGTGAAGTAGTCGGCGGCGGCGGTGAATTCGACGTTTTGGAAGTACGACGTGCCGTGCGTGGCCGAGGTGCCGGCGGTGGCGCCTCTGGTGTGAGCGACCCGGGTCTTCAGGGTACGTACGCCGTCCACGTGGACCTCTACGGTTTGGCCCGTGGCGCGGGCCTCGACGCGGTAGGTGCCGCCGGACGCGATGGGGCGGACCGGGCCGGCGGCGGAGGCGAGGCGTGCGCCGGAGGAGCGGTCGAACAGGACGACGGCGTCGCGGCCGGCGTCCAGGCGGACCTCATAGCCGCCGGTGCCGTTCGCGGCGGCGCGCAGGACCAGGCCGGCCGAGGACGAGGTGCCGGCGGGGGTGATGTCAGCTCGCGCCACCAGGTCACCGTCCGTGAAGGGGGCCGTGCGCAGGCCGTTCTCGCCGCGGATGCCGCGCAGGTCGGGGGTCCAGGTGCCGGAGCGGTCCGTCCAGCCCTGCAGGCCCGTGGTGAGGTCGGCGGCGGCGAGATTCTCGAAGGACGCCGCGCCTCCCGTTGCCGTGACGGCGAGCCGACCCGCGGCGTGGGCCGAGTCGTGGGCGGTGATGACGGGGCTGTAGCCGTCGGGCGAGAGGAAGTTGGTCTGCCAGTGCACGCGCAGTTCGGTGCCCTCGGCTTCGATACGCAGGCGGTAGACGGTGTCGGCCTTGATGGTCGTCGCGTAGGTGCCGAGGGTGACGTCTCCGTCGATGCGGTACAGCCTCAACCTGCCCTGACTGGGGTCGACTTGGACGGCGTAGCCGTGGGTGGCCGTACCGTCCGTGCGCAGCAGCAGCGCAGCGACGGCGGTGGCGTCGTGCAGGAGCAGATCGGTCTGGAAGGCGGTGTCGTACGCCTTCGTCGCGGTCAGCGCGAGGGCGGTCGCGCCTGCCGACGGGGCCGCGTGCCAGCCGAGCGGGGTGGCCGTCCAGTCGCCGCCGGTCGTGGTCCAGCCGGTGAGGTTGGTGGTCACGGTGGAGGCGGAGGGCGGTCCGAAGGTGACGGTGCCGCCTTGGGCGAGCAGGCCGACGGAGCCGGTGTCGTGGCGGTGGTCCTCGGCGTGGAGGAGTCGCTTGCCGTTGACGGATACCGACACCTCTGCTCCGTCCACGGCGACTTCGAGGTCGTAGGGTCTTCCGGCTCGGGTGCCCGGCAGGGGCGCGGTGGCGATGGTGTCGCCGCTCGCCAGGTCGTGGAGGCGGATGCGGGCGCGGGTTGTGTCGAGGGTGGCGGCGTAGCCGGTCGAGCCGTCCGGGGCGGCACGGAACACCAGCCCGCCGATGGCGGAGGCGGACTGGGGAGTCACTCGGGCCGTGTACGTGCCCTTGGTCGCGAGTTGCTGCTCGGACAACGCAAGGACGGGAGCCCGAAGGCCGGCTGTCACCTTCCGGCCGCCGTCCGGGGTGCGGGTCCAGGTGCCAGTGACGGGGAGGGGGTCGGGGATCGGGACGGGGCTCGCATCGCCGGTCCCCGGGGTGGCGGCCTGGGCTGCGGGCAGGATCGCACCGAGGGGCAACAGGACGGTGGCGGTGCCTCCGGCGAGCAGGAGGGTACGACGGGACACGCTCATAGCGCGGCTCCTTGACGATGGGTGGGCTGCGGCCCGCGGATACGTCCGCTCCGCGGGCCGCAGCTGGCTCTAAGACGGTCACGGCCACAGAGGCCGGGGCCCTTCTGCGAAGGCCGACGCCATCTGCCAGGCGTCGAACCGCTCCAGATGAACGTCACCGTCGGCACCGATACCGACGCCGACGGCGTCGTGGGAGCGGGTGGGGTAGACACGGGCGGTCAGAGGCCGTCCGTTGGCGAAGATCTCCAGTGCGGAGTGGTCGACGAGAACCCGCAGATCAACCAGGCCCTCGCTGTCCAACGGCAGTTCGCCGTAAAGGGGTTCGGTGTCGACGGTGAGGTCGAGGCTGCTGGCCTCGCGGTGCAGACGGAGGGTGCCGGATCCGTCGTACGCCCTGCTCACCTCCACGATCGTGCGCTCCGCGCCGTCCGGTGTCTCGCGGATGACGAGCCGGGCGGTCGCGCCGGGGGCCAGGCGCAGCGAGGTTTCGATGTCCAGCTGGTCGCCGCGCACGTCGTGCAGTCGGGTGTACGCGTCCCCGAGCGGGCTGGCGGGCAGCCGTACGTGATCTCGCCGCAGCACTCCCAGTTCCGGGACTGGGGCCTGCGCGAGCCGGCCGTCCGTGCCGAGCGTGACGACCCTGGGCAGGGACATCACCCCGCACCAGCCGGCCTCGGCGTCCGCCTCGTCGGTGCGGCCCTCCTGGAGCCAGCCGAACATGATCCGGCGGCCGTGTTCGTCGCGGGTGGACTGGGGGGCGTAGAAGTAGCGGCCGCCGTAGTCGAGGCGGTGCAGGCCGGCCGGGGTGAAGGTGTCGCCCTCGTAGCGGCCGGTCCAGTACAGGGGGTGGTGGGTGGTGCCCTCGTCCCAGGCGGAGAAGACCAGCGCGTCCGTGCCGTCGAGCCGGAACAGGTCGACGCACTCCCACATCGTGCCGGACCAGTCGGGTTCGCCCCGGTTCTGCGAGGCGTCGCCGGTCAGCAGCGGGCCGATGTACCGCCAGCTGCGCAGGTCTTCGGACTCGTAGAGGAAGGCGGTGCCGCCGACGCCCCGGATGCCCGAGCCGACCAGCTGCCGCCACACCCCGTTCTCCCGCCACACGCAGTGGTCACGGAAGGCGGTGACGTCGACACCCTCGGGCGGAGCGGTGATGACGGGGTTCGCCGGGTCCTTGGTCCAGTACCGCAGGTCCGCTGATCCCCGTGCCACGCACGGGAGTTCCTGCTCCCCGTGACGGCCGGAGTAGACGATCGTGGGTGTTCCGCCGTCGTCGACGAGGACTCCGGACCAGCAGCCGTCGCGGTCGGGCCCGTCGGCGCCGGGTACGAGTGCGACCGGTTCGTCGGTCCAGTGGACGAGGTCGGTGCTGGTGGCGTGGCCCCAGTGGATGCGGTGGTGGGCGGGGGCGAGCGGGTTGTACTGGTAGAAGAGGTGGTAGACGCCCCCCCAGTGGGTCAGTCCGTTGGGGTCGTTGAGCCAGCCGCCGGGTGAGGTGAAGTGGAAGCGGGGGCGGTGGGGGTCGCGATGGGCGCGCTCGGCCAGCCCCTCGGCGACGTGGATGTCGGCGGGGGAGGTGAGTTCGTGGGTCATGCGGCGGTGGTCTCCGCTTTCTCGGTGTCGTCGGTGGCCTCGCCGGCCGGCCGGTCGGCGGCCTTGAGTACGCGGCGGGCGATGTCGGAGTTGGGTGCGCGCAAGTGGCAGCGCACCCAGTGGGGCTGGCCGTCGTCCTCGCCGACGATGTGGCGGACGGGCTCGGTGCGGCTGCAGGTGCCGTCGGCGCCGTAGGGGCAGGATGTGGGGTTGAGGATCGCCTCGCGGAGGCGGGCGCGCTCGACCGGGTCGTAGCTCCCGGCCCGCTCGGGGTCGGGTACGGCGGACAGCAGCAGGCGGGTGTAGGGGTGGGCGGGGGCGTCCATGACGGCCAGTGCGTCGCCGCCTTCGACGAGTTCGCCGGCGAACATCACCATCGTCGTGTCCGCAAGATAGCGGGCGGAGCCCAGGTCGTGGGTGATGTAGAGCATGGCGATGTCGCGCTCGTCGCGCAGGCGCCGCATCAGGTTGAGGATGCCGACGCGTACGGAGACGTCCAGCATCGAGGTCGGTTCGTCGGCGAGGATCAGCCGGGGCTCGACGGCGAGGGCGCGGGCGATGGCGACGCGCTGGCGCTGGCCGCCGGAGAGCTCATGCGGGTAGGACTGCAGCATGTCCTCGGTCAGGCCGACGGTCGTCATCAGCTCGCGCAGTGCCCCGGGTGTGGTGGGGTGGCCGTGCAGGACGAGAGCCCGAGTGAGGAAGTGCTCGATGCGGTGTACGGGGTTGAGCGAGCCGAAGGGGTCCTGGAAGACCATCTGGACCTTGCGGCGGTACGCCCGTGATGCCCGCCGCCGCTGGGTGCGCAGCACGTTCTCGCCGTCCAGCAACACTTCACCGGAGGTGGGCTGTTCGAGGCGGGCGAGGCAGCGGGCGATGGTGGACTTGCCGCTGCCGGATTCGCCGACCAAGGCGGTGATACGGCCGGCCGGGATGTCGAAGGAGACGTCGGCGACGGCCCTGACGCGCTGCCGGGAGAAGACGGTGCCGACCTGGAAGTCCTTGGTCAGACCGTGTACGGACAGCAGGGGTGCGGTCATCGGGGGCCTCCTTCAGAGCTGCGGGCCACCCAGCGGCCCGGCTCGACTTCCCGCAGGTCGGGGATGTTCATGGAGCAGTCCGAGCGGTCCTCGGGACAGTGCACGTGGAAGCCGCAGCTGGCGGCGGTGCGCGGGGCGTCGAAGAGGCCGGTGAGTTCCCGGCGCGGGCCGGTCAGGGGCGGGAAGGCGTTCATCAGCGCCTCGGTGTACGGATGCAGTGGCTCGGCGAACAGCTCCTTGGCGCCCGCGAGTTCGACGATCCGACCGCCGTACATCACGCCCATGCGGTCCGACAGCTCGACCATCAGGGACATGTCGTGGGTGATGAAGAGGATGGAGAAGCCCAGCTCCCGCTGGAGGTCGCGGATCTGCGCCATGATCTCCTGCTGCACGACCACGTCGAGCGCCGTGGTCGGCTCGTCCATGATCAGCAGCCGGGGCCTGAGCGCAACAGCCATGGCGATGACCACGCGCTGGCGCATGCCGCCGGAGAGCTGGTGCGGGTACGCCTTCAGCCGTCCCGGGTCGATGCCGACCAGCTCCAGCAGTTCGCCCGCCCTCTCCCGCGCGGCCCGTTTCTTCAGCTTCTCGTGGGTGGTGAAGATGTCGGCGATCTGCTCTCCGATGGTCAGGACGGGGTTGAGCGAGTTCATCGCCGACTGGAAGACCATGGCGATCTCCCGCCAGCGGAAGCTCCGCAGCTCCCTCGCGTCCAGGGCGAGTACGTCCCGGCCCTGGAAGCGGACGCTGCCTGCGGTGATTTCCGCCGGTGGCTTCAGCAGCCGCATCACCGCGTTGGCGATGGTCGACTTGCCGCAGCCCGACTCGCCGGCCAGGCCGAAGATCTCGCCCGCGCCGATGGAGAAGGAGACGTCGTCGGCGCCCACGACGGTGCGTCCGTCGCCCTGGTATTCGACGCGCAAGCCGCTGACTTCGAGTACGGGGTCCATGGCTCAGCCCCTCCTCTTCCTGGAACGCAGGCGCGGGTTGGTGATTTCGTCGACCGCGTAGTTGACCAGCGCCAGCGCGAAGGCGACGAGCGCGATGCACAGCCCGGACGGGACGAAGGCCCACCAAGTGCCGGTCAGCAGCGCGCCGTCGTTGCTGGCCCAGTACAGGTTGGTGCCCCAGCTGACGACGCTGCTGTCACCGAGGCCGAGGAACTCCAGACCGGCCTGGGCCCCGATGCCGAAGATCACACAGCCGAGCAGCGTGGTCATCACCACCGACGCCATGTTGGGCAGGATCTCGCGGAACATGATCCGCAGCGGGCGCTCCCCGGTGACGACAGCGGCGGCCACGAAGTCCTTGCCCCGGATCGACTTGGCCTGCGCCCGCAGCACCCGGGCCGAGCCCGCCCAGCCGGTGACGACCAGGACCAGGATCACGGTGGAGGTCCCAGCTGGCAGAAACGCGGCCAGGATGATCAGCAACGGCAGGCCCGGCAGCAGCAGGAAGACGTTGGTGACCAGCGTCAGCGCGTCGTCCACAACCCGGCCGAAGTACGCGGAGGCGAGGCCGACGACGATGGCCACCGCCGTCGCCGCGAGCCCCACGGTGAAACCGACGAAGAGCGAGCTGCGCGCACCCCACAGCGTGAGGGCGAGCACGTCCTGTCCCTTGGCGGTCGTGCCGAGCCAGTGCGCGGCCGACGGGGCCTGGCTGCCCAGGGAGTTAATGAGCGACGGGTCACCCGGGGCCAGCACGGGAGCGAGCAGGGCGAGCAGCGCGAAGAGAACGAGCAGGATCAGCCCGGTCAGCGCCTTCTTGCTGGCGACGAGCTGGCGCAGCAGCCCGCGCCGGCGGGAAGCGCGCGGGGAGGCGGCTGGCGTCGTGGCCGTCGCGATCTCGATGGCGGTCATCTCGGCAACCTCCTCAGCGCACGCGGACGCGCGGGTCGAGACGGACGTAGACGAGGTCGACGAGGAAGTTCGCGAACAGCACCGCCGCCGTGATGGTGAGGAAGATGCCCTGCATCAGCGGGTAGTCCAGGCCCTGGACGGCCATCAGCAGCTGGTAGCCGATGCCGGGATAGGCGAAAACGACCTCCGTGAGCAGCGCGCCGCCGACCACGAAGCCCAGCGCCATGCCGAAGTTGGTGACGGAGGGCAGCAGCGCGTTGCGGGCGGCGTAGCGGAACATGATCCGTGTGGGGCTGAGCCCCTTCGCCTCGGCCATCGTGATGTAGTCCTCCGCCGCCGTGGCGATCATGGTGTTGCGCATGCCGAGCATCCAGCCGCCGATGGAGACCAGCACAATGGTCAGCGCGGGCAGCACCAGGTGGGTGCCGACATTGGCGAGGAACTCACCGTTGAAACCGGGGGTGAGACCGGCGTCGTAGGCGTGCCGCAGCGGGAACCAGCCCAGGCTCACCCCGAACAGGTACAGCGCGCCCATCGCCAGCCAGAAGTACGGGAAGGACCCGACGAAGATCAGCAGGGGCGGGAAGGCGGAGTCGAGGATGCCGCCGCGCCGCCAGGCGGCGACGATGCCGAGCAGGTTGCCGACAACGGCGGCGATGACCAGCGCGACCCCGCCGAGCAGGAGGGTCCAGCCGATCTGTGAGCCGATCACGTCGGTGACAGGGGTCGGGAAGCGGCTGATGGAGATGCCGAGGTTGCCGGTGAAGACGTCCTTGACGTAGGAGACGTACTGCTCCCAGAGTGGGCGGTCGTCCACGCCGAAGAGTTTCCGCAGCTGGGTTATCTGGTCGGGCTGCATCGTGCCCTGGGCCTGCGCGACCATCCGGGAGACCGGGTCGCCGGGCATGAACCGGGGGAGGACGAAGTTCAGGGTGATGGAGGCCCAGAAGGCGAGCAGATAGAACCCCAGGTTACGCAGGATGAGACGCACGGGTCGTGCTCCTGTAGGTGGGGGTGCGGTGGTCGTCGAGGGAAAGGCGACCGCCGGGGAGGAGGGCGGCCGCCGGTCCGGGCGTCAGCTCCTGACGGGCTTCAGCGAGGTGAGCACGAGGATCGTGCTGCCGTTGCGGTTGCCGAGGGTGGCGTACGGGTTCTTCTCGGTGGGCCAGCCGGTGAAGCGGGTGTCCGTGTACGCGCCCCACTCGGGGCCGGTGAACAGCGGGACGACGGGCGCGTTTTCGTTGTACAGCTTCTGCAGGCCGTCGATCTGCTCGCGCTGCGCGCTCTCGCTCGTGGCGGCGGCGAAGGCGTCGATGAGCTGATCGGCCTTCTTGTCACCGAAGCGATGGTAATTCTCGGTGGCCTGCTTGCCGACCGGCTGCAGCATCTTCGTCGACATCACGCCGCGGTAGTACTCGTACGGCGTGGCGCCGTTGTTGCTCCACACGATGCCGGTGTCGAAGGTGCCCGTGTTGTACGAGGCCGAGACCGCCGACCAGTCCGGCGTCTTCACGGTGGCGGTGATGCCGACCTTCGCGAGGTCCTGCTTGATGATGTTGGCGACCGAGATCCAGTCGGAGGAGGCCGAGCCGACGGAGATGTCGAGCGTGAAGTCCTTGCCGTTCTTCAGCTTCCGCTTGCCGCCGCTCTCCTTGTACCCGGCGGCATCGAGGGCCTTCGCCGCCGCGTCAGTGTTGTACTTCGTCCACGTGCAGGAGGCGGCAAGCGACGTGTCGCGCCACTTGTCGTACGTGCGGGCCAGACCCGTGCAGTCGGCGGGCTGGGCATAGCCGTTCATCGCGACCTTGGTGATCTGGTCACGGTCGACGGCCATGCTGAGCGCCTTACGGACGGCCGCGTCGTTGAAGGGGGCCTTCGTGGTGTTCAGCTGCCAGTTGATCATGGCGCCGGTGGCCGGGAACCAGTAGTGGTTGTGCTTCTTGTCCTTGGCGACGAAGGACTTCTCGATGTCCGGGATGAACGACTGTGTCCAGTCGACCTCGCCGTTGGTGAAGGCGATGTTGGCGCTGTCGTTGCCGGAGAAGGCGAGCATCTGGATGCCGGCGATCTGCTGCTTGCCGGGCTGCCAGTAGTCGGGGTTCTTGAGCAGTTCGTACGACTGGCTCTGGAACTTCGTGATCTTGGTGTATGGGCCGGTGGCGACCGGGTCGGGGTTGCTGAACTTCGCCGGGTCCTTCACCTTGGACCAGATGTGCTTGGGCAGGATGTAGTGGCCGCCGATCTCGTAGAAGGCGGGCGAGAAGGGCTTGTTGAAGGAGAACGTCACCGTGTGGGCGTCGGCCGCGGTGACCTTGTCGAGGTAGTCGAAGCCGCCGAGCACCTTCTTCTGGAGCTGGAAGGTGTAGACGACGTCGTCGGCGGTGAGCGGCTGCCCGTCCGACCACTTGACGCCGTCGCGCAGGGTGAAGGTGAGGGACTTGCCGTCCTTGGCCTGCTCCCACTTGGTGGCGAGCCACGGGGTGTCCTTGGCGTCCGCCATGCTGTGCACGACCAGCGGCTCGTAGATCGCTTGCAGGGTCATCGGGGCGGCCTGCGGGGAGAGCGGGTTGAAATTGCGCGTGAACGTCGCCAGGTCCTCGCGCGGGATGGTGAGCAACTGGTTGCCGGAGGTGTCGCCGGTCGCGGAGGCGCCCGAGCCGCCGGTACAGGCGGACAGGACCAGGGTTCCGGCGGCGGCCGCAGTGATCGCTCTCAGGACCGGCCGAAGGCGCCGTGAGGCAGGGGATGGTGCCATAATGGAGACTCTTTCCTCTCTTCAACACACAGGACGAAGACGGGGTGGGATTCCTCGGCGGACTGATTCGCGGTCAGACCGACGAGCGTTCGAGCAGCGGGCAGTCGATCGTCACCCGGTGGGTGTCGAGCGGCTGCCCGGCTGCGAGGGCGGCGAGCATGTCGACGCCCTTGGTGCCCATGGCCTCGAAGGGCAGGGCGAGGGTTGTGAGCTTCGGCCGCAGATAGGCGGCGATGAGTTCCTGGTTGTCGAACCCGACCACGGCCACATCGTCGGGGATGCGCAGTCCCCGTTCCTTGATCGCGTCGTATGCGCCCATCGCCATCCGATCATTGCCGCAGAACAGCGCGGTCGGCCGATCGGTACCCGGACGGTCCAGCAGTTCACAGGCGGCCGTGTAGGCGCCGTCGGCGGTGGCCCAGCCGGGGATGACGAGAGACGGGTCAGGGGCGATGCCGGCCTCGCGCAGGGCCTGCTCGTACCCCTCGCGCCGGCCGATGGCGGCCGGGATCGCGGGGTCGAGGTTGATGAGCCCGACGCGGGTGTGCCCGGCGTCCAGCAGCCGACGGGTCGCCTTGTATCCGCCCGACACCTCGTCGGGCAGGATGCACGGCAGCTCCCCTTCCGTGTCATAGCAGTTGACCAGCACGGTCGGCACCTCACGGGCGGCCTTGGGGAGCGTGACGGCCCGATGCCAGGTCGTGGCGTACAGGAGCCCCTCCACCCGGTGGTCCAGCATCTGGTCGAGCGCGGCGGCCTCCTGAGCGGGATCGCCGTCACTCGCGGCGATCAGCAGGAACCGCTGCTCGCTCCACGCACGCCGCTGCGCGCCCGTGATGACCTCGGCGGCGAACGGCCCGGTCACGATCTCGGTGATCAGCCCGAACCACCCGCTGCGATTCGCCGCCAGCGCCCGTGCCCCGGCGTTGGGCCGGTAGCCGAGCTCGTCGATGGCGTCGAGGATCCGCCGACGGGTCTCGTCGGGGATGACCGCGCCCGGACGGTCGTTCAGGACGAAGGAGACCGTGGTCCGCGAGACACCCGCACGGCGAGCCACGTCACTCATGGTCACGCGACGCGCCTTGTTCGTGGCCACTTCCAGTCCCCTTCAGTCAATGGAGGCGCTGGATGGCCTCCGGTTTCGCGCTTTAGTAACGCGCGTTAGTTTGGTGTTGCAGGGAAGTTACGACCGCCTTATGCGGCATGTCAATACATCATCGGGTAACGAAGGGCAGTGGAATCGAGACCGGCTCCTCGCTGCAGTTCCTCGCCGATTCCTAATCGGCTCCACCCGCGGCGGCAGTCGGCGCGGCGCTTTGAAGACCGGCCCGTGGGGCCACGGCACGGCCGTGGAGCCGCCGCCGAGCCGTCGACGGCGTACTCAGGGCCGCTTGAGGAACACATCGATGCGCCCGGGGTCGCGCTCGACAACGGGATCGAGGATCTCGTCGACGCGCTTGACCAGCTCGTCGTCGAGCGTGACGTCCGCCGCCTTGGCGTTCTCGGTGATCTGCTCGGGCCGGGACGCTCCGACGATGGCCGCGGAGACATTCGTGTTGCGCAGCACCCACGCCAGGCTCAGGGTCGCTGGCGACATGCCTGCCTCGGTGGCGAGAGCAGCCAGTTCCTGGATCCGGGTCAGGACCTCATCACGCAGCCATCCGGCCACCGCGTCGCTGCCGCCGTTCGTGTCGGTGGCACGGGAACCTGACGGCGGTCGCGTTCCCGGCTTGTACTTGCCGGTGAGCACGCCCTGGGCGAGCGGGGACCACACGATCTGGCCGATGCCCAGCTCCTGGCAGACCGGGACGATCTCCGGCTCGATCACGCGCCACAGCAGGGAGTACTGCGGCTGGTTGGACACCAGGCGGATCTTCAGCTCCCGCGCGAGTTCTGCGGCGGCTCTGATCTCCTGTGGCTTCCACTCCGAGACGCCGATGTAGTGCGCCTTGCCGGCGCGGACGACATCGGCAAGGGCCTCCATCGTCTCGTCGAGCGGAGTGGCGTAGTCGTAACGGTGAGCCTGGTACAGATCCACGTAGTCCGTGCCCAGGCGGCGCAGCGAGCCGTTGACCGACTCCATGATGTGCTTGCGCGACAGACCGCGGTCGTTCTTCCCCGGGCCGGTCGGGAAGAACACCTTGGTGCAGATCTCGACAGCCTCGCGGCGCACGCCCTTGAGGGCGGTGCCCAGTGCCTCCTCTGCCCGGGTCTCCGCGTACGCGTCGGCGGTGTCGAAGGTGGTGATTCCGGCGTCGAGAGCGGCGCGGACACACGCCGTGGCCGAGTCCTGCTCCACCTGTGAACCGTGGGTGACCCAGTTCCCGTAGGCGATGGCGCTGACCAGCATGCCGCTGCCGCCCAATTGGCGGTAGTCCATGTCCCTGTCCCTTTCTGCTGACGAAGAAGACCGTCGCGTGCGAGACATCCGCATGACGTGCCACGTCACTGACGGCCACACCACACGCTTCTGCGTGGCTGTTTCCGATGCCTCTCAATCGACGGGAGGGCGACACAGTCTCGATTTCGCGCTTTAATAACGCGCGTTAGTAGGACGTTGCGAGGACGCTACGACCGTTTCGCGCGGTACGTCAATACGTAGGCACAGGGCACATCAGGCCACCCGTCCCGTCCCGTGCCCTGCGCCGGCACCGCGCGCCGGACGCCCCGCACCGACCGAGCCGAACACGCGGACCGCGGCAGCCCCGCGTGCTTTCCAGAAAGGCAGACCGTCACCATGGCCCGACCCGAATCCACCGGCGGCGTCACCGTGCTCGGCGAGTGCGTCGCCGACGGTTTCACCGACCCCGCCCTGGCCGGACCGGGCGAACTCGCCCTGCGCGTCCTGCCCGGAGGCGGCCCCGCCAACACCGCCGTCGCCCGGCTCGGCACTCCCACGCGCTTCCTCGCGCGGCTCTCGTACGACGTCTTCGGCACCCTCTTCCGCAGCCGTCTCACCGACTCCGGCGTCGACCTGACCGGCAGCGTGACTGCCCGCGAGCCCAGCACGCTCGCCGTCGCCGCCCTCGACGAGACCGGCCAGGCCACCCACACCTTCTACGCGGACAGCGCCCACGACTGGCAGTGGACCGACGACGAACTCGCGGCGACCTCGTACGACGGCACCGTCTGCCTGCACACCGGTTCCCTGGCACTGATACGCCAACCCGGCGGGAGCCGCATCGAGGACCACCTCGACAAGGCGCGCGAGCATGTCACCGTGTCCATCGACCCCAACGTCCGTCCCCTGCTCATACCGCCCGCCGCTTACCGTGAACGGCTCTCCGACTGGTGTGCTCTCGCCGACATCCTGCGCCTCAGCGAGGACGACCTCGCCGTGCTCCTCCCCGGCACCAGCCCGGAGCAGGCGTGCGACACCTGGCACGCCGCCGGTGCGCGTCTCGTCGTCATCACCCTCGGCGAACGCGGTGCCCTCGCCTCCCTCGACGGCCTCCGCGTCACCGTCCCTGCCCCGGCCGTCGACGTCCTCGACACCGTCGACGTCCTCGACACCGTCGACGTCCTCGACACCGTCGGCGCCGGAGACTCCTTCACCGCGGGTCTCCTGCAGCGCCTCGCCTCCCTCGGACACCTCAGCGGTCGACTCGACACGCTGAGCCTCAAAGATCTCACCGACGCCTGCTCTTTCGCCGCCCGCGTTGCTGCCCTGACCTGTTCCCTCCCCGGCGCAAACTCGCCCTGGGCCAACGACATCACGCTGGAGGCCGGCGTCGAACGGCCTGTGCCACGGGTGTGAACACGCATGTGCGTTCCCGCAGGAACAGACGGCGCCCGCCCGCTGCGCGATCTCCTGGAGACAGTGAGCGACGTCAACGACTCGGCATGCGATAGCCAGGGATCCCCGCGGGATGCGATGGGCTCTGGCGATCCTGCGAGACTGCCAGCATGACTGGCATGATCGTGGTCAGTGACTACGACCCCCGATGGTCCGAGTGGTTCGAGGAGCTGCGGCAGCGACTGGCACCTCATGTCGCGGAGCTGGCTGTGTCCATCGAGCATGTCGGCAGTACATGTGCCCGGGTGCGCCGCCAAACCGATCATCGACCTCGACATCGTGGTGTCCGAGGATGCCATCGTGCCCGAGTTGATTTCCCGGCTCAACGGGCTGGGCTACCGGCACGAAGGTGATCTGGGGATTCGGGGGCGGGAGGCTTTCCACGCCCCTCCTGCGGACCCCGAACATCATCTGTACAGCGTGGTTGCAGGCTCAAAGTCCCACCTTGATCACGTCCTGCTCCGTGATTACCTGCGTAAGCAGCCCGATGAAGCCCACCACTACGGCGCGTTGAAGGTGGCCCTGGCACAGCGGTTCTGTGCCGACAGCGAGGGCAGGGCGGCCTACTCGGCGGCGAAGAGCGCTCTGGTGGAGGAATTGCTCGCGAAGTCCTACGCCGCCGGGCCACCGGCGAAGCGTGACATGAGGCGGACCGCATCGGGTTGGTGATGGTGTGACGCCCCGACCTCATTCGCGTACGGAGTCGTGACCGGTGTCGCGCACAGCTTACGTGGGGAGCGCGGGCCAGCAGTGCCTTGGGACAGCCGCCGCCCGGTTAGCGGATCCGAGGAAGGGCCTTGTCTGGGTGAGCAGCGTGTACGTATTTGACGGCGATGTTGGGGTGAATACCGAAGAGGCGGACGAGATGGACGGGGTCGGCGGTCTCCTGTGCCTCGTACAGGATGCGGTCGGCCCATACCTGCCGGGGCAGCAGCCCGACCTGGTCGAAGGCGGCACGCATGGCACAGTAGCTGAGCTGCGGCGATGCCGGATGCCGATAGGAGTGGCTGGTGATGATCAGGTGCCGGTTGATGGCCTGGGGCCAGCGGCGTCTGCGTTCGCGCAGCCAGTCGGCCACGAGGTGGGCACTCAGGTCGTCGAGGTAGACGGTGTGCGTGTGCTTGCCGCGGTGCACCGCCAGCGTCCGCCGGGCCAAGTCGGCATCGGCCAGGTCGAGGCGGGCGACCTCCACAGCCCGCAGGGCATGGATGGCGACCAGGCCGACGATGAGCCGGGCAGCGGGACCGTCCAGCCGGTCCAGCACACCGGCCAGCCGGTCGCTGGACAGGGGCCGCGGCAGGTGGACTCCGCCGGAGGCCTGTATCCCGGCGGTGGGATTGCGGAAGATCAGCTGCTCCTGCTTCAGTGCGCGGAAGATGCTGCGCAGGACGCTGAGCAGTCCGCGGGTCACGTTGCCCCGGTGCCGGGCAAGTTCGGCCCGGACATCGTCGGCGGTGATCTGTCTCAAGCATTTCCCGGCAGCGGCCCAGGAGGTCAGGGCGGGCCAGGCGATGCGCAGATAGTGGCGGATGCGCCGGTAGCCAGCCGGTGGATGCTGGAACCGGCCGCGACCGCGCATAACCCGTATCCAAGCCCGTAGCTGGTCGGCCATCGGTTCGGGCAGCTGCGCGATCCGCTCGTACAGGGCCCGTTCGTCGTGCCTGTCCCGCCGCTCTGCGCCCAAGTCCGGGATGCCCGTCTGGACCTGGCGCTGGACGTCGGTGAGCAACTCGGCAGGACTTTCGAGGAGTTCGTCCTCCTCCAGCAGGGCCTGGCCATCGAGGAAAGAGATCGCGCAGCGGGTCGCGGCAGTGCCGGCCGCCACCGTCCCGGCCAGGGAGCGCACATCCCGCTCAGCAATCGGCGCGTGCGGGCCCACCCGGGCCAGCAGGGTATGCAGGACCAGGGCCGCGCCGCCCACCACGCTGCGCTTGTCGGCGATCCAGGTTCGCGGGTAGCCAGCGGTGAACGTGTCCAACACTTCCTGCGCCGGGGCCGGCAGCGGGGCCAGGGCCGTGGCAGCGATGTGCTGTTCGCGCTTCCAGGTGCGGGGCATGGTGAACAGGGTCAGCTGTCCCGGATCCATCGGCGCTGGTGTCACCTGTTCCTTGGACGCCAGCGTCGTCCGGGCTCGTTCGCGTGCGCGGCTGACGGGGCCGGACCGCTTGTGCACGACGAACCCCAGCTCCCCGGCCTGCCGCTTCAGCTGGTGCGCGAGCACCCCGGCGAAGGCGAGCTGCGTGAAGGACACCGCGGCCAACTCGGTGCCGCACTCCCGTACGTAGGCCAGGCAGCCTCTGCACAGCCCTTGCTTGTGCAGAGGCAGGCCCTGCCGACGACAGCGCGGACACGGGCCGGGCGGGTAGAGGCCAGGGTTGTGCCGCCACTCGCCGCAGCCGCCGCACCGAGTCGTGGTGATTCCCCAGCTCCCGCAGTCCGCGCATGCGCCGACCGGCCACAAGGCCGGCGGCGGAGCCGCACGCGGCCGCAGCATCCCAACCTCGTCGAGGATCTCGGCCGCGGTCGCCTTCAGCGGCAGCCGCACCTGGTCGAGCATCTCCGGTGCGACCAAAGCCTCACCCTCGGCATCCCGGATCGCCAACGCGCACCGGATCACCCGCATCGCCATGTACGGCCAGTTGGCTGCCAGACCGGCCTTCGCCGCCCGCTGCTCGGCGAGTGCCTGCAGGACTGCTTCCTCGGGCCATGTTCGAGCGCTGATCCGCCGGGCGTGTTTGCGCTCAAGACGTCGCTGGACGGGAAATAGCGTCTGTTGCCCGCGTATCGCCGCCGGACAGATCCGCGGATCATCGATCAGCCGTCGCACCTCACGCGGCCCCAGGTAAGGGGTGGCTGCACCGCGCGGGCGCGGCAGGCTCCGTCCACCCTGCTGGCCGAGTCCTCGTACGTACAGGTGCAGTTGGGTCGGCGCCGGGAAGACAGCCTCGATCCCGAACCGGATCTCCTCCCGCACCGCGATCACGCACGGGCGGCACAGGCCATCGCCATCCACCTGCCGGATCCGACGGCAGCGGGCACAAACCGTCTGGTCGGGGCGCTGTTTGAGCCAGTTGAAACAGCTCCAGCACAGTCCCACAAGTAGTCGGGGCACGCCCCAGTCCAAACACAGCTGGCATTGCCATACGACAGTCATGGTCACAGCCGGTCAGTTCGGCGGCCGCAGCCGGCGCGGGCCCTCTCGCCGGGGCACCGGTCGTACCGGACCCCCCTCGCCGCCGACCGCCCGGTCCTGCTCTTCCAGGTTCTGCGCGGCGGCCACGGGCTCGGCCTCCATCAGGTCTGCCACGGTGCACTGAAGTGCCGCGCACATCTTGTCGAGGTCGTCCAGCCGCACCGTCACTGGGGTACCACCCCACAGCGCGGCGACCTTGCTCAGCGACGGCGTGAAACCCACCTTCGCGAACGCCGCCTGCAGATCGACCGGCCGCCAGATGTCCCGCTTGGCAGCCGCCCAGCGCAGATTCCACTTCACCGCAAACTCCCCCTATCTGCGACCAGCCGCTGCCCGGCCCGCGCCGCCGACGCCCTCCAGCCATCCGCCTGCTCTGGATCGGCCTGGGCCGTCGCCAGGTAATTCACCGTTGTAGTCGTCCAGAAGTGCCCGAGCATCCGCTGTACCTCCCACAACGTCATCCCGCGCTCGTAGTTGTGGGTGGCGCACGCATGCCTCAGCAGATGCGGGTACAGCTCCGTCACCGGCCCGCGCAGATGCAGCCGCGACGCCGTCTTCAGCGCCCGTCGGAACGTTGCCGGGACCACCGCTGGCGCAATGGGCATGTTCAGCGCGGCCACCGGCTTCGGCAGCCGCTCAGAGGGAAACAGCGGCGCCCCAAGGTGCTCCGGGTCGTCCCGGAACAGGCCACGGACCTCCTCCACGTACCACCACAGCAGCTCGCGCCCCTCCTCGAACAGGAACGCCTCCCGCGGCCGGGGCCCGGACCCACGCGCACCCTTGCCCTGAACGACGAACCGGCCCCAGCGCCCCGACTCCCAGTGCACGTCCTCGAGTGCCACGCCGCACAGCTCCGCCGCCCGCACCCCAGACAGGTAAGCGATCTTCGCCATCACATAGTCCCGACACGCCACTGCCTCCTTGCGGGCCTGCGGCAGCGCATTTCGCCACCCGGCGAAGAACTCGCGCATCGCCCGTTGTGAGGGAGGCACCCGCAGCCCGAAGTCGCCCCGGTGACGTGGCCGGTTGAACGGGTCAACCGGCGACTCCACCACCGTGCCGAACAGCCGGTGGATTTCCCCGGCGTATCGCTGCTCCAGGAAGGCGAAGTACGCGTCAATCTTGTTGATCTTCGCGCGGACCGTTGAGCGGGCCCGCTTGCCCGGCCCGGCGAAGTACCGGTCCAGCGCCGCCGGGGTGAGCTGCCACGGGACGATGTCATAGTGCTCGCACACCTCGATCACTGGCTTGACCAGCTGATCGATCGACGCTGGCATCAGTCCGGCCGCATCCCTCGCCCACTGGTACTCAGCCAGCGTGTCGAAGAAGTACGACCGCTCATCCCGCTGTCCCGACCGGCTCGACCGATAGGTGTGGAGAGAGAAGATCTCCGCCAGACCAGCCGACTCACGAACAGGAGACAGGGAACGGGTTTCGGATTCCCCCATGAACCCGCAGATTACGAGCGTCACTCCTTGAATTCGCGAGTGACTGGTGAAATCCACACCGTCGTGGGATGCCTCGAACAAGGGTTGCCCACCTGCTGACTTCCCTCGATCACACCCTCACGCACCAGTCCGGAACCCGCGCGTACTCCAGTAACGAAGTGGGCCGGCCACTCGGCAGCCGCCCGGGCCGCCCTGGCGCCGCGCCGCTGAAGCCGGTTCTGCAGCTGCTCGAAGGCGAGCCGTCCCGCGGTGTCCCATACGACCAGCTCGCCGTCCAGCGCGGTCGCGTCCGGCAGCTGCGTGGCCCCGGCCTCAATCTCCGGAAACGCCGAAAGCATCTCGGTGCCGCGCCTGGAGCGCAGCACCACCCGGCCCGCGTCGACCGAGACCAGGGCCCGGAACCCATCCCACTTGGGCTCCGCCGCCCAGCCCGGCCGTAGCTGGGGCCCGGGCACGGGAGCGCTCAGCATGGGTTCCGGCGGCGTCCACGTCACACCGGATCCCTTCCACCGAGCGCTCCGCTGCTGTCCTTCTGCTGCTGAGTACCGCTAAGGGGTGAAGGCGGGAGAGCCCCGTCAGAGACAGATGGAGGTACTGCTGTGATCGTTCGCCTCGTGGGCGGCCCGCTCTGTGGCCGTCAGCTGTCGACCACCCCGGGCCCGTGGGCCGGAGACTGGCTCACCGTCGGCGACGCCGACTGGGGCCTGTACGTCCCTGTGCACCGCGACCGACGACCGGGATCGTCCTGGCGGAGGCCCGGGTCACCATCCCGCGTCGGCGGTAGCCCGCTCAGCAACGCCAGAGCGCCGCCGTTGGGCATGGTGGGATGAACACGCTCACTGCTGTGTCCCGGCGGCGTTTGGGTCGGCGAGGCCGCTATTGCTCGCGAATATCCACCCGCTGTGGGGAAGCACCGTGCCCAAGGAGCTGGCGGTGTCAGGGAGGACGTACGCGTCTTCGCCGAACACCCAGTACGCGAGGTTCATCAGGGCCCTCCAGTTGCTCCGGGTACTGGGGATGAACTTAAGACCTGTCCCACCTGCGTAACCCCGGGCGTTTTTGGCGAGCAGCTTGTAGATGAGGTCCTTGTAGCGATCGGCCGTGGACGCGCCGGCGATGAGAACAGTGGTGGCGGCCGCCACGAGGTCCGCGAGTTGCAGGTGGTCCACATGGTCGGAGCGTGTGGTGATGATGGGCAGCAGGATCTGTTTATTCGCGGGTTTCACGTACTGGGTGCCATCGGTGTCGAGGGCCAGCGCGTCGGCCAGCCAGCGGGTCTCATCTGTCCGACCGCCGCCTGGTTGATCAGCGATCACGATGCCCTTCTCATCACCGAGCGCATAGGTGACTCGCTCGTAGAGATACTGCAGCATCTCGCTCTTCAACTCGGTCTCGGACCAGCCTGGCATCAGCTCGGGCGCACATACGACGACGCAGGCCTGGACCCCGAACTCAGCAGCCCCTTCCAACATCCGCACCCGAGCGGTATGCAGCTCCTTCCACTTGTTGTGGAGCGGTCCCCCGTCCGGCGACCACTTGAACTCCGTGCCGGCCGGGACGCCCAGCTCTTGCCGCAGCTGGGCGAGCTGCTCGCGGTAGGGCTGCAGCGAATCCTGCGGAAAGATCACTGCCCCGTAAGCATGGAGCTCCCCAAGGTCCTGCCGGGGCACGTCTTCCCGCTTACGTGCGCTGTCGTCCATGAACGCGAAGTACATGGTGGGGAAGCCTACGACCGATCGGGTGACGACCGCCGTTGCTCTCGAAGCGAGCTCCCCGCCTCTGGCGTTGACCGGGTGACAGCGAGAGAGGAGCGGACATGGCACCGAGCAGACGACGGGAACCGGAGCGGTTCTCGTACCACGACATCCGCGACGCGATGGTGGAGATCCTGGAGAAGGAGCACGGCATCACCACCAGCCGCTACCACAACCGGCCGTTCCGCCCGGCCTGCCACCTGATCCACCAGGACCATCCCCTGGAGCGCCGCAAGCCGCGGGGGAAGCTGCCCAAGTGCCACCCGAACTTCGGCAAGTCCGAACGCGACTTCGAAGGCGAGTGGGACGAATGCTCCCTGACCGCAGACCTGCCCTCGTTCGGCGGGAAGCTGAAGGTAGACCACGAGGACACATGGTGGATGGGCGACCGCATGGTGGCCTACGTCTGGTACCCCTACGACGTCCCGCTGCGCGAACTCGGCAAGGCCGACGCACGGGCCGCCCGCCACGGCCTGGGCCTGACCCTGCACACGGGCTGGGGCGCGCACTACTACGGCAACACCCCAGCCATCGTCCTCTCCCCGGACTGGTTCAAGGTCCCGTACCACCCGCGCACGGAAGACCTCATCCGCGCCGCTCGCCAGCTGCCCCAGCGCTGTGAGTGGTAGGCCACGGCGGGCGGCACGCATTACGGAAGGCGATGTGTACCGCACTGTGCGAAACCGGTACGGTCACCGCATGTCTGGGGAGTACAACACACAAGGCGCTGCTCGCGGGGGAGTTGGCGTGGGCGTGGCCAGCACCGAGCTGCCGATGCAGAGCGGACCGCCGCTGACGGAGTTCGAGCTCTCGGTCGGCGAGCGCAAGATCCTTCAATTCAAGAGGAAGCCCCAGATTACGGCGGTCGCCGAACTGGTGTGGAACGCCCTGGACGCCAACGCCACCGAGGTCGACGTCGAACTGCGACGCTCCAGCATGAAGGCGATCACCGACATCGTCGTGACCGACAACGGTCATGGCATGACGCCCGAGCGAGCCCGCACCGCCTTCCAGGCATACGGCACCACGTGGAAGACGAGCAGGACTCACACCGATGGTGGGGAGCGCATCCTGCACGGCCGCAATGGTGAGGGCCGCCTCTTCGCCTTCGCTCTGGGCGACCAGCTCACCTGGGAGTCCACCGCCAAGGTCGGCGACTCTTTGGTCGGGGTCCGGATCCGCGGCAACGCCGACCACGCCACCATCTGGCAGGTCGAAGAGACCGAGCCGACCCGGGACAAGCCCGGCACGACAGTCCGTATCTCTGTGCCCCAGGGCAAGCCGCTGAGCCGCCTGGAGCGCGACGATGCCGCCGCGAACCTCACCGCGAAGCTGGCGTTCTACCTCCGGGCCTACCCGCACGTGCGCGTCACGTTCGACGGCAAACGGCTCGACCCCAGCGACATCATCGTCGGCGAACCCATCGACCTGGAGCTGGACCTGCCGCAGGTGTACGCAGGCGAGGACCCGCCCCCGGTCGTGACCTTCGTCGAGTGGAACAAGCGGATGGGCGACCGCAAGATGCTCCTCTGCAACGCCGACGGCATCGCCCTGGGCGAGCACGGCAGCGACTGGTCCGACGGCATCATCAGCTTCACCCCCTACCTGCGCGCCAACCTGTTCAACGGGCTTTCCGTCGACGACCTGCACGGTCTGACCATGTCCCACTCCGGGCTCCTGGACGCGGCCGTCAAGGCCGTCCAGCAGCACTTGGCCGTTCGCGGCGCCCAGATTTCAGCAGAGGTCGTGCGGCAGCTCAAGACCGAAGGCATCTACCCCTACGACGACCAGCCGGCGACCGGCGCACTCGCCGTAGAACGCCAGACCTTCGACGTCGTCATCTGACAAATCTGCTAGCGATCACCAGGTGGGTGATGCTCTGACCTGCGAGCCTAGTGATCGTTTCAGGATTTTTTGCTGTGCTCTGGTGCTGCTCTGAGCTGGGGTTTCCGCGGTGCTTCGGGATCTGGAGAGGCTCTGAGGTGCAGGTTTAGTGATCGTCTCGGAATGTAGTGATCGGCGCGGGATTTCTATGTTGCTGCGCGATTGGGCGGATTGGTTTGCCCTGGTCAGAGCCCTTGCCTGAGTCACGGCGTGAGCCGGACTGGCAGCGGCGGTGGTGCCGCCGGTCGTGGCCTGCCCCTGCTGAACCGCGTACAGGCCACGGCTGATGGCCTTCTCCCGGCCGCGGAATAGCGCAACGCCCGCTCCGTGCGGGTGCTGCCGTTCGGTATCTCGTTTGCGATCTCGGAGGCGACCTCCAGGTGGGCGAGGTGCAGCCGCTTCACGGCCGGGGAGGTTGGGTTGAGGCCGTTCGGGCTGTGCGGGTTGCTGTGTGCACGGGACGCCGTGAGCAGATCCGAGACGTCCTTGCCCCAGTCCACGGCCCGCACATCGCGCTCGGTCTCCTCCAGTACCGCCCGCACCCGCTCGCAGTACATGAGGGACAGCTTCAGGCTCTCCGCCGCGCTCTCCTCGGCACGCCCCCAGCGGCGGGTGCTCACCTGGCGGCGCAGCATCAGGTCCTTCGCGGCCTGCACGTCCTCCAGGTCGTGCTCCAGTCCGGACAGCAGGAGATTGATGGCCGGGGTCGTGGCCCGCAGCACGGCCTGGTTGTGGCGTCCGAATCCCTCTTCCAGTAGCCGCAGGGACAAGGTCACCCGACTGTGACCTTCGCGGTAGTCGCTGTAGGAGACGTCGAACTCCTCGCCGTCCTGGGCGTCGTTGAGCAGCTCGCGCAGGACGAATCGGGCCACCGCCAGATGCTCCGCGGCATTGCGCTCGGGCGCCGCCGACGCGGCCAGGGAGGCAAGGAAGTGAATCACCTCCTCCGTCGTCGCCTCCGCCTCCATCTCCTGCTGGCTGACCACCGCCTCCAGTGCGGCCAGGGCGAGGGTGCGGGGATCGTAGAGGCCCCGGGGAAACCGCTGCCACGCAGTGCGCTGGTCGATGCGGTGCAGCGGCGCCCCGCGGGCGAGGACCGAACTGCGCCGGACGAAACCCGGCTCGGCCACTAGCGCGCGCCACTCGTCGACTCCGTCGGAGGCCGCGGGCACCGACACCAGCAGCCGCCGCTCCTCCCGGTCCAGCAGGGCCTGGACCATCGTGTCGAGACCGTCGTCCTGCGCATCGCCCGGGCTGTGAGGAAGTGCCTTCGTCTCTGTCATGGAGTCAGTGGAGCAGCCCCCACTGACAATAAGGACAAAATACTTTCAATGGGTCACCCGGTCGGGGCGCGACCGGAGGGGTGAAACGGCGCCCGACCTCCGTACGCCGAAAAGGGGCGGCGCCCAGGTCCGCTGGCGACCTTCGCTATGCAATATTCGCAGCCTTTCGTCTCACATAGCTGAAATGATGCAGAAAGTGCATCACCTTCAGGTAGGATGAGGGCATGGGATTGGGGCTGGAGGAGTCGTTGCGGCTGACGGTCGCCGCACTGATGCAGGCGACGGGTGAGTCGCAGCGGTCGGTGGCGTCAGCCCTCGGGCTAACGCAGACGCAGGTCTCGCGTCGTCAGTCGGGTGCGACGTCATGGACCTTGCGCGACGTCGACACGCTGGCCGGACACTACGGTGTCACCGCTCTGGACCTGCTGTCCGGGCCGACCAGGGCGTGCGAGGCACTTCCGGCCGACCGGCGCCACAGCGACCGGGTCGGGGCGAAGGGAGGCGGACGGTGAGCGACTAGGACGCGATCGATTCGCTGCTTGCCTCGATCCGCCCGCAGGCCGAACTCCCGGCCCCCGAACTCCGCCGCAGCCTGCGGGAGCGGGCGGGGCTGTCCAGGGCGCAGGTGGCCCGCGCACTGGGGGTGAGCCCGTCCACGGTCGGCGGCTGGGAGACGGGCCGGGATCCGGTCGGCGGCACCCGCGACAAGTACGCGTACCTGCTCGAAGGGCTGAGTGCCAAGCTCACCGTCGCCGACACGGCAGTGCCTGCCGCTGAGCAGTCTGCAGCGGACAGCGCCGTCTCGCCTCCACCGGAGCCCGAGCAGGACTCCGACGAGGTGGAGACGCTCGCCGTTGCGCAGCCGTGCGTGCTGTGCGGCGCCCCGGCAGGCCAGCGCGTGGCGGGATTCGTCCAGCACCTGGACCCGTCCGACTGCCGGGCGGCCGCCGCTGAACCCCCGAAATCCGCGGCCGCCGCACCGCCCGCCCGGGAAACCCGGACACCGCCGCACCCAGTACGTCCGTCTGTCCGTCCGGACACTGCCCCGCGCGGGCGGGCGTTCCAGAGACCGTCAGGGCCGGGCGATTTTGATCCACGAAGCGGTTCGCGCCGCGCTCGCCGAACACCGGGGCGATATCGAAGCCGCGAGCGCCGCGTTGCTGAAGCGGGCCATCCCGGACGCGATGCGCCTGCTGGACGAGACCCGCAAGGGCGCCCGCTACGACGTGATCGCCCACCCCCTGATCCCCGACATCCTCAGGAAGCAGACCTCCAGGGGCGCCGACCAGATCTGGGAGGCCCGCCCCAAATGGACCCGCGCCACGCTCCCGCCCGGTCGGCACGAGGTGACCGCACTCGACATCAACGGTGCCTACCTCTCGGCCCTCAAGACCCACCTCCCGCTTGGCCGGCTGGAGCACTCCACCGGCTTCGCGCACGACCGGCGCCGCGCCGGAGTCCACCTGATTACCCCGCCTGCCTGGGAACACGACGCGGTGCTGCCCAACCCGATCGGCCAGCGCGACGAACCGGGCCCTCTGTGGGTCACCGAACCGACCCTGCGCCTGCTGCTGCGCCTGTCCGGCCCGAAGCACCGCCTGTGCGAGCCACCCGAGATCCACGAGTCGTACACCTCGGGCGCCACCGAGAACCTCCTGGAGAAGTTCCGGATCGCACTCAAGGACGCCCGCGACACCGCGCTCGCAGACGGCGACGAGCTGACGCTGGAGTACGTGAAGGCGATGTACTCGAAGTTCGTCTCCACGATGGGGGAGTCTAACTACAACCGGGAGCTCTACCGCCCGGACTGGATGCACATCATCCGCTCCCAGGCCTTCGCCAACCTCTGGATGAAGGCACTCAAGGCTCACGAAGCGGGACTGCCCGTCGTGCGGGCGATGGGAACCGACGAGCTCCACGTCATCGGAGACTGGCGCCGTGTCTTCCCCGAAGGCCGCTCGGTTACCGAGGTCAAGGTCAAAGACACGTACATCGCCACAACCGGCGCGATGCCGGCACAGGACAGGAGCGGTAAATGCCGGAGAAGAACATCGACTTCGGGAAGTTCGGAGCCCAGGGCATCAGGGGCACCGACGCCGTCGCCCGCCAGCTCGACCAGCTTGCTGGCGGTATCGCCACCCCGGTGACCGCCCACCGAGGCCTGATGGCACGCCTGCACTACCTGACGACATCGGACAGGACCTGGCAGGCCGCCAGGGACGCCGGGCTGACAGTGAGTGATCGGACCCTGAGGGCATGGAAGCAGGGCACACGCCGTCCCTCGAAGGCCAACCTGGAGCGCATCGACGCCGCATACAAGGCGGTGCGGCGCCGCAACGTCGCCCGCTACCTCACCGCCCGCCTCAACCGCGAGGGCCGTGGCACCCGGGTGGAGATCCACCCCCTCGACCAGTCCGGCGTGGCACGCCCGCTCCAGCGGGTGGTGGAACACCGGTCGATGAACGTGCGCCGCTGGGAGTCGCGTCCTGGGCGGCCGGCGACCACCAAGGTCTGGACGAGGCCTGGACCGCAGGTGTCCTGCCCGACCTCGGCTCCCAGTGGGGCCAGTACGAGTACGTCACCAACATCGGCTTCGCCGCGTAGAAGCCGCCGTGTGACGTTGTCTCCTCTCGAGTCCAGGGGACGGACGCGGCCGCCCCACCGGGGTGATCGGAGCGGTCAATCACGTGGTGGGGAGTCCCGGAAGCCGGTCGTAGGCGGGATTGCCGGGGAAGGCGATGGACTCGATGTGCTGCGGCGGGATCGCGTTGCGGTAGAGGACGTCGGCGTTGGCGGGGGCGTAGCCGATGGCCTTGCCGACGAAGGTGTGCACTACCGATTTGAAGACGAGGTGCCTGCCGGGACTGGCGAGGTCCACGTAGGCGGTGACCAGTGTGGGCCGGCCCAGGCGACGCAGTCTCTGAGCAATGCCGTCAGGCTCGTCGCAGTGCTGCCAGTAGATCGCCTCGCCACCCCAGAAGGACAGCAGCCGCCATGCCCCGTTGATGTCGTGGGAGGTGGCCTCGGCGGAGAGGGTCAGGCAGACCTGGCCCTCTCGGTTGCTCATCCTCTGCCTTCCCGGGACGACCATGCTCTGGGAGCGCAGTACCTCCCGCTCAGCGTCGGTCAGATAGCCCCGCTCATGGGCCTGGTTCAGGCGGTCATCAACGAGAGCTGCATCCAAGGGGCGCAGGCCATGGGCACGAATCGCATCGGCCTCGTGGTCGAGCAGTCTGGTGCAGTGCTGCGCCCGCAGAAGGTGGCCACCAAGTAGGTCGAGGATCTGCGCCTTCCTGTCCTCCAACTCCAAGTCGACGTACAGCTCCGGCTCGTCCAGTTCGGTTTCGTCGGCGATCTTGTAGATAAGGTCTGCCAGCGGCCGGGGCCAAGTGGCGGGGTTGTCCACGTCCACGACGGGCCGACTGGTGGCGGCGTGAGCCAGTGTCATGGCGAGTCAGTATTCCACTGCCGGACCAACAGGCTCCGGACCGGGAAATGGGCCACGAGACCTGGACGATGAGCGGGGTCGGCGCGCTGGACGCCGCAACTACGGCCAGGTCAGGCCGGCCTCAAGGGCCAGAAGGATTCGGAACCGTACGGCCCCGGCCCATAATGGTCTCCAGCGCCTGCCGCCATGGCGTACGGTGGTGCGAACCGACGCGGGGTGGAGCAGCTCGGTAGCTCGCTGGGCTCATAACCCAGAGGTCGCAGGTTCAAATCCTGTCCCCGCTACTGCAAGGTGGAGGGTCCACAACCGTACGGTTGTGGACCCTCCACTCTTATGACGCCTACATGTCGGCGGCCGCCATGCCCAACTGCCAGGTCAGGCACGAGCGTTGGCTCACCGGACCGGTCCGGGACGCGATCCGGCTGTGCCCCGCCCCAAGCAGCAGCTCGCTCCGGCCCGCCGGACCGGACGGCGCGGCCACCCCCCTACAGTGACGCCCCAGCCACATCAGCAGCGCCTGACGTCCTTCAGCCACATCCACCCCCCACCCGGCCATCAACTGCTCCACGCCTGCAAGCCATCGGGCCCGGTCCGCCGCATCCCGCCGCCCCGCGCATTCGAAGTCCAGCATGGCGTGCGCGAGTTCCGCGGCCTCCGGGTAGATCACCAGCGGGGCCGCCCGCATCTCCCAGGCGTCCAGCCCGCCCGTCCAGGCCCGCCGCACCCAGCACACGGTGTCCGGCATCCGCGTCCACCAGTACACCGCCACCTGGAAGGCATCGGCGAACAACTCCTCGCCGGCCGGCCCCCACCGTTCGGCCAGCTGCTGCCGCACCTGGTGCGCCGCCATCGTCTCGTGCAGCTCGGCCAGCTGCACGAAGTCCGGACCGCGGCCGCGGGAGTCGTCCGACCAGTAACCGTGCCGCAGACAGACCTGCCAGCTGTCCGGCGACATCAGCCACACCGCCTCGCCGACCCCCAGGGCATCAGCGCACAGCGGGCAGGACCGCACGAGGTGCCCCGCCACAGGCTCCCAGGGCCACCTCCACTCCGCCGCCTCCTGGCCTGGCAGCAGGCGCTCCGCGCCCAGGCTGGGCAGATCCTGCTGCAGAAGATCAGCCGCCCGGTCAGCCAGGACAGCCAGATAGCGCAGCCCCGCCTCGTTCACGTACATCTCGGTGCACTGCGGGTACTTCTCCACCCGCTCGGGGTCCGCGGATGCCTCGCCCTGCCCGACCCGGTCGAGGAAAGCAGCCAGACCCAGGCCGTTGGCGTGCGCGAGCCGGTTCACGAACGACCCCGTCGACTCACCCGGCACCGGCCGCACGCGCAGCGGCAGCGGCCTGCGAGGCCCGTACAGACCGGGATCGTCCAGCACCGCTGCCCTTCCGCCGAAGCCGCCACCACGGGTCACCGTGACCGACCCGCCAACAGGCGGTCAAGAACACCGACACTCGTTCAGGTGAACCCAGGCGAACGCCCAGCCACGGCCTCGCACACCCCTTCCACCCTGTGAACCAGGTGCCTGTGCACACCGTCACCGGGGGAGGACCATGGCCACGACGACACGCATCCGCCCGGACGCGACCGCCCCCGCCCCCGCGACCGGCCCGCGCCTGAAGACCCGCCTGCGCGGAGGCCAGCAAATCGCCGTCGACACCTCCGCCAGCAGCTTCATCGAGGGCTACCGCCGCGTCAGCGTCTACATGGCCACCGGCACCGGAAAGACCCTGGTGGCCCTGCACATCGTCCAGGAAACCGCGCCCGAAGGCGCCTCCCTGGTGGCAGTCCCCTCCCTGCGACTCCTTGAGCAGACCGCCGCGAAATGGCACAGCGAAGGACGTCCCGGCCGCTCCTCGGCGTCTGCTCCTCAAGCCACCCGGCAGACCCGTACCTGGCCGGCATCCTCACCATGGTCAACACCGCCGACGACCTGGCCTGGCAGGCAGCCGACACCCAGGGACCGCTCAACGTGTTCTGCACCTACGACTCCCTGGACAAGGTCGTCGAAGCCCACCGCGACTTCCACCTGCCCCGCTGGGACGTCGTGGTCGCCGACGAAGCCCACCGCACAGCCGGTGACTACGACAAACCCTGGGCCCGCATCCACCACGACGACCAACTGCCCGCCCGCCACCGCCTCTACATGACCGCGACGCCCCGCGTCTTCGACGAGAAGAAAGCCCGCGCCAAAGGCATCAGTCCCAACACCGTCATCGCCTCCATGGACGACGTGAGCATCTACGGACCCGTCGTCTACCGCATCTCCCTGAGGGAAGCGATCGACGAGGGGCTCCTCGCCGACTACCGCATCGCCGGCGTCGTGATCAGAGACGAAGACCTGCGCGGCCTCCTGAACCGGCTCCCCGCACACACCTGGACCGGCGAGGCCTTGCGTGCCGCAGCCGCCCAAGTCGCCCTGCTGGTCGCCCAGCACCGCTACGACCTGCGCCGCACGCTGACCTTCCACCCGTGCATCGCCGCGGCGGACGTCTTCGCCGAAACACTCCACGAGACCGCGGCCCTCATGCCCCCGGCCTACCACGCCCCCCTGCAGGTCGGCACCGTCAGCTCCCGACAGACCCCCTTCGAACGCCACAAGAACTACACCGACTTCGCCTCCGCGCCCCTCAACACTGCCGCCTCACAGCAGCCGCCCCGCCGGGCCGTCCTCACCAACTGCCGCTGCTGCGCCGAAGGCGTCGACATCCCCGCCATCGACTCCCTGCTCTTCGCCCACCCCAAGACCAGCAGCATCGACATCATCCAGTCCATCGGACGCGCACTGCGCCAAACCCCCGGCGACGGCAAGATCTCCACCATCGTCATCCCCATCTACATGGCACCCGGCGAAACCCTCGAGGAGGCCGTCAAGAAGACCGCCTTCCACCTGATCTACCGGGTCCTCATCGACCTCGACGTCTACGACGAGCACACCTTCCACCTCGTCGACCACTTCCGGTACCCGAGCGACCCCACCGACACTCCCCAGATCGCCCCGCGCCCGGAACGCGCCGACGAGATCATCCCCGTCCTCGACCTGAACGACGTCATGGCCCCCAACCGCGTATGGGAGGCCGCCTTAGAGGTCGCCACCGACTTCCACCTCCAGCACGGCCACCTCGACGTGCGCCTGGAACAAGGCACCCGCACGCTCCTCGCACGCCGCTACCGCTTCGACTTCACCCTCGACCCCGACGCCATCGCCCAGGCAATGGACCTGATCGCCTGGCCCGCCGACAACGCAACCCTCTCCGCCCCACGCCGGGCAGGCCTCGCGGCCGCGACCCGCTTCCACGCCGAACACCAGCACCTACGCGTCCCCACCGACTACGAAGATGCCTACGGCTACCGACTCGGCACCTTCATCGACGGCCAGCGCACCGCCCGCAGACAAGGCCTCCTCACCGAGGACTGGACCGCCGAACTCGACGCGCTCGGCATGATCTGGGACGACCACGAAGCAACCTGGCAGGGCCACCTCACCACCATCACCACCTTCCACACCGAGCACGGCCATCTCGCCATCCCCCTCCACCAACCCGGCGGCCAATTCCTCATCAGCCAACGAGCCCTCGCCCGCAACAACCGCATCCACCCCGACCGCCACGCCCAGCTCGCCGCCCTCGACCCCCACTGGACCCTCCCGCACGGCCCCGACTGGCACCGCAAATACCACCTCCTACGACGCCACATCGAAGCCGGCCACAGCCCCACCACACTGCGCCGCGACACAGTGATCGACGAGGTGAAGGTAGGAATCTGGCTGCACCGCCAGTTCTCCACCTGGAACCAGCTCACCCCCGGACAACGCGACCTCCTGACCCGCCTCCAGCTCACCCCGACCGCCATCTCCCTAACCCCTACAAGGCCGATGAGCCCACCCGCACCCAAGCGGCCCCGTCGCTCCTTCGAGCAGACCGCACAGATCCTCCGGCTCTTCGTCGAGCGCTGGAACCGCCCGCCCGGCGCCCGGGAATGGGTCGAGGTCGACGGAGAACGCATCATGATCGGACCGTGGCTCTGCAAGGCACGTTCCAAACGGAACGCCAACCAACTCACCGCAGAACAAGACCACTTGATGGCACAGATCCTTCAAGCGGACTGGAGCGCCAGCAAATCCGAGTAAGAGCATCAAGCCGCAAGACAGAGAAGTGCCCCCAAGCAGGAGTCTCCTCCGGAGTGATGCTGCGTCAGGCAGGCGGTTGGGGATGTCGGTGAAGACGTCTCACATGCCATCGCGCGATACAGCAGCAAGACCTTGATCCTGCGGGGCGCCTCGGCAGCACCGTGAGCTCTACAGAACCCCAAGCTCATCAGGCGTCAGAACCGGGGCGACCTTCTCGGCTATCCCGACCGGGCCGGTGCAAGTTGCCCCGGGTTTACGCACAAGAGCCCCCAGACAACGCCGCGGTCCAGGCATCGCCCTACAAGGCCCCATGTTCACAATGGAGTTCGAAAACCAGGGCGAGATGCAGCAAGGGCTGAAGCGGAAGACGGGCCAACCCCCGCATCACCAAGTCCAGTTCTTGGCCAGGACTGGCTCAACACCGAGCCATCGTTCCCGAAGAAGAGAGCGCCCGCATCTCGGATACTCCATAGTTTTTATGCTTCCATCGAAGCGATTGTGAGCATCCGTCAGGCACCCGGCCCCATAGGGCGGTGGTCAAACCGATCAGACTCCCGTTCCCGAGTAGGCATCTTCCCTGGAACCGCGCCGCGACGAGAGCCACCCCGGCTAGTAGCCAGACTGAAGTCGGGCGCGGAGCGGACGACTTCTCAAAAACCTAAACGAACAAGCGAGTTGCACGTACAACAGACCCGAGGTGACGCGGTGAGCCGATCGCTCCGCGATCCGCTCACCGCGCCACCGACCGATCCACGTCGTGATCCACGGAGTGGATCACTTCCCGTCACGGAGTGACGGGTAGCCCTGCGGAGCAGGGCTAGTCTTCCGCCGCGTAGCGGCGGCGCGTTGTGTCTGCGGAGCAGACCGCGCGGCGGCGGGCAGCAGCCCCGAGCACGTCAACAGGCGGCTGTTGAGCATGTTGCGTCCCGTGCGTTGGACCGGCGCGCGGCCGAGGAACAATGC